>NZ_BSQC01000020.1:0-96132 GCF_030268145.1 Brucella sp. NBRC 12950
AGATGTCGGGCGAAGTGATCCTGATGACGCTGCTTGGCGGCATCGGTACACTGATCGGCCCTATCGTCGGCGCAGCCTTCGTAGTCGCTCTTCAGAACTATCTCGCAACCTCGGACTTCCCCGTGACAATCGTCACTGGTGTCATCTTCATGGCCTGCGTTCTGCTCTTCCGTAGAGGCATCGTGGGCGAGTTCTATGCTCGGTTCGAGCGAGGTAGAAAGCAATGACAATGGGAATGCTCATCTACGGCACCCGCGTGGCAAGCGAATGGATTGACTATAACGGCCATATGGCGGATTACGCCTATGGCATCGTGTTTTCGCACGCCGCCACAGCTTATATGGAGCGAATTGGCATTGATACAGCATATCGTGAGGCAACGGATGCCACGCTCTATACCTTAGACAGTCGTATCGGTTATTTGAAAGAATGCCATATCAACGAAGCGTTGAACGTTGAAGTGTCTATCCTGGATGCTGACTACAAACGTATGCATGTGTTTATGCGGCTGTTCAACGCGAATGGAGAAACATTAGCGCTCTGCGAGCAGCTTTTGATGCATGTGAGTAGAGCGAACGAAGTTCCACGGGCTGTCGATCTGCCGCAAGAAGCGCTTGAGTTTGTATTGGCGGACATGGAATATTCGAAGACCGTGGAAAAGCCGGAGTGGCTTAAAGGGCGTGTCGGTCTGCGAAGAAAGCAGTTTTAGACGTTTCATCGTCAGACGAACGTATGGCGATGGGAAAGCGAGTTTATCCGTTCGTGATCCTTCAAAGCGGAGAGCGAATGTTAGGGATGGCGGTCCGCGGCGTTTCCTATTTGCAATCGGCACCGCTGGTACCTCCTAATTAGTAGAAGTCAGGGGTGGGCATTCTATTTAGCTTTCTTCGCTACAGTATCAGCGCTGTTGCGTTTTGGTCTGTCCAAAAGGTTGTTGAATGCTGCATCCTCCGCGATATAGTGGGGCAAGCTTTTTGGTGGAATCGCGAGTGGAAGAGTATTCCAGTAGTGTCGTAGGAGGTTTCTTTGGGAAAGAATCCACCAGATCGAGGCGATAAGCCGCTTCCACATCGTAGGTCGCCTTCTATATGGCCCTATATCGTTCTGCTAATCCTCGCATTTTCAGGTGTATACGCGTATCACCAAATAACGATGATGATCGCAGATTTTGGGAGAATGGCGAATGACTTCGGCCAATTGTTCAAGTGGTTGTGGTCGTTCATTGGCGAAAAAGATGGTATGTAGATTCATTATCCCGGTACAGCGCTAATCTGAAAAAGAGAAACGCCTGCAAATCAGACCCCGATAGCTTAACAATGCTATCGCCAGCGAAATAAGAGATGCGTGGCGTCCGTCCCTGAGCCTGGTTCTTGTCGCGAATGGGACGTGATGGCGGTGGTCGGGCACATCAACTTTGTCAGCACGTCCTTACTCCGCTGTACGACGCCTGTCTGAAGAGTTGCCCATTATGGCAATATAGTCGTTCATCGGACACTAATACTTCGTGTCGCTATGAAGCTGGGAAGGTATCGCTCGATCTTAAATCTCGGATCGGGATGCCGTTCCTCGAAAAAGTGCGTCATCATGAAGCCGGCGGCGAGTTGCGCACCGATCTGAGACTGTAAGTCGTGCCCGAAAATAAATGGCTCTTTCCGTCTTATTTTCTCATTCAGCTCACGCGGGCCTAAATCAGTGAGGTCGGAATAGGGTGTTGGAAAGCGTAGACGAATGAGATCATTGTCATCGGTGGAGTGAGTGCGGTCGGCGATAAAAATCGCAGGATTAAAGAAACTGCTCATCAGCGCGCCCCCCGTGCGCAATACACGGCGGCATTGATGCCAGACTGGTTTGATATCCTGCACATACTGGTTCGATATCGGATGAAGGATGTAGTCGAAAGCACCGGTGGGGAGGGACGAGAGGTCACACATGTCGCCATGCACGATCGCAATCGACAGATCATCGCGGCGAGCAACCATCGCATCCTTGTTTAACTGCTCCTCCGACAGGTCAAAAACGGTTACTTCTGCACCCGCTGCAGCGAGCACCGGTGCCTGCTGACCACCGGCGGATGCCAGGCAGAGCACTTTCTTGCCTTTCACGTCACCAAGCCAATCGGAAGGCAATGGCTGCGGAGTGAGGTATATTTGCCAGACGCCTTGCTTTGCAGCCGCGATGACATGTTGGCTTACCGGTTGAGACCAGGGGCTGCCTTGTCGAGCCTGATGATCCCAAGCAGAGGCGTTGTGAGCGAGAATTTCAAAATTATTGAATTTTTGTTCCATGAAATCCATTCTTGCTCATCAAGGAAGTCGAAACTACCTTGCTTTTACCAAAATATACCGTGGAATTGCCATGTCGGAACCTCATCTCACTCTTGCCGATGTCGCAAGCGTCACGCAGCGAGATAATATCCGTGCGATAGAATGGCAGGAGGAGCAGCCGCGCACCACATTATTGCACTCACATTCGCAAGGGCAACTCATCGGCAGTCTTGCGGGCATGTTGTCAATCAGCACGCCGCTCGGTTGGTGGGTCGTGCCTACCTCACATGCAATCTGGATCCCACCTAACATCTCGCATGCGGTGTGCTCTCATGGGCCCTTCAGAGGATGGAGTGTATATGTCAGCGAACCTGATTGTGAAAAATTGCGTTCAATACCTCAAACACTGCGTGTCACAACCCTGTTGAAGGAACTTGTTCACCGAGTGGCGTTTTGGAATGAAAAGCCTCGGACGGAAAAACAGAAGCGGTTAGGGAGAATTGTAATTGACGAAATTGGCGATCTAGTCGAGGAGCCCTTAGGGCTCTCCAATCCAACCGACCCGCGTCTTCGACGGATAACTGACGCGATATTGGCCGATCTCGCAGACACGCGATCAGTCGAAGATTTGGCGAGGTGGGGAGGGATTTCACCACGTACGTTGGCGCGGCGCTTTCAAGCTGAAACCGGCTTGGGTATTGTCGCCTGGCGACAGCGAGCACGCACGCTAAAGGCGGTCACGATGCTCGCCGATGGCCTTGGGGTCACCACTGTCGCTTTGGATCTCGGTTATAGTAATGTCAGTGCGTTCATTGCGATGTTTCGCCGCGTAACTGGGCTGACACCTGGGGAGTATCACCATCGTCAACGGTGAATTCGATGGTCATCACCGCGCTTCCAACAATTTCCAGCCATTACCAGATGGGTCGCGAAAGCTTGCGTCGACGCCGCCGAAGCGGCTAATGGGCTCCTGGGTGAATTCGACGCCTTTTGCCGCCAAAATTTCATGCGCGGCGCGGCAATCATCAACGACCATCACCAGCGGCGGCATTGCACCCTTAGCGACGATCTCGTCAAGCAGATCTGAAGTTGCGCCGTCTACTGTGGGCGGTTGCGGCCGGAACAACCCGAGTTGGAAGCCGGGCTGGTCTGGAAGCTGGACTGTCAACCAACGATAGTCCCCGTTTTTTGCATCAGTGTGAATTGTAAATCCTAGTTTCCCGACATAAAAATCGAGCGCCTCTTCCTGGTCGCGTACATAAATGCCCGCCACCGCTATTGCTTGATTTGTAATTGCTCTGTCCATGACTGCTCTCCTGTTTGTCATAGACCGCGTTTAGCAGCCTTATCCTGTCGCCGCTTCTCCGAAACTGCTATTGTGAGGTCGGGACGTTGAGCCGCACTGACGAAGCAGTGTGGCACACGATTGAGTGGGGGCGTGCCCGCTCTTTCGCTGCTGCGGTGTTCGGAGGGGTTTTCACCTGTGATGTCGTGGAAAACGCGACCGAATGTGCCTAGGCTTGCCCAGCCAGTCTGAAACGCTATTTCGGTTACCGGCTCTTCGGTATCTCGCAGCATTGCCTTCGCGCGCTCGATCCGGCGGGAAAGAAGATAGCGATGCGGTGGCACCCCAAACGCCGTCTTGAACGCGCGGGCGAAGTGAGCCTCTGAGACACCGCTTACCTGTGCTAATCGTCGAACGGACCATGACTCATGCGATGCAGCATCCATTCTGTCCTTAGACCTCAGCAGGCGACGCAAGAGGGCTGGATCTTGTCTTTGATAATTCTTTTTCACCATTTCGCGACTTGCCGAGACCCGTGGTTGAAAATTCTGGTATGATAAGAAACTCGTACTTAATTACACGATCTCCCCTATAAAGACGTTCTGAATACATTTTTCAACGGACTTCCGTTTATTTGAAGCATGAAGATACGCGATAATTCGCTTGTCTTGGCGTCCGTACTCATGATTGCCATCAACGCTGATAATTGGTGATGATGTGCGGTCGTGCTGGCTGATTGGAGGACATTACGGCCGGTGGCGCAGTGCTGTCAGGAAATCTTGGACAGATGCTCGTAATGGCTCGTTTCGTCGATGAAAGGCGATTATTGAGACCGGCGGCAGATCGGAAATTGGCACTGAAACCAGACCCTGCATCGCGTAGTCTTTCGCGGTCATGGCATCCACTATACCAACTCCGCCACATGCGCGCACTAGGCTGCATACTGTCCCACAGAAAGGCACGACACAAACTGGGTCATAATTTAACCCTTGAGCGGCAAAAGCATTGCGAATAGTGCCCCCCATGGGTGACCAATCGGCATTATAACAAACAAGTGGATTTTTCGCGAGAATGGAGCAGCTAAGCGATTTTGACGTAGTCAGCGGATGGTCAGACTGCAGAACCGCCACCAACTGTGTCTGCCCCACGATATAGGAATGAAACTCGGCCTTTGGTGGTAAAGCCATTTGTAAACCGATGTCAGCTTCCTCTTTGCGTAAGTCCTCCTCAGGTGTGTGAACCCTTAAAAGCAGGCGCTGTTTCCAGTTATGATAACCAGCTTTCAACAGAACGGGCCCAATAAAACTCTCGACGAGCGCTGGTGTTGCCGAAACTGCGACTGGCCGTGACGCGCGATGGCGTAATGTCGATAGTTCAGAGCGCACGAGGGTATGCGTCGAAAAAATCGGCATGGAGAGCGCAAAAAGCTCATTTGCCTCGCGCGTAGGCTCAAGCCGATTACCGGTCCGATGAAACAGAGAGAAGCCTAGTCTGCTCTCCAGGCGTTTCAATTGTCCGCTGACACTGGGCTGAGATATTCCTAGTAAACGGGCGGTTTCTATCGTCGTCCCGACACGCATAAGCGTTCCAAACAGTTCCAGCTCGCGTAAATCCATTATCAGCCTATTAATAAGAGGTAGCTGATTTATTATTATCCTTACATGTGGTTGTTGTCTAATTTCTGCAGTAACGAAGCGGCGGCTATAAAAATAAGGGGACGCCGCTTTAGTGCAAGCAAATGGTGTAGGAGCACTCTCATGCTTTTCAAGATCGGCCTAAAGGGCTTTTTCCTTGCGTCTGTTTTTTCGCTTTCCGCCTTCACGGCACAAGCTGATCCACTGCGTGTCGCAATCGGTTTTGATCCCATTACACTCGATCCGATTGCAACCAGCGATAATGGTTCGATCTGGACCCAGCTGCTTATTTTTGACACGCTCGTTCGTCCGGATAAAACAGGCGAGAAGCTCGAACCAGGCCTTGCGGAAAGCTGGACTGTTTCACCAGATGGGTTGACGCTGAACTTTAAGTTGCGAGAAGCAAAGTTTTCTGACGGCACTCCAGTAACTGCTGAAGACGTCAAATTTTCTATTGAGCGCGCGGCCTCGAAAGAATCCGGTTGGGGCCGATTTTATCGCCCGATTACTGGTTTTGAAATTGTCGGCCCCCGTGAAATCACGATGAAGCTCGCCGAACCCTTCACACCGGCCTTCAACAATCTAGGGCTATTTGCGGCTGCTATTTTGCCAAAGGCACAGGTAGAAGCCAAAGGAGCAACTTTCTTCGATACGCCGGTTGGCTCAGGTCCTTTCATGCTGAAATCCTGGGTACGGGGCTCGAAAGTGGAACTGGCTAAAAATCCACATTACTGGCAGCAGGGCAAACCTTTTGTTGAGGAGGCACGTCTTGACGTCGTCACGGAACCTTCAGCGCGCGCCATCAAACTTGAGGCAGGCGAAGTTGATGTGGCGCTGGATCCACCGGTTAATCAATTAAAGGAGCTTGGCAATAAGGAGGGTATCAGTGTTGGCCAGACTATCCCTTATCGCGCCGACTTCGTACAGCTCAACACGACACGCAAACCTTTTGATGATGAACGTGTGCGTCAGGCCCTCAACTATGCGATCGACAAGAACGCACTGGTACAGGGTGTGCTTTATGGGGCTGGCAAACCCGCTGCATCGGCCATGCCTGTCATGGCCTATGCCGATCCGAACCTTGCTCCTTATCCCTATGACCTTGCCAAAGCCAAAGCGCTTTTGACGGATGCAGGTTATGCAAGTGGTTTTGAAGCACAGCTTGTTGTTGATTCAGGCGCTGCAACCAGCCGAAACGCGGCCATTGCGCTTCAAGCAATGCTGCAACAAATTGGTGTGAAGCTTAAAGTTCAGATGCTTGAGGGCGGCACGCAATGGGAAACAACCAAAGCAGGCAATTACGACATGTCGGTGTCTTACACGACATCCGACACGATTGATCCCGATCAAATCATTGGGTTTGTAGCCGTTAACCCGGAACGCGCCAACGCTTACCACACCCAGTGGAAGAACGATCGGCTCAATGAACTTTACACGGAAGAACGTAAGACCGTCGATGGTGAAAAACGCGGCGCAATGTTTAAAGAAATGATCAGTATTCTGCATGACGGAGCGCCATATATTTTCCTCTACCATCCTGCAACCGCTTGGGCGGCCCGCAACAATGTAAAAGGCTTTGAAGTATTGCCTACCTCAAATTTCCGTCTTGAGGATGTGAAACTGGAAAAATGAGGGATCAATATTCCTCGCGTTTCGCCCCTGCTGTCCGCGTTAAGACAGCAGGGAGCAATAATCCTGACGCGCAAAAAATGAACGGCACTTCGTAGCCTAGCCGCCGGCAATTCGGCAAGGTCTGACACTTCTAACGAGTTGTGCCATCCGCATCACGAAAGTCACTTTCGAATGCGGATCGACGCCAAAGTCAAACGTTAGCGAACACCATGATCTTTTCCATCTTAAAACGTCTGCTGATGCTGATCCCGGTTCTGTTAGGGATTACACTGATCAGCTTCCTGCTTTTGCAGATCGTGCCAGGTGACCCGGCTTCACGTGCAATGGGAACGCGCGCTAGCGCCGAGGAGTTGCAGGCAATGCGAGAACTCTGGGGGCTCGATAAGCCGATATGGATGCAGTATATCTATTTCCTGCGTGATTGCTTGACGGGCAGCTTCGGCGTTTCGATCTTTCACAAGCAACCAATTATTACGCTGGTAATGGAACGATTGCCTTTCACACTCGCGATTGTGGCTTACTCAACCATTATCGCGCTTCTGATCGCTCTACCATTTGCCATCACTGCCGCCATTTACCGCGGCCGCTTCATCGACAACGTCATTCGTCAGGTCTTTGTTGTGCTCATAGCTATGCCGCCGTTCTGGCTTTGCTATATGCTGATTATCTGGTTGGCACTCGGCATGGGCTGGTTTGCTACGGGCGGTGTCGGAACCGGCTTCTGGACCAATTTGAATAGGCTATTTCTGCCTTCTTTGGTTGTAGGCCTTTCAACCGCTGCTCTTATACAGCAGAGCTTGCGCGCAGCCCTGATTGATACGATGAAAGCAGACTATATCGACACCGCGCGCGCAAAAGGTCTTCGGCGTTCGGAACTTTTTCTCCGGCATGTTTTGCCCAACAGCCTTATTTCTACGATATCCATTATTGGGGTTCGGGTAAGCTGGATCGTCGGGGGTACTGTCGTAGTCGAGAAAATCTTTTCTGTACCAGGTCTCGGAAGCCTGTTGATCGACGCTATCGTTTCTCGCGATTTGCCAGTGATCCGGGGGCTGACAGTCTTTTTCGCCATCATGGTTGTGATTGTCAATCTGATTACCGACATCTGTTACGCGCTGGCCGACCCGCGCGTCAGAATGGAGTAGATCATGTCTATGCTCCGCAAACTTCTGCGTACCTGGTCTGGGGCGATTGGCATCCTTATGCTGCTCATCACACTGGCAGCTACAATCGTGACGCCGATATTGTCACCCTACGATCCCTTCGCACTCGATTTTGCGGGGGCAATGCAACCACCGTCTGCGC
Organism: Brucella sp. NBRC 12950; assembly: GCF_030268145.1. NCBI lineage: Bacteria > Pseudomonadati > Pseudomonadota > Alphaproteobacteria > Hyphomicrobiales > Brucellaceae > Brucella > Brucella sp. NBRC 12950. The sequence continues at coordinate 8,121 of NZ_BSQC01000020.1, forward strand.
TCCACTGGTTCGGTACTGATAATTTCGGGCGCGATATTTTCACGCGCGTTCTGGCAGGGGCTGTATACGATCTGCGACTAGCGCTCATCTGTGTCTTTGGACCCATGATCATGGGGATTATGATCGGACTGGCTGCTGGCTATTTCGGTGGCATTGTTGATGCAGTTTTGATGCGGGTCACAGATATTGTTTGGGCATTTCCGTTTTACGTCCTTATTCTCGCGATAGTCGGGGTGCTCGGACCCAGCGAAACAAATCTCTACATCGCATTTTTCATCGTTAACTGGATCGGTTACGCACGCATTGTGCGCGGTGAAACTCTTCTCGTCTCGCGGCTCGAATATGTCGACGCCACCCGGGTTCTGCGGTTTGGAAAATTGCGCGTGATGCTGCGCCATATCATGCCGAATGTTGTTACGCCGGCGATCGTCTATTCTATGTCAGATGTTGTTCTCACGGTTCAGGCCGTGGCAGCAATGTCCTTTTTCGGGTTGGGTGTGCAGCCTCCCGCTCCGGAGTGGGGGCTGCTGATCGTCGAAAGTATCGACTATATGCGCGAGGCACCTTGGATGACCATTTTCCCAGGTTTGGCGATCGTCTGGATTGGCATTGCGTTCTCGCTGCTGGGCGAAGGATTGGCCACAACATTGAAGCCGAAGGGGTAAGTCATGAGCCTTCTTTCTGTCCGTGATCTCATGACCGAGTTTAATAGCCCATCGGGTGTCGTGCGTGCTGTCGATGGCGTCAGCTTCGATGTCAATCCCGGCGAAATCTTCGGAATAGTGGGAGAATCCGGCTGTGGAAAATCAGCCACCTGCCGCTCGATACTGCGTCTTTTTGGTGGAGCTACAGCTCGGGTCAGTGGTGGTCAGATATTGCTTGAGGGTGCTGGCGATCTGGTTGTCAGAAATGAAGGCGAGATGTCAAAAATCCGCGGACGCGATGTTGCCTTCATTTTTCAGGATCCGCTAACTGCTCTTAATCCTACAATGCGCGTCGGTAAGCAGATCAGCGAAGTTATACGCCGTCATAGAAATGTCAGTAAAAAGGAGGCCCGAGAGGCTGCGCTGCAGTTGTTGCGGGATGTTCACGTAACGTCGCCCGAACGCCGACTTGACGCCTATCCCCATGAGCTTTCCGGAGGCTTGCGCCAGCGTGTGGTTATTGCCATGGCGCTGGCGCTGCGGCCGCGCTTGATCATAGCGGATGAACCGACAACTGCTCTTGATGTTACGGTGCAGGACCAGATACTGCGGCTCTTAAAAGAGCGCCGTGACAGCCTTGGTGCTTCAATCATCCTGGTCACCCACGACCTCGGTGTCGTCTCGCAGATATGTGATCGTATGGCTGTGATGTATGCAGGGCGTATCGTGGAAACGGGCAAAGTTCGCGATGTCCTCGACAATCCGTCACATCCCTATACCAAGGCATTGCTTGCAGCACTTCCGGGGCAGGCCGCCCGTGAGCAAGAGCTCATCCCAATCCAGGGAACCCCACCAAGCCTCGTCAATCCACCTGATGGTTGCCGGTTTGCACCCAGGTGTTTCCAGGCTCAACCCCGGTGTTCTGTCGGTCAACCGCCGGCGTTGGAGTTACGTGGCAACTCAACGCCGAGCCATCTTGACGCTTGCGTTTTGAACGAGGTTGCCAATGTCAGTGCTTGATTTTCGAAATATTGAAAAAAAGTTTCCAGTCAAACGCAGTCTCCGGGATATCATTACGAACCGGCCGCCAGTCAGTTTGCACGCTGTGCGAGGTGTGGATCTTGCTATCGAGCAGGGCGAAATACTGGGCATTGTCGGGGAATCGGGATGCGGCAAGAGCACTCTGGCGCGGTTAGGAGTCGGACTTCAGCCAGGCAGCGCAGGTGAGGTGCTGTTTCATGGCAAGCGGCTTGAGGGGCCAGACCACGATGGCAGGATCCAAATGGTTTTTCAGGATCCGTATTCTTCGCTAAATCCCCGCATGACTATCGGCGCGCAACTCGAAGAAGTGATTTCACATTATAACCGCGATATTCCAGCAAGAGCGCGAAGGCAGCGGGCGCTTGATGTTCTTGGGGAGGTCAATCTGGTGGTTGAGACGGCGCTGAAGTTTCCGCATGCCCTGTCGGGTGGCCAAAGACAGCGTGTCTCTGTGGCACGGGCATTATGTGCCAATCCGCAGGTTCTGTTTGCCGATGAGCCAGTTTCGGCCCTTGACGCCTCGGTTCAGGCGCAGATCATAAATCTTATGAAACGGCTCAACAAAGAGAAGGGCCTGACCATAATTTTCATTTCCCATGACATGAATGTGGTGCGCTATTTGTGTGACCGTGTTGCAGTCATGTATCTGGGCGAAATTGTTGAATTGCAAGATAGTGCCGCTTTGTTTGCATCACCCCGTCATCCATATACAAAGGCATTGATTGCTGCGGTGCCGGACGTGCGTCGACCGCAGCCAACGGGTGAGCCAATCAGTGGTGAGATCCCTGACCCCTTCGCTGTACAGCAGGGGTGTCGTTTTGCGACCCGGTGTCCGATTTCCGAGAAAAAATGCGAGCAAAATCAAACTATGCATCTTCTTTCGAGTGGCGGGTCGGTTCGCTGCTGGAAAGCTGAGCGCATCTAAATCTTGAATGTTATGATAGGAAGAATATCCAGTGTTCTTTGAAGATAATTCTGACTGGTCCCGTCGGTGTGAAACCATTGCCAGCCGCCTGACACACACGTTCACTGACCGCGGATTGCGGGCGGAGAATTTTGGGTTTGTCGCATTGCGTCAAAAAGGAGCCAATGAAAGGCCTGATGGCTTTTCATATCGTGGTGACTGGCGTTGCTATCCGTGCAGCCTCGTGAAGGCTTTCCATCTTGTCCATGTGCTCAACGCCATTGATCGCGGAACTGTCGCAGATCATGCAGAACTGTCGCGCGCCATGCGCGATATGATCTTGTGGTCATCCAATACTGCAACCAATTATGTTATCGATATTATTACCGGTACGACCGGCGATACGTTGCTTGAAGGCGGTCAATTTGACGAGTGGCGTGGAAAGCGCGAGCAACTTAACCACTTTTTCTCACAACTGGATTGGCCCGAATTTGAAGCGTGCAATATCTCACAGAAATTGATGGACGATGTGCGTTATGGGCGTGAGGCACAATACGCAGGACGTGGCGGAGAAAACCTGAACGCGCTGACGCCGCTCGCGGCGGCACGACTGTTCAGCGCGCTTTTTTCAAGCGAAGCTCCGCTCTCCGCATCTTCCGAAAAAAGGGCTCAGCAGATTCTGCTGCGCGACCGCAGCAGTGCTGAAGCAAAACAGCCACATTTTCAGGTTGAGGAGTTTCTTGGCGGCGGAATCCCTGCAGAGGCACAGATATGGAGCAAAGCTGGGAAGAACACCTGGACCGGTGATCCGAACGCCTCCTATTACAAACATGATCTGATCCGTGTCGCAATTCCTGGAAGCGCACCTGTAATTGTTTGTTTGATGACGCAAGGCAAGGAAATATGCGAAGAGTTCCCCGAGGCTTTCCCGGCAATTGGGAAGCTGATGTTTGAAACTTTGCTCAACAATTGATGGGTTGAGCAAAGGAGACCGTGCTACGCATCGTAGGGCAGCTACAAATGCCGACAGTGTTCGTTGAAATTCTTACCGGCTACAACAGAAGACTTATCGATTAGGTAAGCCCCTTCAGCGCTAGTAGTTCTTGTGCTGTGGCCTCGTCAGTGATGAGCACCTTGGCCTTCGTCGTTAAGATGCTGGCCCGAATGATCTGGGCCTTACGAACGCCGCCAGCCGAGATGATTACTTTTGGCACTTTGCGTAGTTGCGTTGGGTTGATCGCCATGGCGCGTTTGTTGATAGGATGGTCAACGATATCGCCATCCTCATTGACAAATTGGCACAAAACATCGCCGACAGCGCCTGCATGCTGCAAGCTGTCAGCATCTTGCGACGTCAACAAGCCGCGTCGGAAGATCGATGCCTGTTTGCTGACGTCAGCAACGCTCAAAACTGCGAGGTCAATATCTGAGACCTTACCTTTGAGTGCTTTCAAATCTTCGATCTCCCACAGCTCATTGGCCAGCGTTACCTTGGGAACAAAAACTGGCGCAGTAATCTGAAAGAGCTCGGTCTTATAAAACTCAGCCAAGCGCCAAGCAACTGCAGAGGGGTTGTCCGCCATGGAATGTGTCAGCCCACCAAGTAGCGAAATAACTGTCAGGTCGCTTATTTCACGCCATTTTAGATGACTCATGCAAGCTTGCAGCGTCGCGCCCCAGCCGACGCCAATTGTCAATCCGTCCTGCAGGCGGTCAGAAAGATAACGCCCAGTGGCATGACCGATCACGGCAGAGATGCTTGCCTCAGCCTGATCGGACGATGGCACCACGATGGCTTCAAAAAGCCCAAGGTGCTTCTCCAGTGCACGTTGGAGGCGGATGAGTGGTTCGGCGTGAGAGTTCAGAGAAATCTGGACAATGCCCTCATCACGGGTAGCGGCCAAGAGCCTGAAAGCCTTGATCCTGCTGATATCAAGGTGCTGTGCGACCTGCTCTTGCGTTAGCCCTTCAATATAATAGAGCCACGCGGCCCGAAGTTTCAGCTCGTCCTGATCTGCCTGAAACTTAGTTTTCGCCTTAGTGCTGCGGGCCATTATCCTACCTTTTTCGTCTTCCATTCCGGAAGGCTTATCCACTCATCTATAGGCAATAATGATGCAATAATTACCTTCACGTCAAGAATTGTTTGAAACTAGAAATGAACAAAAATATTGTTCTTGCAAAGAATGTACACATAAATCATATGTCTCGGCATAAATTGTCGGCCTCTCCGTAGGAGATGCGTTTTCAAGAGGTGGAAAATGCGAATACTGATTTCAAACGACGATGGCATCGATGCTTCCGGTATTGCGATACTTGAGAGTGCCGCCCGTCTGTTAAGTGATGATGTTTGGATCATTGCGCCGGATGGAAATCGTAGCGCAAACGCACACTGCGTGTCGCTGACGCATGGGTTTTCGGTCAACAAGCTTGCAAGCAGGCGTTACTCCTGTACGGGCACCCCGGTAGATTGCGTGATTGCCGCTATTCACTGGGTGTTCCGTGACCAGCAAATGCCAGACCTTATATTGTCAGGTATCAATGCGGGCCGGAATGTCGCCGAAGATGTATCATACTCAGGAACAATGGCGGTGGCACGTGAGGGCGCACTGAACGGAATAGCCTCGGTTGCCTTCTCGGCACCACGCGATTGCGAGGCGTTCGATGCGGATGCATTGGCATGGCTTGCCAGCCATATCCGTAATTTTTGGGAAACCAGAAACGAATGGTCGCATGATGGTCACTGGCTGAACGTAAATCTGCCTCGTAAGCTGCCGGCTCCATTGGCAATGGCTGAAATTGGCCGCGACAAAAACCTGAAATATGTAAATCTGTTTGAGGAAACGGAAAACTCGGTCAGGATACAGCCACTGGCCGATCGTGATTACACATCGAACGGTCTGGATGAAAATGCGCTGATTGATGCCGGCAAGGCCAGCGTAACCAATCCGAATTGGTTTGGTCACTCGAAAGTGCCGGAGTCAGTAACTGCGCACAAGCCCCGCTGATATCGAACCTAGAAAAATGCCCCCTAGCAGAGACTAGAGGGCATTTCTTTTTTACATTTAACCTTCTGGATTTGCGCGCTTATCCACCAATAAGCGGATATACCTCCCTAATCATCTCTTCGAGGTGGTCGTTGGCAAAGCCTTCGTGCTTCAGCACCTTACTTTCAACGCGCCCATCATCAAAAAAATGATGTTCCATATAGCCGACTTCGCGTGTCCCGCCCATTTCTGGGACAAGTTCGTCTGTTGTTGTAAACGCAATGGATGAGCACCATTCAAGATGAACATTGCCGCGCTTTGATGAACGCTGCTGATGCAGATGGCCGCTCGCGATCAGGCGCAGCTTCGGATGATTTATTAGGTCTGCGAGCCGACCCCAGCCCTTAGGATCGACAGTCCAATAAGTAAGTTCAGCGATGTCTGTGTTGTCGATATAGATCGGCTGATGCGAGAATACGGCGAGGTAACGGTCACCCGATGTTGCGATCTGCTCATCGAGCCATGCATACTGTTCTGTTTCCTGTGGCAGGCCGGAGCCGATCAGCATTGAACTTATGCCAATGATCCGCCAATTGCCTTGATCGATCGTCCAGCGGTCGGCACCGAAAAAATCTGCAAACCGCGCATAGCGCGCCTGATTGATTGCGCTGCCATTTTCACTCTCGGGTTTTGAAAGCTTTGGATTGTCGCCGACGTCGTGATTGCCTGCGAGAAAATGGATGGTTTTGCCGGATTCTTTGAAGAAATCCCTGCATAGCGCATAGTCCTCGACGTACCGAATGCCGTCCAAAGTGACGTCACCAGTATGGATGATGAAGTCATGGTCTGATTCTGCAAGCGGCTCTGCAAGCAAACGGTTGTTTTCACGGAAATGCTCGGTCCGCGGTGATAGATGCGTGTCTGAAATCTGTAATATGCTGAATTTGGACATGTTCGCTTCCTGAATGAATGACTCTTGGCCTTATAAAACAAAATTCGTACAAAAGTATTGACGGAGACTAAAAAGTTCAATAATTTTTTTGCTGGAGGAGATTGGTTTCTTAGGTTTGTGCCAAAGTGTCGCCAGTCGAGAGCTGCCTATATCGATCCGGTATCAAAGGCAGGTTTATGCATTGCATCGGGAGGAACTCGAATGTCGGGAATTGAGATCGTTAATCTCAACAAGAAGTGGGCGACATTCCATGCGGTTAATGATGCCAACTTCACCGTGGAGCCCGGCACGCTAACTGTCTTGCTGGGGCCGTCGGGTTGCGGAAAGTCCACCTCGTTGCGACTGATCGCAGGGCTGGACACGGTAACATCAGGCCAAATTATCATCGGCGGTAAAGACGTCACCAACGCTGCGCCGGCAAAGCGTGGTCTGGCTATGGTATTTCAGTCCTATGCATTGTTTCCGCATCTCACCGTTGCAGAGAACATTATTTTTGGTCTTCGGGTCCGTAGAGTATCTGCTGGCGAGCGTGACCAGCGACTGAAGCGCGCTGCGGATATACTGGGTTTATCACATCTTCTTCACCGACGGCCGTCGCAGCTTTCAGGTGGACAGCAACAGCGTGTTGCGTTGGGCCGCGCGATTGTCGCCGAAGCCTCTGTTTGTCTGATGGATGAACCCCTTTCCAATCTTGATGCACAGCTGCGTCACGATATGCGCAAAGAAATTCGAAACTTGCAGCAGCAACTCGGCATGACGATGGTCTACGTAACCCATGATCAGATTGAGGCGATGAGCCTTGCTGATCAAGTCATTCTGATGAAAGGCGGCAAGATCGAGCAGAAGGCTAAGCCTTCGGAGCTCTATTTACAGCCTGCGACCACGTTTGTTGCCCGCTTTATCGGGACGCCACCAATGAACATCATCCGCGTTGCAGATTATGACGGTAAGGCTGCAATCAGCGGGGATCCAAAAGGGCCTGCGATTTTGAGTGAGCCGGCGAAGGGCGTTGTAGTTGGATTGCGCCCAGAAGAAATTCGTGTGGCGGAGAATGGGGGCGTGAAAGCTTCTATTGAAGCGATCGAGTATCATGGAGCAGACAGCATTCTCGAGTGCCGGGTGGGGGATCAGTCTTTACAGGTGCGTATTGAAGGTATCCGTCGCTTAAATCGGGGCGACAGCGTCGCTCTGACATGGGCGCCGTCCGCAGTGCATGTGTTTGATGAATCCGAAGGCCATCGTGTCGAGCGGACAGCATTAGCCATTTAATCAGAAAATGATCGGGGAACGATCATCCCTTGGGAGGAGAGAATTATGAATTTGCGGGTAAAACGATCGCTAACGGTCTTCGCTACATGTGCGATGCTGTCGGTTGCTGGTGGGTGGGGGAGCGCTCAGGCTGAACCTGTCGAGATCAGTTTTTATTATCCGGTCGCCATCGGTGGTCCGGTGACGAAAATCGTGGAGGATTTGATCACCCGGTTTGAAGGACAGCACCCTGACATCAAGGTGAAGCCAATTTACTCCGGTACTTATCCGGAGACATTGAGCAAATCTCTGACGGCATTCAAATCCGGTCAGGCCCCTGAAGTTGCAGTTATGCTCTCTACGGACATGTTCACTTTAATTGATGAAGATGCCATCGTTCCGTATGATGATCTTGCGACCACTGAGGATGACAAGGCTTGGCTCACGGGGTTCACGCCAGTTTTTATGGTCAACAGCAAGAGTGACGACAAAACATGGGGCGTGCCTTTCCAGCGCGGAACGACCGTGTTTTTCTGGAACAAGGAAGCTTTTAAGGAAGTTGGGCTAGATCCGGAAAAAGGTCCACAGGACTGGAAAGAAGTTGTTGATTTCGCAACGAAGCTCACAAAACGTTCCGCTGATGGAAGCACGGCGCGATGGGGAATGCAGGTACCGTCATCGTTGACGTCGTATTGGCTATTACAAGGATATGTCGCCCAAAATGGCGGTAAGCTTGCGGAGCCGGATGGGAAGACGGTCTACTTCAATGCGCCAGAAGTTGTCGAGGCCATGCAATATTGGGTAGATCTCGCTCAAAAACATAAGGTGATGAAGACAGGCGTGATCGAATGGGCGACCAACCCGAAGGATTTCTTCGAAGGCCGCGCTGCTATGATCACCACCACCAGTGGCAATCTTACCAATGTGAAAAACAATGCGCCATTTCCGTTCGGTGTGCAGGTACTGCCAAAGAACAAATCCTTTGGTGCACCAACCAGTGGCGGCAATGCGTACATTTTCAATGTAGATGATAAAGCAAAGCAGCAAGCCGCGTTCCAGTTTGTGAAATGGCTGTCGTCCGCTGACCAGGCTGCGGAGTGGAGCATCAAGACAGGTTATATAGCGGCCCGTGATGATGCATGGGAAACAGACGCCATGAGGAAATATGTAGAAGAGTTCCCCAGCGCAAAGGTCCCCCACGACCAGATTCCTTACATGGTCCCAGAACTTTCGACTTATGAAAATCAGCGGGTCGCTCGCGTCATTGACGATGCGATCGAGGCTTCGCTAACGGGTAATAAGAGCGTCTCGCAAGCGCTCGATGATGCGCAGGCCGAGGCCGAGCGGATCCTCAAGCCCTACCAGTAACTCTGTCGGAATGAGAGCTTCGTATGCCAATCGCTTGCGAAGCTTCTATTTAATCAAGAATGACAATGCGTTGTGTGCTGACAGAGCCTGTTTCCATAGACGCAAGAAGACTGGAGAAATCGCGTGAATCAGGCGAAAAACCCGATAACCCCATGGCTTCTGCTGCTACCGGCTACTGTTTTGCTGGCAGTGTTTACGCATATTCCTGCGGTGATGACATTCATCAACAGCTTTTACCAAACGCCGCGCGGTAAGCGCCCCCCGCGCTTTGTCGGGGTTGATCATTATACGACTATGATCAACGATCCAGTTTTCTGGGCAGCTCTTAAGAACAATGCAATATACGCGCTTGGTACCGTGCCGGCATCCATTGCGCTCGCAATGCTGATGGCGATCATCGTGAATTCGTCGATACGCGGTCGATCGTTGATGCGGATGTCATTCTTCATGCCAACCGTGCTGCCGATGATTGCGGTCGCTAATATCTGGCTGTTCTTTTACACACCGGGCTATGGTTTGATCGATCAGTTCCTGGGCTTGTTCGGCTTCCACGAAACAAACTGGCTGGGAAATCCTGACACCGTGCTTGGTAGTCTTATGTTGCTCGCCATCTGGAAAGAGGCTGGGTTCTTTATGATATTTTATCTGGCTGCATTGCAGCAGATCAGCCCGAGCCTGTCCGAAGCAGCGGCGCTTGAAGGCACGGGTCGCTGGTATTTCTTCCGCCGCGTCACCTTCCCGTTGCTGATGCCAACCACCTTGTTTGTGCTCATCAATGCGGTGATCAACGCGTTCCGTCTGATCGACCATGTCATTGTCATGACCCGTGGCGGGCCTGACAATGCCAGCACTTTGTTGCTCTACTACGTCTATAATGTTGCATTCCGTTTCTGGGATACTGCCTACGCATCCGCGTTAACTGTTGTGCTGCTGCTGGCGCTGGCTGTTATCGCATTCGTCCAGTTCGGAGTTCTTGATCGCAAGGTGCATTACAAATGAGTGCAATGACATTACCTCATCAACCGCGCGAGGTTTCTTTCTGGCGGGCACTTGAAACCTTGGGCTGCTATCTGTTGGGCTTGCTCTGGATTATGCCGTTACTTTATGCTGTTTGGATGGCATTTCACCCCGCGCAATACGAAGCACGTTTTGATCTTCTTGCCCCATTGACGTTCGATAATTTCACGCAGGCTTGGAATGCCGCTCCCTTCGGACGCTACTTCCTGAATACATTTATGCTGATTACAACAATCCTGATCAGCCAGTTCATTATATGCACGCTTGCGGCCTATGCTTTTGCTCGTTACAATTTTCGCGGCAAAACAATTGTCTTCATGCTGGTATTGGTACAACTGATGATCATGCCTGAAGTGCTGCTTGTCGAGAATTACCGGACCATCGCTAAGTTAGGACTAGTGGACACAGTCGTGGCCATGGGGCTTCCCTACATGGCGTCCGCATTCGGCATCTTTTTGCTGCGTCAGACCTTCCTCACTGTTCCCAAAGAACTTGATGATGCGGCGCGTGTCGAAGGCGCGGGTGCACTCACCACCCTTCTCAAAGTCTATGTGCCATTGGCCAAGCCAATCTATGTCGCCTACGGCTTGGTTTCAGTTAGTTATCATTGGAATAATCTCCTCTGGCCGCTGGTTATTACCAACTCAGTTTCTACCCGCCCGCTAACGGTTGGGCTGCAGGTTTTTTCCTCGCCGGATCAAGGCGTACAGTGGAGTATCATTTCAGCCGCCGCATTGATGACGTCGGCACCTTTGCTCGTCGGATTTCTCTTGTTCCAGCGTCAGTTCGTGCAGAGCTTCATGCGCGCTGGTATCAAATGACGCCTGGAAACGGCGTTCATAACGGTGGGAGCAATCCGACCACGACGCTGAACTTACGGCTCATAGCAAAGCCGTAAGTTCTTTGTTGCTCCTTACGGCTAGTTATTCTGGCTTCGTATTGTTCACTTTGGACTGGCCCGTCTTATTTCCCAATATTGGCCTGTGATGGGAATTGATCAGATATTAGCAATCCAGCGCCATTTCTCAATAAGAATAGCGAAACGTATCTTCATTTCATCACGCGAGCCCAGCTTCGAATATCGCGCAGCGAGATCGGTGTCGCTTTTTATGAAGAACGTCGATGAGTGCAACGAAAAATCAGCTATTTCGCGCCTAGCCAATGGTCGAAACTTCCTTAATGAGCCAGTCACGAAAGAGTTGTAGGGCCGTATTAGAGACGATGTCATCGTGGCTACATATAAATTTGTAGGATTCCTTAGGCTCAAAATACCGCTCGGAGACAATGCAAAGGCTTCCACGCTGCACGTCGCTTTCCACGAGTGGCCGATGAGAAAAACCTATGCCTTGCCCGGAGCGAGCAGCCGCCAATAATGTATGTTGATCGTCAAAAAACAGGTTCGAATTCGCGGGTAGGTCATCATACCCGTTGTGAGCTAACCACTTTTTCCAGTCGCTTACGTCTCTATAGTGCAGCCGAGGAATCTCAGGGTCCAAGAGTAGGTCATGTGGGTTCTTCCTACTATCCAGTAACGAAGGGCTGCAGACAGGTACGAGCCTTTCTTTAAGAATTTCAATGTTGTACATACCAGCCGGCGGATGTAGGCAGTATTTGATCTGAGCATCTTCTCTATCGTGAGCGATGGAATCTATATCGAGATTGTTTAGATGGAGCTGGATGCCTGGATTTTGCTTCAGGAAGCCAGCAATCCTGCTGGCTATGACTTCCATTGAAAAGAAGGGGCCAGCACGTACCCGAAGGATTTGGATGTTCTTGTCCTGCCCGATCAACGTCGTAACAGCGCCGATTTCGTCGAATGCACGGGCGCAAACTTCGAGCAGCAAGGCGCCTTCTGGCGTTACAGTCACGCCTTTAGGTCCCCGAACAAGCAACTGACAACCCAAAGTTTGTTCCAAAAGCTTTATTTGATGGCTTACAGCGCCTTGGCTTACTGCAAGCTCTTCTGCAGCGGCGGTAAAGCTCTGACAATGCGAAACTGCTTCGAAAGCCCGTAGAGCTCTCAAACTTGGTAGCTTTCTTCGTCTCGCTCTTGAAGTCATTGCCCTATGAATTTTTCTAATGGCGCTAAATAGTTCTTTTGCATTGATTGACATTCGGCACAAGCCTAATCGTCAATCAACAAGAATTCCTTCGCTGCTCGACCTCGCCTGATTTGAGTGGCAACGCACGCCGATGCTGAAGGAGAAAACAGGGGTTCCAAAGGAGGACGACAGTTGCGGAAGCTTCTAAAAATGGGGACTATAGCCGCTCTATTTGCAGTGTGCGGTACCCTTTCAGCTGGTGCTGAGGAAATACGGATGGGAGCGGAGGGGGCTTATGCACCCTTTAATTATCTGGATCCAAGCGGGCAGTTGAAAGGCTTTGACATTGATGTTGGCAATGCGATTTGTGAAAAACTAAAAGCCAATTGCGTATGGAGCGCCAACGAATGGAGCGGGATTATTCCAGCGCTTCAGTCAAAGAAGTTTGACGTTATGGCCTCATCGATGGCGATTACTGAATCACGTATGCAGCAGGTCAGCTTCTCTAATCCCTATTACTACAACACCATGCGGTTCGTTGCTTTGAAGGAACTTGGCCTGAAGGACGTCACACCGGAAGGTGCGAAGGGTAAAGTTATTGGTACGCAAACCGGCTCCGTTGCAGTTGATGCGTTGCAGCGTTTTTTTCCTGATAATGAGGTGAAGCTCTATCCGACTTTGGAAGAGGCTTTCTTGGACATTGAAAACGGCCGTATCGACCTGTTGCTTGAATCCAAATTTGCGCTGAGCGACTGGATTAAGAAAGGGGCCGATTGCTGCGAATTTGTCGGTGACGAATTCCTTCTGGACGGTACTGTGGGTGCCGGAATGGCTTTCCGCAAAGATGATGACGAACTGCGCACACGCGTCAACAAGGCGCTTACAGAGATTATCGCGGACGGAAGTTACGACAAGATCAGTGCCAAGTACTTTGATTTCGACATTCGGGAGAAGCCGAAATTCGCGAGTGAGATATTCGGGAAGTAGTCCGTTGCTTCCCCGTGCACCTGATTCAAAACACCACATTGGCTCAGGTGCGCGCGACTCACTGCTAATATTTTGGCCGGCCGCTATTTCGTTACGACGGAATGCGATTGGTATTCACTAGAGAAGAAAGAGCGATCCGTGTCCTATCGTGTTGCGATCATCGAACTCATCAATGAAAGTAATACATTCACGCAAAATCGCACGAGCATCAGCGATTTCCGTGCATCGCATTATTTTAAGGGCGATGAAATCCCATCTAATTTCCGAGGCACCGGTTCTGAGGTCGGTGGCGCGATAGCGGTTGCGGAAGAGAAGGGGTGGGCGCCCGTTTACATCGTCGCAGCCCATGCGGAGCCAAATGGGCCGGTTCTTGAAACTGCTCGGTTCGAAATTACCGAGGAATGTCTGCGTCGATTAAAAGAAGCGGGGCCATTAGACGGCATATTTGTTGCTCTGCACGGTGCAATGGTAACGGAGACAGATCAGGACGGCGACAGTCAGTTCCTACGGGAAATCCGGTCTTTAGTAGGGCACAATGTTCCTATCGCTATCACCCTTGACCTTCACGCGAACATTTTCGATGAGTTGGCTGATCTTGTACAGATCGCGGTTTCATTCCGGACTTATCCTCATATTGATATGAAAGATGTTGGGGCCGAAGCCTGTGCGCTGTTGGACCGAACGATGAGGGGCGAAATCGAGCCTGTCCTCGCCATTTCGCGTCCCCCAATGCTTCTGGGTTGTGACGATGGGCGCACCACAGATAATGGGCCAATGTGTCGTCTGCTCGAAAGTGCTGATCGAGAAATGCAGCAACTAGGCATCCTGAATGTAGCGATCAATGCTGGTTTCACTGATGCCGATGTTTGGGCGGCTGGGCCGAGCGTTATCGTGACTTTCGACCAAAAGGTCGTCGAACAGAAAGCCGCTTTTGAGGTTGCCAGCAGGGTATGCGACGAGATCTGGTCCTATAAAGATCAGTGGTCTCAGCCAGTGCCACTAAATGAATGTATCCGACAACTTGACGAGGCCCGGGGCATTGAGGGGACTGTTGTCGTTGCTGATTTTTCCGATAACCCAGGATCGGGCGCTTACAGCGATTGCACCGCACTCATTGCGGCCATGCTCGAGGCCGGTGTGACGAATGCTGCTGCTGGCGCTCTTCTCGATCCTGAGGCGGTGGCTGAGATCGCAAACAGTGCGATAGGAGAGACTGTAACCGTAACGATTGGCGGCAAATCGGACCCATCTATTGGCGGTGGTCCCTTGACTGTGACCGGCCGCGTTATGTCCATCCGCGATGGTAGCTTCGTGTTTGAGGGGCCGATGTTTACTGGTTTACCCGGAACGACAGGGAAGGCGGTGTGCCTGCGTGTGGACGGGATCGATATCATGATCGTGTCGGAGCGTATGCAGATGCTTGATCAGAACATTTTTCGTATCGTTGGCATCGAGCCAAAGGACAAGTCTGTTCTGGCGGTTAAATCAATGCAGCATTTCAAAGGCGCTTTCGGTCCGATTGCAACGCGGATCATTGTAACTGATGCAGGTGGTTTGAGTTCGCCTGATTTATCAAGACGAGCTTATTCCAGGTTAAGGCGTCCTCTTTTTCCGTTGGATACATTGCCTGACCAGCCGCACAAGTGTTGCTGAGGCAGCATCCCATTTTGGACAATGATCAGGATATTCCGGTTGAGCGGAACAGTTAGGATGACGTTTTGCCATCGCTAAACTCCGCTCCAGATCGGTCTTTGGATCATTGATGGAGGATCCGATGACGACATCGCCAATTTTTACCGGACTAACAATCGAAGCAGCCGAAATACGGATCATACGGCTGCCGTTGCTTGTGCCTTTCGTGATTTCAACCGGAACAATGACCGAAAAGGTCATTCCAATCCTCACGTTACGAGCCGGCGGCCTCAACGGCTACGCTGAAGGTGTGATGGATCCATTTCCGGATTACCTAGAAGAAACTATCGCCGGCTCCGTGTCATTCTTGCGCGATGTCCTTATGCCTCAGATTGTCGGGAAACACTTTGCTGGTCCGGCGGATCTTTCAAATGTGCTCGATCCATGGCGCGGACACAGAATGAGCAAAGCCATGGTAGAGATGGCCTTGTGGGATCTGTGGGCCAAAGCACTCAACCTGCCCTTGAGTGTCGCGTTGGGTGGCGTGCGGGATTCTGTCGAGGTAGGCGTTAGCATCGGTATTGCGGATATTCCAAAGACCATCGAGCGGGTCGCAGTTTCACTCGATGACGGTTACAAACGCGTTAAGTTGAAGATCAAACGTGGGCACGATCTTGCCTTGGTAAAGGCAGTACGAGAGAATTTTCCTGAGGCGAACCTGACTGTCGACGCCAACACGGCTTATCGGCTTTCCGATCTGCCGCTCCTTAAGGCGATGGATACTTTCGGACTTGATTACATTGAACAGCCGCTGGCGTTCGACGATATTACCGACCATGTGAAAGTTCAGGAAAAGTTGGTGACTGCTATCTGCCTGGATGAGAGTATTCGTTCTTCAACAGATGTCCGCAAGGCACTTGTAGCGGGCGCATGCCGTGTCATCAACATCAAAGTAGGTCGTGTCGGTGGCCACAGCGCTTCCCGCGCAATTCACGATGTCTGTGCAGCTTTCGATGTGCCTGTCTGGTGCGGCGGAATGCTTGAGGCAGGTATTGGTCGTGCGCATAATATTCATCTGTCGACCCTGCAAAATTTTAGCAAACCAGGAGACACCTCCTCTGCAAGCCGCTACTTCCCGCGAGATATCGTCAACGAGCCGCTGGAGGCAGAAAATGGCTTCATGGCCGTCCCCAAAAACGGTTCGGGTATAGGAGTGACACTGGATCACGAATTTCTTGATACCGTTACCAGCCATCGTGAGGATTTTCGCGCATGAGCGACGTGTTAATCCGTGAGCTCGTCTCGATTGCAGAGATGAAGGTTTCCGAGGAAGTGCAAAGGCTGGTTTGGGGTGAAGACGACCCTGTCGACGCTTCCGATCTGCTGCTTGCCATTCAGCATGAAGGCGGTCTTGTCGCGGGAGCATTCTCTGGTCAAAAGATGGTGGGTTTCCTCTTTGGTTTTCCAAGTTTGACAGCGGGTATCCAGCATTCCCACCGCCTGGCTGTTCTACCGGAAGCCAGAGGTTTAAAGCTCGGAGCTCGAATGAAATGGTTCCAGCGCAAATGGTGCCTTTCACGAGGCATCACTCATGTTCGCTGGACCTATGATCCGATCCGGGCAGTCAATGCCAAGCTGAACATTACTAGGCTTGGCGGCACTTCGTCTACTTATCACGTCAATTATTACGGTCCGATGGTAGGTATCAATTCCGGTTTGCCGTCCGACAGAATCGTCGTCGACTGGCAGTTGGACGATCCGCATGTAGAAGCGCGAATTCATGAAAAGACGGTTCATTTTCCAGCTGATGCTCGACGTGTGAGAATTCCGGCTGACATTGATCATCTGCTCGCCCATGAGCCGGCGGCCGCCATGAGAGAAAGGTTGTTACTACGTCAAGAGCTTCTAACAGCCTTCAATGAAGGGAAGCGTATTGTAGGATTCGATCCGCAAAAAGCTGATTATTTATTGCTTTGAAGCCAGCAGCTCGATTTCTCAACGATGGGATTCCCTAGCACACACTCACCTAACAATGAGCTCCAATCATTGAGTTGATGAGCTATCAAAGGGTGGGGTTTATGTGTTCGCATTTATCGAAGTGCCTCTTAAAATACGGGGAGATGACGCGGTGCCTTTGCGTCCGGCCGCAGTTCCCCTTAGGTCATATTCCCAATGAAGCGGAGGAAGGAAGCCAGGAGATCGTGCTTCGTCTCGAACCAAATTTTCAGGCAAGCAATTTGTCTTCCGGTTCAACCACGCAGTTCTTACCTGATCAACCCTGAGGGAATCGAGCGTCACTTTCCTGGGTGCTGCCCGAGCAATATTCAAGCCGTACGGATATGATGTAAGCCCAAACTTATGTTGCGTTCGGTGTGAGAAAACGTGGGTGAGATACCTTGTTACCGTCCTCAATGATCGGCGGGACGTTGAGCTCGCTTAAAAAATTGATTGCCAATTCTTCGCGGCCCGTCTATTTAGCAAGTAAAAGCTTGGAAAAAGGTTTGTGGCATGGCAACGACGGCACTTATCATCGCGCAGGCAGTGGTGGTATCTGGGTTTGCTCTTTGGGCTACGATCGCAACAGTCAACAATGTTCGAGATTTCAAAGGATCAGCATTTGTCATTGGCGCGACGATAAGCATGAGCTTTCTAGATGAGCATCCCATAGTTGCAACGCCTCTCAAACGTCGTCGCGTCACAAATCCGGTTTGGTCGCGACTTGCCGTTGCTCTGATTACCGCGATCCAACTGTGCATTGCAATTCTGCTCTGGACCAGTACGGCCTTTTTTGTCGTTTTGGAGCCTGAATCGGCAAGAATCTTGGCTACGCTCGGCTTGGTAGGCTTGATAGGACTGTGCTTCATTTTTTTGTTGGGCGGCATGTGGTTCGCATACTGGATCAGGCAGGATGTATTGCAGCTGACGCATATCGGTCTTCTTGCGAGTGCGCTGGTGGCTGTGATGATGATGCAACTTTGAATGCCCCATCCATCTGCGATACCGCGACTGAATTCCGCCCGGGAAGGGCAATCTCGCTGCATTCAAAGATTGCACGCGGAGCGCCCGGAGCCCGTTTGAACGTGTGCGATATTGAGACTTGAACACCGGCGGTTTTAAACAAAAATCCGTTTATCGGGGAAAGTGTTATATGGGACGTTTCTCATTAGAAGTCGTTGTAGATGTGATTGCTCGCAGGATGAACGTCGGCAAACGACGGGTGATCGCTTCTTCCGCGCCATGGGTCTCAGGTGGTCGGCAATTTGGGACCCTGAGAGCTGTGATCTCGTCGTGCTTTCACGGTAATTTCGAAGCTTTGGCCATTTTAGAACCGTGGATTTTCTCATTGAGTGCCGGCGCTACGATCCGACGCTGAAGGTGGCCGAAGCTAACGAATTAGGCTGGATCTAACACATGGCGATCCAGACGAAAAACTCGAGAGATCCGCAATGAACGCTGAGCCAAAAAGTCTGCGGGAGAGGCTTGAAATCCAATTGGCCGACGGCCGGGATAACGCATTGCTCCGTTTCGCGCTCGGTAATGCGCTAATAAAGGACGGTGACGTTAGTGGTGCGTTGTTACATCTCGATAAAGCCATACAGCATGATCCCAGCTACTCGGCAGCGTGGAAATCGCTTGGATTAGCGCTACGCGCGCTTGGTCGCTTCGATGAAGCCGAGACGGCTTGGCTGAAGGGTGCGGAGGTTGCTCAACGGCGGGGCGACATCCAGGCTGCACGGGAGATGAGCGTTTTCATCAAACGTCTTCATCGCCAAAAGTCCGCGAATGCGGGATAAGCTCTGTTGCAATTACCATGGAGCAAAACCTTTTAGTCCGGTAACAAAACACCTGCCGCCGCGCATGTGAATGCTGACTGGCGGTCAATTGATTATCTCTCATAATGCCAAACCGCAGATGGCCATGCCGACACAGAAATCAGTTGGCATTGCGTTCGGATCCTATAATGGTATGTCGGGATTAATTGCGCGCAGAGAGAGTGAACCGTGATGGATTCTCGGTATCGGACAGGCTGCAGTGAGGAGTTATTGTAGAATATGATGCTCTGCAGAACACTGGGCGGGTGGCCCTTTATTAACGCTTTGAAATTTCTGTCAGCGTTACTACTTTCCTTTTTAGCGGCAAGCTCAAATGTTCATTCAGACGTCCTGCCGCCGCATCAGCCCATTGGGATTAGACATGTTTGTGCGTCTGTTCCAATAAGTGCTCATCCAGGTAAATCAAGTGAGCGTTCCCTTCGTCCAGGAGATGAGGTCCAACTGCAAGACGTCACTTTTGGGCCGGATAATAAGCCCTATTTCGCAGTAGATTACGCCACTGGGGTTGGCCTGCAACGTGCCACAGGTTTTTTGCCGGTCGATCAGGTTTTTAATTTCTGTGATTTCGAAAAGAGAGCAGCAAACGGGCAAAGCTTCCTTGCTCCTCCGAACACTTGCCATCTTGTTGCCGTTGAAACGACCACTCTTAATGCCTTGAATAATGAAGCGAGAGCATTAGAGGAATATCGCGCATCCATGGCTGCATACAGAATGACCAACGGGAAATTCGCACTTTCCCTTGGCTTGCTCAACACTCGGGCAAGTCAATCGATTATGCGTCAGGCAGAGGGACTTCCGAAGACTAGTCAATGCTCAAGCGGTGCTGATTTTGTTGAGGCGATGTTAAAAACGGAGAACGCCTTTTCAATGGCAGAAACCGGAGGCTTTGCTTCCGATGCTCAACGTCTGGCCGCCGCACGCAATCTATGGCAACAGGCAGAGCAAGCGGCCGACACAGCTATTTTCAAGCAGGCTTGTGACCTTGGTGCGTCGGAAGCCTGTAGTCGCTACGCTGAAGCGATCTACAATATAGATGATCCGAAGGGTACTTTACCCGCATCTGTTACACATTACGCACTTATGGGCTGCATGGGCGGAAGTGTGCTTGGTTGTCAGCTAGCGATTAATCGCGCTGAAAACACTCTGGAAAACGCACAATTTCGCGCCGTTGATGGTGGAACGCATAATCCAGATGATCTCGTAGTTCTTGAACTGTCAAAACCGGGCTGCGATGCCCGTCGGGCGGTTAGTTGCATATTGTTAGCGCGTGGTACCGCGCCGTATAAGAATCCGACACTTATTCAAGCAGCATCGAATTTTGCTGCAAAACTGACCGCATGCAGAACGAGTATTGCGTGGGCATGTGAAGAACTTCAGGATGCATTCTCACAAGTTGTTCAGGCCCGCAATGAATATGCCTCAGCGTCTGCCGACGAAAACTATGCACTTGGTTCTCTGGTTGAGGAGTACTGTACTCCGGGACCACGTAAACCCAACGTCCCGCAATGCAAGCCCGCTTATTTGAAGTACCGGGATTTTCTTCAATACACAAAGTCTTCAGTCTCTGGTGATGAACGAATTGCAAAAGCAAAAGGTTTTCTCGATCGGGGTTGTTCCGCTGGCGATCCTTCTGCCTGTGCCGCTCAAACCAAGCTAAGCGCCTACTGGTCCGCTGAAATTCGAAGCAAGGCTGCGGAACGGGCCATCGAATTATGCGCTCAGCAAACCGATAAGGACAGCGTCTGTGATGGATTGGCGGCGTCACTCGACCCCGAGCTCAATGGAGCGAAGCCTGCCCAACGCGCGATTTACGACGCTTTTGTTGCGAAATGCATGACCGGCAGCACCTCCGAGGGGCCGCAAGCCTGCAGTTCCGCTGTCTCGACATATAAGTCGATGGCTGGAGACCTTCAGTCGCCAGATATTGAAGCGATGCTCTCTGAAGCTTGTAAGGATGAAAATATAAATGGCTGCGGTTCTTTAGCTTCTCTAATTGCCGAGAAATCCCACAATAGCCCTGAAGACAAAAAAGAAGCGCTTCTGCCTGTCCTGCGCACCGGTTGTCGCTTTGATGACAGTCCCGCGAGCACATGCCTCTCTTTGGCAGATACTCTGGCCTCAGGCGGTGATATTGCAAACGCGGCTGACGTTTATACCAAGACTTGCGAGTACCAGATCAAGCACGCTGTCGGGCGCCTAACGGACGTCAGCATCTGCTATAATGCCGCCAAATTCGCACTGGCACAGAAAATTCAATATACCGATGCGCTACGTTGGGCCGAGTTTTCATGTAGTGCTGAAGACCTTGGACTATCGCCATACGCATGTAAACTTGCCGGAAATATTTACGAGTCTGGGCTAGGTGTTGATATCAACCAACAGGAAGCCGTGATTGCGTATCAGAATGGCTGTTTCCATCCATATGTAAAAACCACTGATGGTGAATCCTGCATTAAGTATGGAAATATCCTTCTGGATGCGCTCAGTCATCTCAACGACACGGGATCTCCTAAATTGGTCCTACCCGGCAATATGTATGAAGACACGGAAAGCCCAATTGGCATTGGTTCTGAAGCATCGCGTGCATATGACATGGGGTGCATGGACAGTATTGAACAGGCTTGCCAGTTAAATCGCAAATTGCTCGATGATTGGAGCAAGGGGCGATATTTGCATAATCGCGTTCAATGTCGAGTTCTCAATGACAAGGGAACTGTCTTGTCTGACAAGGTTTGTCGCGAGTTTCCTTTCTATCAAGCTGCAGGCCAGGCGAAGGAGCAGCGTCATCAGATACGATTAGAAGTACATGTCTGGCCGGATGGTGACCGAACGGTGGTCTATCAGAAGGAGGGGAAATGGCTCTTGAACGAGCTAATAACCGATGGCATTCGTCGTGAAGATGAAACCAGTTGCTGGAGAAATCCGGTTTCGAAGAAGAGCTTTTGCGTAAAACCGCTGGAACAATAGTCAAATTGACCTCAGTGAACGGTTACAGCTCATATCTTCGAAGCCTGCTTTTGCATGCGAGCGATACGCTCGTAACTTATTTTCTCTTAAGGCTGAATAGATAACAGACAGGATCCCGAGTTGCCTCATCGACTGCTCGGGATTTTGCTTTTTAAGGGCACTCAGCAGCGTGGAGGCTTGTGCGTTCAGGAGCCGTTGGGAAAGAATGCTGTCTGATTAATCGGGTGGCCCGGTGTATGTGAACTTTGGCGGGGGATGCAAAGCAGCAAGAAGTTTAGGTTCAGTCAGGCTTTGACTATAGCCCTGAAATCCGTTTTCTATCTCTGCGTCAGAATCTCGTACGTTTGGCACGAGGCTTTTCGGATGTAAGACTTGCAAGGACATCGAATGATCGTAACCCGCCTTCTCATCGCGTCGCGATACCACGCAATATTGCTCACAACTGCGACTTTTTTTATGGCGCAGGAGGGGCATGCGCAGACCGCGAAAGATATTCCCGCGATCCCGGCGATAGTCGTACCCGACTTTATTGGTGTAGAGCCCGCGCAACAAACGTTTCAAAATGCCCTTGGTGATAAACTGTCTAATATTCCGGGCATTCGTGTTGCGCCTGCGCGATGCGACGATCATGGTGCATTAGTGTCGCGAAACGGTATGGTGCTTAGGGACGATACCGGTATCACTGCCGAGTTTGCTGACCAAGGTACCTATGTCATTGAGCACGGGGGCGCGGGGGTCGCTGATGTTAATGGTGTACAATTTATTGTGAAAGAGGATGGGTCGGGTGCTATCAACCGAAAAGGTGAGGGGGGAGAGCAGATCACGATCGAAGCTGACGGCTCGGGGAGCTATAATAGTGCGCGCGAACAAATAACCCTTGACGGTCAAGGCGGTGGAACTTGGAACTCCGACCAAATGGGCCAGGTGGCAATTGAGCCAGATGGCAGTGGGGTCTGGAACGGTCCTCTTGGCCAGGTCGTCAACGAGGGTAATGGCAAAGGATCGTGGAAAGGCGAACATGTTGTTATCAATGACGGGAATGGCGGCGGCACAATCGACGGAAAGGAAGTCGAGATGGCGCCGTTGTCCCCACTGCCGCTGGCGGGCAAATTCCCGTTGCTAACAAAGTTCCGTCTCCCCTCGGCAGCATGCGGTTATCTGATCACGCTGGAAGACCGCATTCTTTTCAACTTTGACAAAGCAGACTTGCGCACTGACGCGGCTGAAACCGTTGATGCGCTGGCAAGGGCTTTAAGTACCGTCGCTCCTAAGCGCCTGGAGATTCGAGGCCACACAGATGCTAAAGGCACGGAGGAATATAACTTAGATCTATCGAAACGCCGTGCATCGACAGTCAAATCAGCGCTGAAAGATCGAAATGTCAGCAGTGAGATGGAAGCTAATGGCTTAGGTGAAAGTCAACCCGTTGCATTGAACGAAATCGACGGCAAGGACAATCCGGTTGGTCGCCAGCTTAATCGGCGCGTTGAGATTTTCGTGCCGAATTGAGAACGCCGGAAGTGTCGGGCGCAATCTTAGCCAAGCGCTGGTAAAGGCACTTGGCTCGGCCTAGTGATGCAGTGTGGCTTTTATAATTTGGTCGTCTGTAAGACAACATTCACGAACGGTGAGACAGAGAGGTTGGGCTTGTGTTAAGGGACTAGGGAAGCATTCGCTAGAAATTGAATGGTATATTCCTTGCATGCATGAACGCTTTGCCCTTCGCGTCTGCTGAAGCGGTCAACGCGCTATCTTAACCATCCTGCACTCTGTCATACTGCGAATGTGACGTGTCCATTCTCGTCAATGAGCCAACTCGGATTCCAGGCAATCTCCCAAGCGTGATCGTCAGGATCAACTACGTAGCCTCGAAAGCCGCCATGAGGCGGGGTGTCTGCAGGTTTGATCAGACATCCACCCGCCTTGACGAGTTGTTCAATCAAGATTTCTACGTCTGCTTGGCTTGGTACGTTATGAGCCAATGAAAATGCGCCGGGAGAACAGAGCCCAAAGCGGTTCATATCTTTTTCAAGCACCGACTTTTCGAAGGTCCCGAGCACAAACCCGTTCATCTGGTAAAAGATAATTTCATCATTCTCGAAGACCGGTTTCCAGCCAAATCCTTCAACGTAAAATCGCCTCGAGCGCGGTAAATCATTAATCCCGATTGTTATGACTGAAATCTGCTGTTGCATGTCAAAAACCATTCATTCTTCGGAGTATTCAGCTAACGGAATGTTTGACCTTGGATTTCTTATGAAGGCTTTGGAAACGTATTCTCATATACCACAGGGAGGCGGATTCTCTATCGTTGAATTAAATGGTTCGAGGAAATCGAAATTAGACGAAACGTTCAGTGTAACTGACGAAGAAATGCAGTGGAATTGCGGGGAGAGTTCTTAGAATTGAAAGGGCCCTCTTTTTCATTCCAGAATGACATCCCTGAAGTGCTGTAAATGGCGATTGCTGATTTTCATGCCTTCAAAAGTAGTCAAACAATTGAGCTGTCACGGAAATTTCGCGACAGAACAAAACCAAGATTGTACCATTGCAAGCGACTCATTCACGCCGCTGGAATTGGCACATTTCTTGATTTGGGCGGGACAAGGAAATTTGGAATGCCATTTAGTGCGCTTGCAGCCGGTATAGTTTTGCCCGCACCTATACTCCTCGTTGAAGACGATATCGCCGTCCGACGTCGGCTGGAAGACATTTTACTCCAGTTTGGATACAAGCTCGAAACAATCATTTTTGCGACCACTCTCGCTGAGGCGCGAGGTTGTATTGCGGAGCGACCGATCGCCCTTGCCCTGGTTGATATAGGCCTGCCGGATGGTAGCGGAATTGATTTGATCAAGGAGCTACATTTGAAGGATCCGGCATTATCAATATTGGTGATCTCTGCTTGGTGCACGCAGGATGTCATTCTCTCGGCCTTAAGGGCTGGCGCGGTGGGATATGTGTTGAAAGAGCGTGACGATCTCGAAGTTGCGATCGCTCTACGAAGTGTGTTGCGCGGCGGGGCGCCTATTGATCCCTTTGTAGCAAAGCGCATTATTGAAGAGTTGCCGGCTGAAACCCATGAGGTCAAATCAAATCCGGAGCATTTGCAAACTCTGACGAGCCGAGAAAGCCAAATTCTCCAGCTCGTAGCGGAAGGCCTTGGCAACCGCGATATTGCCGATAAGCTTTTCTTGTCCCGCCACACTGTTGAGTGTCATATAAAGCGGATATATCGAAAGCTTGCTGTTTCTTCGCGTACACGAGCCATTCACACCGCACGCCAACATGGCTTGCTGCTGTGAATTGGTTCGGAGCATTTTTTCTTTTTGCCATGACTGTCTTTACAGCAACGCAGACGTTTGCTGGTCAGCCACAATGCAATGTTCACATAACTGATATTCGCACGGCAAAATCCGCTGAGGATGGCAAACGACCACTTTTATCGGGCGACTGGGCAGCTGTGACGCTTCCTCATGATTGGAACTGGCACACCGACGCGGCGGCGGACGATGTCTGGTATCGTTTGGATTGGATACAGGACTGCCCGCCAGGTAGTCGACAGTCAATAGCTTTGCTTTTGCGTTCAATTGTTATGGCCGGTGAAGTATACGTCAACGACCATTTTCTTTGGCGTGATGAACATCTTGTCGAACCAATTTCGCGCAGCTGGAATATGCCTCGGTACTGGATGCTTCCAGACGTGTGGCTAAATGATGGGGTCAATACCGTCTGGATCAGGGTTGTTGGGATCAAACATCAAACGATTGGTCTGGGCGCAGTTCAAATCGGAAATGCGGGGAAACTCAACCAAGAATTTGAAAACTTATGGTGGCGTAACCGGACGTTGTACGTCGCAAACTTAATCGTTTCCGGGGTTATTGGAATATTGTTTTTCTGTATCTGGATCGTTCGCCGAGATCAGACTGCCTATGGATGGTATGCCCTTTCAACCCTTTTTTGGGTCGTATTTATATCAAACGCATTATTGACGACGCCTTGGCCGTGGCAAGACTCCATGGTTGCTGCAAAAGTGAATGCAATTGCCCTGATGTTATCGGTGTCGGCTTTCTGTATTTTTACGTTGCGTTTTAGCCAGCGAGTTCGCAAGCGATATGAACTCACAATTTGGGCTTCTACCGCGTTATTTGCAGGCCTATTAGTAGTAACTCCACAGATTTATATCGGCTATATTCAAATCTTAAGCCTATTGGTAGCAACAGCGTTCTTTCTGCACAATTGTATTGAATTTCCTATTTATGCCTTGAGGACTAAGCAGAGAGAGCATCTTTTGCTTGCCTTCTGCCTTCTGGTTCTTTTCCTGACAACGCTTCACGATTTTCTGTTTATTTTTGCGCTCATCCCAGGGAAATTTCCTGTTCTTCCCTATGCCAACATCGCAATAACACTGAGCCTATCTGGGATTTTGGGATTGCGGCATGCCCACAACGTACGCCGTATTGAGCAATTCAATGTCGAGTTGGGTCGGTCGGTGGAGGATGCACGTGCCGAACTTGCGACAACACTTGAACGCCAATATACGCTTGAGTTAAGCAATGCGAGGTTGCGTGATCGAATTGAAATTGCACACGACCTGCACGACGGAATCGGCGGCTCACTTGTGCATATGATGGCGACGATCGAAAAAGGATCGGGCGATGTGAACCGGCCGCAAGTGATTTCAATGCTCAAATTGATCCGTGACGACTTGCGGCAGACGATCGATAGCAATTCCAGTCCAAGTATCAAGGTTCCAGCGACTCCAATCGACTGGATAGCTCCGTCGCGTCACCGTTTCACAACGCTTTTTGATGAGCTGAATATACAGTCAAAGTGGGTGTTCCCCGATAATTGGCGGTATACGCCAAGTGCACTGCAATGTCTTGCAATGACACGCATTGTCGAAGAGGCATTAACGAATATCGTCAAGCACAGTCGCGCAGATTCTGTCGGGGTTACGCTGATGCAGCCACTACTGGATGAATTAGTGCTGGAGATCGAAGACAATGGCCTTGGCTTCAATGTAGAAGCCGTTCGGCAAGCCGGTATCAGTATCGGAATGCGTAGCATGGCCACACGCATCGCGCGGGTTGGCGGAAGTCTCCAGCTCAGCTCATGTCCCGGCAGGACTGTCTTGACCACTAAACTTAAGCTTTTGGAACGGCAGCCCTAGCAAAAATATCAAGCGCTCATGCCTGTTATCAAGCCATTGAAATCTCACCCGCTATGATCTGTCGCGCAATAGGGGAGCGGTTGCCGGAACTGATCGCATCCGTTGATGAAGACGAGCGCAACGTGCTTTTGACACTGGCACGGCTGTGGAGAACGCTAGTAATGGGTGATTTCGCCTCCAAAGATGATGCGGCAGACTGGTTTGTATCCAAACTATCAAAGTGCTCAGCGGTCATCCTGTATTTGGCTCGGAATGCTTACAACGGTATCGGAGATGATCAACTTCACCTTTATCCAAAGGATGTGTCACATGCGGTAGAGGAGTTGAAAGGGAACAATACTAGCGCTCTGCCTGTGCCATACCGGGTGTGATTGGTCCCAATTACTGGTCTGCCAAAATTGCGAAACCAATTTGCTAGCGCATTGAAAAAACGCGGGACATTGGCGTAGCAATCGAACTCGCTCAAAGCGGTTGTGTTGTTTTTCATGTATTTCAGCGCTCTCCCGGACATTCGATCATGCATGCTCTGTATATTCACAAAGTGGAAGGCGAGCGGACGTTATCGCGCTGGTGGACGACCATTTCACACACAGACTATCGAGAGTGGGCACGCGCCCAGAATCAGCTTTAATCAAGTTGTCTCGTCATCGGGTCCGCTGTTACCGTTCAGATAATTGTAAACCGTCGCCCGACCCATTCCCAACAAACGACATATATAGCCTGCCGCATTCTTGCCGCTAAAAGCACCGCTATCGGCGAGCGCCTGCACGAGCTCTTTTTTCTGACTGCGCGACAGATCTGAAATATTGAGACCGCGTGTCGCCGTCCAGTGCTGAATGTAGTTGTTGATGCGCTCGAACCAATCGTCACGAAAAAGGCTTTCCATTTCTCCAGATGCGGAGGGTACGGAAACGAAATTCTGCAATGTTAGCACCATGCTTTCAAATACAGACATATCTGCATTTATGCACAACACTCCAATTTCTTTCCCCTTGGAAGTCCTCAAGACGGAGCTGATCGACTTTATCCTTCGTCCGTCCCAATTGGTTTTCGCGTAAGGACCAATCAATCTATCCTCAGGCGTAAAGTTGATCTCGTCAAGATTTGACGGATCGCCAAGCTCTCTTTTTGAAAAATTTCCAGCGATATGGACAACTGATGCGCTCGGGAGATCGTGCAAAACGACCTCGGCAAAAGGCGCAAACAAAGTCGCTATTGCGTCGCAAATTGGGACGTAGGGCAACAGGTTCGGGCTGATGTTATGGCTCAAAGGGCTGTTTTCCTTGATCAAAATTCTATTCATTTTCCAAACTATACCCTCAGTTCAGTCTGATTGTATAGTCGCAATGTGTGAGACAAATGGACTAGACAGTCTAAAATAGATATAATAGTCTAAAACTAATCACAGCGCCTGGACGCGCTTTCCCAGCGATACGAACGTACCGCCGATTGCGCGTTGAAGCCAAAAAACAAGGGAACAAATAGCATGAAAATGTGGAAGTCAGCCTTTTTAGGTGCCGTCACAACCATACTTATCAGCGCGTCTCTCTCTCATGCTGAGACTTTGCGTGTGGGGCTAGAATGTACTTATCCGCCATTCAATTACCGCACGGCAGAAGGCAACCTTGAAGGCTACGACGTTGATGTCGCCAAGGGAATTGCAGAGATCACCGGCTACGAACTTGACTATGTGTGTCAGGGCTTCGATGGGCTCATCCCGGCGCTGCTGGCCAACAAGTTTGATCTGATCGTCGCTTCCATGTCGATTACTGACAAGCGGAAACAACAGATCGATTTTTCTATTCCCTATCGTAAGTCGGTAGGGCATTTGGTGGCGGCGGCAGGAACGGGCGCGGACATGTTTGACGCGAGTGGCCAGCCCATCCCTGAAAAATTTAAAGGTGTACGCATAGGTGTTGAACGGGCTTCAACATATTTCGATTGGTTCAAAGCAAAGCTGCCTGACGCCGATCTGGTTATGTATGATGGTGTCGAACCAATGTATCTCGATCTGAAGAATGGCCGGGTCGACATGATCATGACCAATCCGATGAAGGCTTATCTCTCGTTCCTGCAGGGAGAAGGGAAGGGCAAGTTTGAGTTGGTTGGGCCGGAAATCAATGAGCCAAAATATTTTGGCCCCGGGGTTGGTGTAGGCCTGCGCAAAGGTGAGGACGAACTGCGTGGAAAGATTGACGACGCCATCCGCCAACTCATCCGCGACGGTAAACTCAAGGACTATGCGCTAAAGATATTCCCGTTTCCCATCCATGATGATGCATGGGCTAACAAATAATCCGTCAATGGTGTCTTCTTGAAAGACGGAGAAGCAAATTGGAAGCCCTTAATGGTTGGTGGGATAATTATCTTTTCGCTTCTGTCATCGTTGCGAAAGTCTTTGTCTGCTCATTGGTTCTCACGGTAATTTTTGGATTGCTTGGCGCTGCAGCCAAGCTATCCTCGAGTCGCTTGCTGAATGAGATAGGCAATATCTATACGGTCTTCTTTCGTGGCACACCTGAAATACTTGTTATCCTGTTATTGTATTTTGGTTCGGCTGTCACATTGACGACCATTGCCCGGTTGTTCAATCCTTCGGTGAAATTTGTGGACCTTCCGCCGTTCTGGGCGGGCTCGATAGCCATTGCTCTGGTTGTGGGCGCATATGCTACCGAAACGTTCCGCGGCGCATTTAAGAGCGTTAAGCCAGGTAGTGTGGAAGCAGCACGCGCTTTGGGAATGAATTCTCTGCAGACATTTGTTTACATTCGTCTGCCGGAGATGTGGCGAACGGCTCTACCAGCGTTCGGCAACCATATGCTGTCGCTTATCAAGGATACGGCGCTGATTTCGATCATAGGGCTCAACGAGACCCTTTTTGTTGCCAAACAGGCTGCAGGTGTGACCGGGAAGCCATTCACAATGTATATTGTCGTGGGATTGATATACCTGTTCTTTTCCAGCGTCATAACACTCTCGGTTAATCTGCTTGAGCACTTAGCCAACAGGCATATGCAGCGGAGGGCGTCATGAATATGAGTATAGTCCTTGATGCGTTGCCACGCATGCTTGGTGGATTTACAATGACGTTCCAGTTGATGGTCATCTCGCTCGTCAGTGGAACTCTGATTGCTGTTATCCTGCTATTGATGCGACTGAGCGGCAAATGGTGGCTGTCCTGGCCCGCGCAAGTATACATCTATATTTTTCGCGGCACCCCTATCTTGGTTCAGATATTCATCATCTATTATGGTCTTCCCCAATTGGATTGGGTGCGAGACAGCATATTCTGGCCAATACTAAGAGATCCGTTCGGCTGTGCCATTGTGGCACTATCGCTTAACGTCGGAGCATATGTGTCTGAGGTTTTCCGCGGTGGGGTCCTGGCAGTCGAGCGCGGGTTGAACGAGGCTGGAGCAGCTCTTGGGATGAGTGCTGCGCACCGCTTTATCTACATCACAGCTCCGCTTGCGTTTCGTGTGTGTCTGCCAGCATATGGTAATGAAATCATCAGCTTGATGAAATCGACCGCGCTTGCGAGCACAATTACTCTGGTCGATATGACCGGTATCGCGCGTACGATTGTCGCTGAAACATTCGCTCCTTACCAAGTATTTTTGTCGTTGGCCATCGTCTACATTATCCTTACCTGGATTTTGCAGACCGGGATCAAACGCCTTGAGGATTATCTTGGCCGCCACATGGTGCGCTGAAGCGAAACAGTATCTTGAAGGTGACCTTTATGAATGAAGTCAAAGACACCATGATTGAACTTGTCAATGTCAACAAGACTTTTGGGAAGTTCCAAGCACTCAAGCAGGTTAGTCTCAAAGTGCAGCGAGGCGAGAAGATAGTCTTGTGCGGTCCATCCGGATCAGGGAAATCAACTTTGATCCGCTGCATCAATCGAATGGAAGAGCATTCAAGCGGCGACATCTTCATTGACGGACACAAGCTTACAGAGAAGACAAAGGATATCAATGCTGTTCGTCGTGAAGTGGGTATGGTTTTCCAAAGTTTCAATCTATTTCCGCACATGACCATTCTGCGCAATCTCACTATTGCCCAGCGACTTGTCCGTAAAACGCCCCTGAAACAGGCTACCGAAATTGCCATGCATTATCTGGAGCGTGTCAAGATCCCAGAACAGGCGCATAAGTACCCGATCCAGCTGTCGGGCGGCCAACAGCAGCGGGTAGCGATTGCACGTGCGCTTTGCATGAAGCCGCAGATTATGCTGTTCGATGAGCCAACCTCTGCTCTTGATCCTGAGATGATATCGGAGGTGTTGGACGTCATGGTCGATCTTGCGCAACGTGGAATGACAATGATTTGCGTAACCCACGAAATGGGCTTCGCCAAATCTGTTGCTGACCGGGTCTTGTTTATGGATCGTGGTGAATTGATCGAGGAGGCCGATCCGCAAGCTTTCTTTGGTAACCCAAAAAATGAACGTACGGCGCTGTTTTTGCGCCAGATTTTGAGGCATTGACGCGACCTCTGCCCAGACCTCTCTGGAAACAAAAGCAGATCGTCACATAGAATCTGACTCAAGCACCGCAGCTATCTCACAGATAGGGCGAGAGAAAACCTGTGTCCAAAATCATGCGAGGCAATCCATGACTAGCGTTTATCAAATCGAAGCGATCCGCTCTGTGGTCGAGAAATCGGATCTGACGCCGCTCATTGAGGCGGGGTTCGTTGCTTATTCGGATGGCAAGGTCGTCGTTCCACCCGTGGGCGAATTATTGTTTGACCATCCTCCAGGCGATACCCACATCAAATATGGCTATATTCGCGATGACGATATATTTGTCATAAAGATTGCTTCCGGGTTTTATGACAATCCATCCCTTGGCCTCGCGTCCGGGTCGGGCCTCATGCTGGTTTTTTCCCAAAAGACTGGCTTTCTTCAGTCGGTTCTCCTCGATGAGGGCCATCTTACGAATATCCGCACGGCAATAGCAGGGCGTATTGCTGCACGCTATCTTGCGCCAAAAAAAATTCATGCAATCGGTGTCTATGGTACTGGTACCATGGCCCGCTTGCAGATTACTCATCTTGCTAGCGAAACAGACTGTCGCAAAATTGTCGTTTGGGGGCGTTCTGATGATAGCCTCAGCCGCTACTGCGAAGACATGACCGCACTTGGCTATGAGGTTACTCCTACACGGCAGAGCCGCGACGTGACCGATGCTTGCAATTTGATCGTGATGACGACGCCTTCCACCCAAGCCCTGGTTACTGCCGAGCAAATCCGGCCAGGAATGCACATCACTGCAGTCGGATCGGATACCCCTGAGAAGCAGGAACTTGAGAGCCGCGTGCTGAGCCGCGCCGATATTGTGGTTGCAGACAGTATCGAACAATGCAGGACGCGCGGCGAGATATTCCATGCGATGCGTGACGGCTATCTGGCCGAGCACAAAATCCTGGAACTGGGTAATGTGATCCGAGATGGCGTGAAAGCACGCAAGAATGAAAACGATGTTACAATCGCAGATCTGACCGGGGTCGCAGTTCAGGACATCCAAATAGCTAAGGCGGTTTGCTCCCAACTCATGGCAAGCCCGCTTTGATCATACGGAACGTCGCTGACGCTGAAATAAAGGAGGAAAATGATGGTGCAATTCATTAGTACAACAGGTGGTATCGATCCTGTCGGCTTCGACGATGCTGTTCTTCAAGGCTTCGCAGCAGATGGTGGTCTGTTTGTTCCTGACACAATCCCGATGCTAAGCGAAGAGGCGCTTAAGGATTTGTCGAAGTTGAGTTTTCAGGAGCTCGCTTTTGAGCTGGCATCGCTCTACATTGACCGAGCAATCATACCGGCAGAGGATTTGAGACGCCTGATTAATAACAGCTACCGGGACTTTCAAGATTCAGACATTGTGAAGCTTGTACCAATCAGCGATAAGCCCGGTGTCAGCGTTCTCGAACTTTTTCATGGTCCCACGCAGTCGTTCAAAGACATGGCGATGGGCCTTTTGATGGAGACGGTTGATTATCTGCTGGAGCGGCGCCAGAAAAGATTAAACATTGTGCTCGCAACGACCGGTGATACTGGACCCGCGGCCGCTTGGGCTGCAGCCGGAAAACTCAATATTGACTGTTGGCCACTTTATCCACGCGGGATGATTTCGCGCGAGCAGGAACGACAAATGACAACATTGCGCGCCGATAACGTGCATCCGGTTGCCGTGGAAAACTGTCCTGATGGTGGCGATGATCTGGATCTTGTCGTGGCTGCACTATTTGGCGATGAGGAGTTGAAACGCAGTCTCCATTTATCGAGCGTCAATTCCATCAACTGGTGCCGCGTCATGTTCCAAACAGTGCACTATTTCTATGCCTATTTCAGAACCGTAGAGCATGTTGGTGATCCCATCATATTCGCAGTTCCATCGGGAGCATTTGGTAATCTTTTCGCCGGATTTCTTGCCAGCCGCATGGGTTTGCCGGTTGCAAAATTCATATGCGCTAATAATGCGAACGGTGCACTTCATGCAGCGATTTCGACCGGCATTTTTCCACGTCACGATCTCGTGCAGACACCATCGTCCGCCATCGATATCGTAGCACCGTATAATTTTTGGCGTTTTCTTTATTTCCAGACCAATCGCGATACAAAACGCATCAAGCAGTGGATGAACGATTTCTCCAAAAATCGTAAAGTCGTATTTGATGCGGAAACAGCAATTCGTATTCAGGAAAAATTCCTGTCTGCATCCGTTGGCGATGAAGAAACGCTAAGTACGATCCGGGATATCTATAATGCTGATCAGCACTATCTTGTCGACCCGCATACGGCGGTTGCCATCGCTGCTGTAGAATCGGTAAGAGACAAACTACCACCTGACGTCAAGGTTGTATGTCTATCGACCGCACATCCAGCAAAATTCCCCGATGTCATGCAGCGAGCACTCGAGTTAGATGAATTGCCTGAAGCTGCTCACCATGCGACCATCGACGCAGCAAGAAACTCCTGCGAGCAACTTCGAATTTGTCAGCTCGAAAATCTCAAATCAAATCTGATTGAAGAAATGGCGCGGCAAACGGCAATGCGCATGTCGTGATCCTGGTAACGATATAAGCCTGCCGGATTTTTCGGTTGTCAAAATCTAAATTGGCAACCGATATTTTCGCCTTGTGCTTGCCGGCAAAAATCTTAATAGATCCATCCTAGCTGAAAGAACCGCGCCGTGCCTCAACACTTTTTAAGTGAATATACGAGCTTTGCCCTGAGCTTGGCTGATATAGCGCGTAATACGATCCAGAACGCAGATCCGATTGATCGGCGACCGATCGTCAAATTGGACGATAGCCCGGTAACCGCCACAGACCGGGCTGTCGAACTAAGATTACGCGAACATATTTGCGACCGCTATCCAGATCATGGCATACTCGGCGAGGAATTCGGCTCCGAAGGACTGGACCGGGAGTTTGTCTGGGTTTTGGACCCAATCGATGGAACGAAGGCCTTTGTCGCAGGCCTGCCAGTTTTTGGAACCTTGATATCACTCGCGCATCGCGGCGAGCCAGTAATTGGGGTAATCGACAATCCAACCACTGGGGATCGCTGGTGCGGAGCGTCGGGCGAATTAACAACATTGAACAACAAACCGATTATGTGTGCTCAAACCAGGGATTTGTCTGGAGCATTCATGTCTACGGGCAATCCCGATGCCTTCGACGCTGAAAGTAAGCGACGGCTTGATGCGTTACAGGGACAAACACGCTGGTGTGTCTTCGGAGGGAGTTGCATAGCTTATGGGCGTGTCGCTGACGGGAGCCTTGATATATGCATTGACGTAGGACTGTCACCGTTCGATTACTGTGCGCTTGTTCCCATTATCACTGGCGCCGGCGGTAGGATTACGGACTGGCATGGTGCGCCGCTCACAATCAAATCAGGCAATCAGTGCGTTGCATCTGCAAACGAGACGCTGCACCAGCAGGTGCTTGTGAATTTTGCATAAACAACAAGGCCAACCAGTTGATTTGAACAAATTCTACTCTCTGAATGTATATTGGCGGCGGGCAAGCTATTGCGGTAGTGGTAGAAGGAGACCGATATCGAGTCCGAGCCGGATCGGACATGAGAAAAATCCAGGATTAATCTGAAAGCCATTTATGGAAGCGAAGTACACTAAGCGTGGTTTTGTTGTTGCCGCGATCATGGCAAGCATGGCCATGATCGCTGTGGAGGCAACTATCGTGTCCACCGTAATGCCGCAGATTGCAGCTGAGTTGGGACAAATCCACCTTTATTCCTGGGTTTTCTCGTCGTTTCTCTTGACTCAGACGGCGACAACAGTCGTGTTCGGAAAGCTTGCCGATATCTACGGCCGCAAGCCGATCATTATATATGGAATTGCGCTGTTCCTTGTCGCTTCTGTATTAGCAGGTTTTGCCTGGTCGATGACGTCGATGATCATTTTTCGATTATTGCAAGGCATCGGGGCAGGAGCGATCCAGCCTGCTGCCATGACGGTGGTGGCAGATCTTTTCCCTGGAGCACAGCGCAGTAAGGTTCAGGGATACCTTGCAAGTGTCTGGGCTCTGTCTGCCGTGGTTGGTCCATTGCTTGGCAGTCTGATCATCCATAATTTCAGCTGGGCATGGGTATTTTGGATAAATGTTCCGGTCGGCATTCTCGCAGCAACGGGATTTCTGTTATTCTTGCACGAGGAGAAGATCACCAAGCCTGTCTCTGTGGATCTCGCAGGGGCGGCACTTTTTGCGATCTCCATTTCCTCCTTAATGATTGCACTCACTTTGAGCGAAACCGCTGTCTCGTCCAACGGAGTTATAGCGTTCATTTTATTTGGCGTTTTCCTGATGGCATTTATCTGGCAGGAGCGCCGCGCGCCAGAACCTATGGTCACACCATCTCTGTGGCTAAAACGTCCGATCGTATTTTCCAACTTGTCGGTCTTTTTGGCCAGTATGTCTATTATGGGCTTAACGACATTTTTGCCGATGTATGTGCAGACGGTTCTCAATCGAACGCCTATAGTCGCGGGTTTTGCCCTGACTATGCTGTTGTTGGGCTGGCCCTGTGGTGCGACGATTGCGTCACGGCAGTTTGTGCGGTTCGGTTTGCGCCCCATTATGATCGCCGGAAGCATTTGTATTCCAGTCGGTACGTTTCTTCTTGTCATGCTGACGCCGTCGAGTTCCCCGGCGCTGGCCGGTGCAGGTTCCCTTATTATGGGTTTTGGGATGGGACTACTCAATATTGGAGCGCTGATACTGACACAGGACAGCGTTAATTGGTCGGAACGCGGCAGCGCAACGGCGTCGAACGTGTTCTCACGTAATCTGGGCAGTACACTGGGTGCAGCGATCCTTGGTGCAGTGCTTGCCTATGGACTTGCACACGCCAATTCTGGCGACGTGATTACCTCTGAACAGATGAGGGAGCTGATTAATGATAGTGGAACCCTGCTTGATCAAGAGGGTCTTCGGCAGGCGCTTCATCATGCCTTGCACGCAATTTTCGTGGCAATGATGCTTATCGCGGTGCTTATCATACCAGCCTGCCTTTGTGTCCCGGCTGAAAAAAGCCAACACAAAAGCGACTTGAAAGAGGCCTGAAGGACGCTTGAACAGCCCCTTTGAAATCCAGCAGCTTGCTCGGGTTAAAGTTGATTTCTGCTTAAACACTGCATGCCGGGAAAGGGTACCATGCCATGCTAAAGAAAGATCATGTTGAGGGTTAAACCTTGGCGATCAGAGCCGCAGATATTAGCTATGTCGAGCCGATAAAATCGGCAAGAGATCGCCAGATCTAAATTATAAGCCAGATTGTTCGCTTATCTCTCTGGTTCCGATCTAATGCAGAATTTGGCTTAAAAAGAGCTTGGTCCGCGGGTTTTGAGGATTGTCAAAAAACGCATGAGGTGAATTTTCCTCAATTATCTCACCTTGGTCCATGAAAATTACCCGGTTTGCAACTTGACGTGCAAAGCCCATTTCGTGGGTTACACAAAGCATTGTCATTCCGTCTTCGGCGAGTGAGACCATCGTGTCCAGAACTTCCTTCACCATCTCGGGATCCAGCGCGGAAGTCGGCTCGTCAAACAACATGACCTTGGGTTTCATGCAGAGCGAGCGGGCTATAGCAACGCGTTGCTGCTGCCCACCCGAGAGTTGCCCAGGGTATTTATTTGCCTGTTCGGGAATTTTCACACGCTCAAGATAATGCATGGCGAGGGCTTCTGCTTGTTTTTTCGGGGTTTTGCGGACCCAGATCGGAGCAAGCGTACAGTTTTCAAGGATTGTGAGGTGTGGGAAAAGATTAAAGTGCTGAAATACCATACCGACTTCACGGCGAACTTCGTCAACATTCTTGAGCTGATCGTTCAACTGGATACCGTCTACGACGATTGTACCCTTTTGATGCGCCTCCAATCGATTTATGCACCGGATCATGGTGGATTTCCCTGAGCCGGACGGCCCGCAGATAACAATTCGCTCGCCGCGCATCACCGTGAGGTCGATATCTTTAAGGACATGAAACTCGCCATACCACTTGTGCATATTCGTAATCTTGATCGCCACGTCGGTCGGGGAGACGTGCATTGCCGAGAAGCCAGAGTAAGGCTTTTCTGGACGTACTGATTTTTCAATGTTCATAAAAGGGCCATTCCTTGAAAGACTGTTCTTCGCCGCCAGTACTACATTTTCCGGGGTGTTAGCGAGAAATTGCGTTTGAATTTCAACTATGTGGATTTGTTAGTCTCTAGAATTTCCTGGAATATTCCGAGTAATTCATCGGCATCAGATACTGAGAACGGAAGAGGCGGCCTGATTTTTAAGACGTTGCCCAGTGGGCCTGACGCACTGATAAGCACTCGGCGCCTGCGTAGTGCATTGACGATATCGGTTGCGGCGCTGGCAGAGGGACGCCCAAGAGCGTCGACAATGTCGACGCCGAGGAACAGACCTTGACCCCGCACATTGCCGACAGGACTGTGATCCTTTGATAAGGCCTGGAACCCTGTCTTAAGGTGGGCCCCGACCTTTGAGGCGTTTGCCATCAAATCTTCGTCTTTAATGATATCGAGGACGGTCTTCGCAGCAGCGCAGGCGACTGGATTCCCACCGAATGTATTGAAATACCGTGCCTCACGGGCAAAGCGCTCGAGAAGTGGCTCTCGCGCAACTACTCCAGCAATTGGGTAGCCGTTGCCCATTGGCTTGCCCATTGTAATGATGTCCGGCACGATCTCGTGACGCGCAAACCCCCACATATGCGAGCCCATGCGGCCGAAACCGGCTTGAACTTCATCGGCGATGAATAGACCACCTGCCTCGCGGATTGCTTCGACCGCACCTGCAATGAAGCCTGTTGGCTCTGCAAAAACGCCGTCACTGGAGAAGATTGTGTCGACGAGCAAAGCTGCGGGACGGATCCCGTGGCGTTTCATATCGGCGATGGCTGTGCGAACTTCTTGTTCAAAGAATATTGCCACCGCGTCCAATGAGCCTGCGCGATACGGATCGGGAGCGGCAATGACGCGGGTGTCAACTGCGAGCGGTACGTTGAGACCTAAGGAGGGTGAAAGCCCCGCAATCGCGTGGCTGATGCCATGATAAGCGTTAGCAGTGACGATAAAGCCGGTGCCACCGGTATAGTTTCGCGCAATACGCAGGGCGAGGTCGTTTGCTTCGCTGCCAGTGCAGGTTAGGATCAGACGATTGGTTTCGTCGGGGAAATGGCTGAGCAATTGCTCGGCATAGTCTACGATGACGCCTTCAACGTAACGGGTATGAACATTAAGCCGCGCTGCTTGCTCAGCAATTGCTTGAACGACACGGGGGTGACAATGACCGACGGAAGGAACGTTATTGTAAGCGTCGAGATAGGCATTGCCTTGCTTGTCGAAAAGACGAACACCACTGGCGCGATCAAAATGCACGGGTTCCTCATAAAACATCCGGTAATTTTGGCCAAGGTACCGTTGACGGCGCTCTACGAGTATACGCGTATCTTCCTCAAGGTTTCCTGCATTCTCGGGGTCAAATGCGTTGATCATTACCGGTACACTCATGGCATGACTTTCATTTCTAGAGGATATTCAAAAGTGGATGTTGTTTCAGGAAGGCAAGCTGCGTTAACCGCTTCCACGATGCATCATTGTTTTTCATAATGTACTGACGGTTGCCGGGGTCGAGTTCTGCAAGAAATTCAGTCACGCAGAGATTGATTAGGCACCGGGCGATCATGACGTCGGGCAGGATTTTTATTTCAATCTCATCTAATTGTGAAACCTGATCATAAGCGCGCACGACTTCGGAAGCTTTCTCCAAATCAGAACTGTTGCCGCAAACTTGAAGTAAAGTAGCACCGGCGAGATCAACCAGACGTGGCCCGTAGACAAGGTCTCCAAAATCAATAAAGCCAGCCAGATTCTCACCATCAATCAGGATGTTTTGGCCGTTCATGTCACTATGAACGGACTGCGAGGGAAGATGGGCCCAATGCTGCTCGACATTTTCCTCGAAACGCTGGAACATTTCCTCCACTAAAGATCGGCGATCTCGGTTGACTAGCGGAATGAACGACTTCGTCCGCTCAATTTTCTTAATGTCCCACAACAGGTCGCGATTAATAGAAAACGGATGATGGAAGCTTAGGAGTGCGGCGTCAAGCTGAGCTAAGCCTTTGCCGATTGCTTGTGCGAGCACTTTTGGTGGATCTTTGCTGAGAGAGAAGGGGGTTCCTTCAATATAGGTTAGGAGCCGGAGATAGCGGTTGTCATCTCTCTCAAGTAAGACGGTGTCTTCGCCATTTAACGTAGGAACAACACGCGGCGCGCATACTTGTGGCGCCACTGCCTCGATGTGTTTAAGTGCTGCATTTTCAAGCTCCACGCACTCGACGGCCTCGTCAGGGTCTGAAACTTTGAGGGTGAAGCTCTTTCCCTCATCGGTCCAAATGCGAATATTTTGTGTCCTCTCGCCACCAAGGTTGGAAACGGTGCCACGAATGCCAAAGTGGCGGAGTGAAAGTGCTTGAGCTTCATCAGTACTAAGACGGGTTGACACATTTTCCCCCATGAACCCTGTGGAGTTCCAACGCCGTTTTATCGATGCTGGCTTTGGACTTCTTTAAGGCTATCCTTTTGAGCGGCGCGGGTGAGTTCTTGTGAACGCACAGACCGAAACACCGAATTGGCGTGAAATTGGAACTAGCGTTCGCTCCTTTAACGTGTCTCGAGGGCAAATTCGCGTTCAAGACGCCGGGAGTGGATAGATAGTATGAAGCAAAAAACAAAGAATGCCCCACCAACTACGAGATAGGCTTCCCGATAAAATCCCAACCATGCGCCATCAGCGATTGCGCCGCGCGCGCCACCAAGAACGTCAATCAGACCAATAATGCTGATAAGAGTTGTATCCTTGATTGATTCAATGAACGTATTGATGATGGCCGGCAGAGCGATACGAAAGGCTTGGGGGAGAACGATCAGTCTAGAGATCAACCCTCCCGATAGCCCCAAGCTAAGACCAGCTTCTGATTGTCCGCGTGGAACTGCTTCGAGCCCGCCGCGTATGGCTTCCGCAAGATAGGCAGCCTGGAACAGAATAAGGGCTACCTGGGCACGAAGAATATTATCGATGAGGTTCCCGCCGGGTAACAGGAATGGGAGCATCGTAGAGGCTATGAAAAGCACCGCGATAAGGGGCAAGCCGCGAACAATTTCAACGTAAAGACCGCAGAAACGCCGGATAATTGCGGCTTTTGAGCGGCGCCCCAAAACAATAAGAACAGACAATGGCAAAGCGAGAACGATACCGAATGCTGATAGGCCGACTGTGAGGGGGAGTCCACCCCAACGGCTGGTTGACACTGAAGGTAAACCGAAAACTCCGCCCCCCATCAGGATCAGGCTGATCACCATAACCGCTATCCACGCCAACGCCAATGCAGGCCTCCAGAAGCGGCGAAATCCACTCACAATGAGAATTCCAACAACCAGAACGACGGCGAGGGTTGGTCGCCAATATTGATCAACAGGATAGCTCCCGAACAATATTATGTGGTAACGTTCGCGCAGAAAAGCCCAACACGCGCCGGCCGCTGCTCTACATTCATCGGCCGTTGCTCTTTCAAAGACCGCATCAGTCACAGCCCAACGAAAAAAGCTAGCGAAAAGATAGATCAGGGTTCCGGTGATGATGATTGTGAGGATCGCATGTGGCCAGGGATGGATGTAAGGTCGTAACCAGCGTGTGACGCTTGCATCTGAAGGACGAGGAAGCGTTTTTATGAGTTCACTCATGATTTCACCAATTGCGCTCGTTTCTCCAGCCATCGGATGACCGCTGAGGTCAGAAGGCTAAGCGACAGATAGATCAACAAATAGATCGAGACAGTTTCGATCGCGCGTCCTGTTTGGTTTAGCGCTGTATTGCCCACCGAAACTAAGTCCGGATATCCAATGAGAACAGCCAACGTCGTATTTTTGATCGCGTTGAGATACTGATTGGCGAGAGGCGGCAACATAAGTCGCAATGCTTGAGGAGCCAGAACCAGATAGAGAGTGAGTAGCGGTGTGAGGCCAAGCGAATTGGAAGCTTCGGCTTGTCCTTTCGGCAAAGCCGCAAGACTTCCTCGAACAATCTCAGCGATAAAGCCTGAAGTGTAGAATGATAGCCCAGCGAGCATCGCCAAATACTCTGGTGTGACCCCCATTCCTCCACGAAAATTAAAACCCATCAGTTTAGGCGTCTCTATATCACCCCATCCGATCGCATACACAATTGCACCAACGAACAGAGCAAAGGAAACAAAGAGGCCACTTGTTGCGGTTCGTGGAAAACGCCCGGACAGGTTACGTCTGCGTACCATATGCCGCCAAAAGAGGATGCCACTGACAATGCTGAGCATTATACAGGCGATAAGGATCTGGCCCGTATCTGCGAGTACGATCGTTGGAATATAAAGACCGCGGCTCGACAAATAGACCATTTCCCCAAAGGCCCATGCCTGGCGCGGTGGTGGCAGTATGCGCACAGCGGTGGCACAGACAACGAGGATGAGAAGCAGCGGCGTGTTACGGGTTACCTCGATATAGGTCTTTGCGAGGGCTTTGAGTTGCGGATGGCTCGAGCGGCCAGCAAGACCAATAATGACGCCAAGCACCGTAGAAAGGATGATTGCAGCAACGGCGAGCTTGATTGTATTGAGCAGACCTACAAGCAGGGCCCGGAAGTAGCTGTCCCCTGAACTAAATGAGATGAGCGATTCACCAATAGGGAAGGATGTAGCACTCCAGAGAAAGGCATAGTCGATGTTAACGCCTCGGGCGGCGAGGTTTGAGGCTAGATTGTGCGACAGCCAAGCGAAAACTGCTATGGCTGCCGCAACAAACAGCGCGTTTTGAAGGCGCTCATTCCGCATTAGCGCAACGGTGCGGCGTACATCAGGCCGCCTTTGGTCCAAAGATCGTTCAAGCCTCGTTCGAGTTTCAGCGGTGATGCCTTTCCGAGGTTTCTTTCAAAGCTCTCACCGTAGTTGCCGACGGCTGATACGATTTTCACAACCCAACCCTCATCAACGCCGAGATCCTTCCCGTTTCCAGGTGTCACACCAAGGAGCTGCTTTACTTCTGGATCGGTCGAACTCTTGACGAGATCGGCAACATTATCCTGAGTAATGCCGAGACGTTCAGCCTCTATCAGCGCAAACATGACCCAGCGCGCTAGCAGAAAAAGTTCCTCGTCGCCTTTCTTGACGGCCGGTGCATAGGGTTCTAGCGTGATGAAATTGGGAAAAATGATATAGTCGTCGACATTACCATTGCCTGCACGTGAGCCTGCCAGATTGCCATAGTTTCCGCCGAAAGCATCACAACGGCCTCCGAAGAAGGCGGCATCGAGCTGTTCCCAGGCGCTCAGGACGAGTGGTGTATAATTCAGCCCGCGAGATTTGAAGAAGTTCTCAGTGTTAACTTCGAACGTAGAGCCTTGCAGAATGCAAACAGTAGCATCGGCGAGTTTATCCGGGCTATCGATTCCGAGAGACTTCGGTACCATGAAGGTGTAGCCGTCGAAATAGTTGGGCGAAGCAAAACGTGCGCTCTGGGCCCCTTCGCGATTGAGTGTGGTTGTCGTATCATGAGCGAGCACATCAATCTCACCGGATGACAAAAGCACGAAACGCTCTGAGTAGGAGGTTTGTCGATAGGTAACCTTTGATGGGTCACCAAGGATTGCAGCAGCCATCGATTTGCAAAAATCGATATCTATGCCCGCGAGTTCACCGTTCGCACCAGGTGCAGAGAAACCTGGAACAGCTTGACCTACGCCACAGACAAGATTTCCTCGGGCTTTGATCGCGTCAAGAGATGCTCCAGCTTCCGCCGACCCCATGCCGATGAGAGCGGTGGCGCACAACAGTAATCCCATTTTCAACGAGTTGATAAGCTTCATAATTTTCCCCTATTTATATTTAGTTTATTCACGCCCGCAGTCATTGTTGACCACGGTCCGTTTCTTTGAATATTTCGTCAACTGCCAGACTGGGTGATGCAAATGTATTTGAGCTCCAGGAATTCTTCGATTCCATACTTGGAGCCTTCACGACCAATCCCGGATTCTTTCACGCCCCCAAACGGTGCGACCTCGTTGGAAACAAGACCTTCATTAACCCCGACGATACCGGATTCAATCTTTTCAGCAACCCGCCACATGCGATCGAGATCACGAGTGAAGATATAGGCAGCAAGGCCGGATGAAGTGGAGTTAGCGGCTTTAATGACGCCTTCCTCGTCAAAAAAACGCTGCACGGGCGCAACTGGTCCGAATGTCTCCTCGCTTTCGAAAAGCATGGTGGAGTCGACTTTTGTGAGGACGGTTGGTTCGAAGAAAGTCTGTCCGAGCTTGTGGCGCTTGCCGCCAACGACGATCCGCGCCCCTTTGTCGAGTGCGTCCGCAACGTGCCGTTCGACTTTTGCCAAGGCTGCCTCATTTATGAGCGGGCCTTGCTGGACACTCTCGGCAAATCCATCCCCAACCTTGAGTGCACCTACGGCTACGGAGAGACGTTCAACGAAGGCGTCATGCACATGGTCGTGCACGTATATGCGGTTAGGACAGATGCATGTTTGCCCCGTGTTACGAAACTTTGCATTGATGACACCTTGTACTGCGATATCGAGATCAGCGTCTTGAAAGACAATCAAAGGCGCGTTGCCACCAAGTTCCATGGCAACTTTCTTTACGGTCTGTGCTGATTGTTCGATAAGGAGTTTACCCACCCTTGTGGATCCGGTGAAGCTGATTTTCCTCACGATCGGGCTCGACGTCATTTCTGCGCCGATTGCTGTCGCATCGCCGGTGACGATATTAAGGATTCCCTTTGGAACGCCGGCACGCTCAGCAAGTTCAGTG
Organism: Brucella sp. NBRC 12950; assembly: GCF_030268145.1. Taxonomy (NCBI): domain Bacteria; kingdom Pseudomonadati; phylum Pseudomonadota; class Alphaproteobacteria; order Hyphomicrobiales; family Brucellaceae; genus Brucella; species Brucella sp. NBRC 12950. Next base: position 52,322 of record NZ_BSQC01000020.1, read on the forward strand.
AGTGCGAGAGCCGAATAGGGCGTGAACTCAGAAGGTTTCACCACGACGGAACAGCCGGCTGCTAAAGCAGGTGCACATTTGCGGGTAATCATAGCTGCAGGGAAGTTCCAAGGTGTGATGGCCGCGACCACTCCTATCGGTTGCTTAAGAACCATAATTCGAGACTGGGCCCTAGGGGACGGAATGACGTCGCCATATGTTCTTTTTGCTTCTTCTGAAAACCATTCGACGAAAGACGCGGCATATCGGATTTCGGCCTGACTTTCCGAGAGAGGCTTGCCCTGCTCAGCGGTCATGATCATTGCGAGATCTGAGAGATTTTCGATTATCAGCTCGAACCAACGGCGCAATACACTGGCACGATCTTTCGCGGCAAGCGCCGCCCAGCCAACCTGAGCCCGTTCGGCCGCTTCGATGGCGCGCTGTGTTTCAACACTTCCCATATTTGGTACTGTGCCAATTTGCAGGTTTGTAGCGGGGTCATTGACGGCCACAACATCGCCGCTGACAGCGTCCACCCAATCGCCGTCGATATAGGCCTTGGTACGCAACAAGGATCTGTCGCTGAGGCGCTTGGATAGGGGATTAATCGAGATCGTATGCACCGTCATAGTCAAGAATTCCCATTTTATCTTATTCTTTGTTTAGTGTTATAACAGATTCTAAATCGAAAATAGTCAAGCCCTGAAATGGCGGTAAGTGATGTTAAATGTCTGGCGTCGATCGAAGGCTAGTTTGCTCGATAAAGCTCAGGCGCGGCACATTATAGTTTCCGGCGTGCGACTATTCCGCTTGCGAGCGCTATGTTGGAAAGGCAGCCAATATGGCTGCCTTGATTTGCCTAATTAATCCGCTCGGCGGTGCACCACGTTGCGGTATCATCGAGAGCTTTGTGTAAGCGTTTTACGGTCTCGATTATTTGCACTTCGTTGATGATGAGAGGCGGACAAAGTGCTACGACATCGCCGATGGCACGAACAATAAGCCCATGTTCGTGGCCCACGGAGAAAGTCCGCGCGCCCGCTTTGCCGAATTGCGAAAACGGACGGCGTGTCTCTTTGTCCGCAACAAGTTCGAGCCCAGCGATGAGGCCTGTACCACGAACTTCCCCAACAAGGGGGTGTTCAGCGAGTTCTGCGAGACGAGCTTGGAAGAGCTCTCCCATTCGTGCGGCGTTTCCAACTAAATCGCGCTCCTCAATAATCTTGAGGTTTTCCAACCCCACTGCCGTTGCAACCGGGTGTCCAGATGCCGTGAAGCCGTGTCCGAAGGTACCGATTTTCTTGGTATTGTCTGCGATCGCATTGTAAACGGTTTCTGTGAATACCACCGCTGCGAGCGGCATATAGGAAGAGGTTAGCTGTTTTGAGACGATCATTATATCGGGCGTAAAACCGTATTTTTGGCAACCAAATGTCGTACCTAGCCGCCCAAATCCACATATCACTTCATCTGATACAAGGAGGATATCATACTTACGACAAAGCGCCTCAATCCCTTTCCAATAACCATCAGGCGGTGCCATGACGCCTCCGGCGGCCATAAGAGGTTCGCCGATGAATGCAGCAATTGTATCTGGACCCTCCTCCAAAATAACTTCTTCAGCCTCTGCAATAAGACGAGCGGTGAATTCCGCTTCCGTCTCATCCGGAAGCCCATAGCGGTAAAAATGAGGGCAGGTAAGGTGTCGAACGGGGATTGCAGGCAGATCAAAATCCCGATGATTGTTCGGTAAACCCGTCAAACTTCCAGAAGCAATTGTGATGCCATGATAAGCGCGATTTCGAGCGAGAAACTTCTTCTTTTGTGGGCGGCCCAGCGCATTGTTCATGTACCAGACCATCTTGATCATGGTGTCATTTGCTTCAGAGCCTGAACTTGTAAAGAAAACCCGGCTAAGAGGCGGAGGCGCCATCTCGACAATCTTCTCCGCCAAGCGAATCGAAGGCTCATGCGATTTGTGGGTGAAAGTATGATAATAAGGAAGCTTAGCCATTTGGTCAGCAGCTGTTTTGACCAGACGCGGCTCATCAAAGCCCACTGCGACTGACCAGAGGCCAGCAAGTCCTTCAATATACTCTTTTCCATTGCTGTCGTAGACGTAGATGCCCTTTCCGCGATCTATAATCACAGGACCATCGCGTTCGTGAGCGCGGGCATCCGTGTAAGGATGCAGTATCGTCGAAATGTCTGTATGGGCTAGAGAGTTGGAGAGCTTGCCGCTCATAGTTTGTGTCCTCCATTTGATTTTAATGATTTACAGCTGAGACCTAAAGAAACCGCCGTAATTGCCGCTGGAGCAGTTGTGTCTCCAATACAACAATTGACTGTTAGATAGGCGGAGATAAGCGTCTTGTGGCCCGCCGCAGTCGATAGTAGCTCGCGATCACGCGACGTGTTGATCTTCTGCTTAAGCCGCTTGAGGTTGAAGGCAAAGAAGGGTCACTCGTGCTGACGTCGATGATTGCATATGAGGCCTGGGTTTGAGTTCTGAGCACCTCGCTGGAGGCCGGAAACGAGTCATTACTCTGCGGTTGGACATGACTCCCTCTGCGACATTTGGAAGAAATTCCCAAGACTGTCTAGTGTTATAACAACTCGAGCATGCATCGTCATGTTTTTGGTGTCAAGACAAACCGTTCAGTGTTATTACTAATGACAAAAAGGAGCACGGCGTTGAAAAGTGAAGAACAGTCATTCGTGGGGTCAGATGAGCCAGAGCTTTCACAAGTGACACGAGATATGCTCCACGAGCAAATCTATGAAATGCTAAAGCGCAATCTAATGATGGGACGTTTCACGCCAGGGCAGAAACTTCCCTTGCGGGGATTGGCGAAGAGCCTCGGCACCAGTCTGATGCCTGTTCGCGACGCGTTACAGCGGCTGGAAAGTATTGGTAGCGTGGTGTCCACGCCAACTCGAACGATGATGGTGCCGTTGTTCACGAGTAAAGAATTAGCAGATATTCGTACACTGCGTCTTGTCCTCGAAAGTACGGCACTTGAGAGTGCAATAAGAAATGGTACGGATGACGAAATTGAAACCTTGAAAGGATATGTGGACGACATCTTCCGGTCAGCCGAAGCAAATAATCTCGATCTATTCCTGGTGGCCAACCATCATTTCCACATGCATATTGCCGAGATGAGCCGCATCTCTTTCATTTGTCAATTTCTTGAGACACTTTGGATGCATCTTGGTCCCTCGGTCCGTCGTTCCGTGCCGAATGAGGATCTCTTCCACAGTTCAGCGTTGAACCACAAGCAAGTTTATGACGCAATTCTCGCGCGTGATATTCTGGCTGCAAACGAGGCGCTGCAGAAAGACATTTCCGAAGGCTATAATTTCTAATAGTTTGGCCGTAGCTTAAAATCGACTTTACAGGAGCGGGCTGCCCGTTGCGCCAGTCTCACCGCTGAGTTGCCCTCTAAATCTCCGAACAAAAAGTGCCTGTTTTTCCGGTAGGGCAAGGACGTATCAAGTTCTCACATTGTGATTTCTAGAAACTACCTCGCTCTCGCGAGCACGCCCTCCCTAGCAATCAGGGGCAATAAACGGGAGTTTTTAAGAATGCGTATAGATGCTAAATATTGTCGGGAGTGGAAGAAAGGCACACACCTATCTTTCGCTTCCTTAGCAAGGAAATACCCGGAGTGTCACTGTCCAGCTGGTCCGGCTTTTCTACGCGGGATGATACTTAGTGAAGACTGCACCGTATCTCGGAATGGCGGGTTAAGCCGTTACCAATATGGTAACGGCTTACCTACCGCCTGACCCAAGTCCCGCGAGGACTGTATCAGGCACCATATCCACTCAACTTCTATGGCGGTCCGCGGTAACTTTTCGCCTGTCAAATTCGAGATTTACGTACTCATCGGGATGGGGATTAACTCCACTTCCAAACTCAGACGCCACAATTTTCCCGGCAGTTTCTGCTCGCGTGTCCAGCCCTTCGGTAAACATCCCTGGTCAGCAGTTCGACATGTCTGAAGATCGTTGGACATAACCCTATGGTCAGTTCTCTGCTTGAGCAATTATGCCGACTGTCCGAACGAATTGGAGTACGGTTCAGCGCGATGAGCGCGTATTTGTCGCTCCAACGCGAAAGAAACGTCAGGATACTGATCGCCCGCTGCGCGAAAGGCTCAGATCCCTGTCTTTGAGCAGCTCCGTAAAGGGGACCCATTCTTGATATCAACTAGTCGCGGGGCCACATTATGGACGAGCTATGCCGGTCGATTTCGAGAAACCTCACTCCGAGTATCGCTATGCTCAGCACGTGCTTTCGATATGACGAAGGCCCATTCATCCGGGACTTAAGCCCGCCTTTCGGCGGGCTTAAGTGTTTACCGTATGGTTCCTGGGCGGTTCCAGATGATGGTGAAGGTATTGGGATCATCCTGGCCTGTAGTCGGTCCAAGATTGGCGTGGATGCGGCGGGCGAGCTCAGGTGTATCGATCATCAGCGCGATATAGGTGTTACCTGTTGATTTGACTGTTCGGATCCAGGCAGCACCTACTTCGGCACGGTTTGACAGGATACGATAGTCAGGCGACTTCTCGCTGGTCTTTGTGATGGGCACCAGCTTGATGGGAGCGTCGATGGTTAGAGTGCGCAAGTAACCTTCGTAGGTGCCGTTTTCTTTGTAGGTGACGTAACCGATTGCAGACATTGTCTTACTCCTTAACCGAAGGGACTATTCCCTTCGTAAGAGATCGGTCGAACAGCTGATAAAGCGGATGCGCCAAGGTTTGGTTGAGCGTGTTTTGCAGCGTAGCGGCCGCGAGGAGACGAGAAGTCGGGGAAAACACGCGTTGCGTCAGCACAAGCATGGCCTTGCACATTCGCTGAAGCGGTTCAGATTTAACACGAAGGAAATAAAGTCCGCCGTTAAGAAGCAGCATGAACTGTAGCCGGTTCAAGCAAAAAGGGAACTAAGCCATAGACTTCACAGCAGGTCAAAAAGTCATCGACAAGAGACACATACAGTCCAGTTCGCAATGCGGATAGTCCAAAAACGCAGTAATAGGTCTGATTATGCGGGGAGATGCCAAATAAAATCTGCGAAACGAGCTTGACTGATCTGTGCCAATAGAAGGCAATTTGCCGTTCGAAGTCATTTCATGTCGCCTCGCTGAATCAGGTTCGCGATGAAACTGCCTGCTACACGAAATCAAGATTGACAAAACAAGAGCTCGCCAAGAACTGAGCGTTTTTCTTGATCGTTAAACTGGCCCCGCATGCAGGACATAGCTTTATCATCGATGCATTACGAGGATCTGCCTTCGTGCGTTTTAGATCCTTCCATTATTATCCGGTGGCCGATGGGGGCGTTTGACTCTCGGCCGACACCGGGGCGTGTTGTTTTCATCCATGAGATCGCTGCTTGAGCGCATCTATCAGTAAAATTTGACGGTCACTCATCCCCTGGTTGCCAATATGAAGCTTATGATCAGCGTTATATGGATACTCGGGCCTTTTCAACCTTGGCGAGCCTTGTTGAGCCGCCCTGTCTCAGCCCCTTAAACCCACCTATGTTCGATCAGGTTGGGTGTTGATGATAGCTTTTGAATAACTCTCGGCTTTCGTCGTTGAGGCGATCCTCGGCGGCCCGGAAGACAAGAGAATATTTCGATCTAAACATGCTTCGGCCTGTTCGATGCATCATCGTAAGCGCAATTAATTTGTGCGAGATGCCAATGCGGGCATCGCCTTCTGAGCGAACTTAAGTCGAACTGAAAAATTGAGGTAATTCCTGAACCGTGGTTGTAATGGTCAAACCCAGGTCTTGTTCTATTTATGCAACTAAAAATGGCATACTATAAAAACAGAAACCAATCGTTGACTTCCGACCAGGAGTCGTTTAAATAAAATATATCGATCTTTTGCTTGCCGAGCTTTGTCTATCGCGCGATTGGCACCGCGCTCTAAGCGAACTTCTCTTTCAAAATTATTCGGTTTTCACCTGCATTGCGTTTGCTATGCAGTCCCTCATTCTATGCTTTGAAAGGGTTCATTATGACCACCGGCACAGTAAAATGGTTCAATTCTACTAAGGGCTTCGGCTTTATTCAGCCTGACAATGGCGGTGCGGATGCGTTTGTTCACATCTCTGCCGTCGAACGCGCCGGGATGCGCGAGCTCGTGGAAGGCCAGAAGATCGCTTACGACCTTGAGCGTGACAACAAGTCGGGCAAGATGTCGGCCGGTAATCTCCAGGCTGCATAAACCAAACGACTATCCGCACTTTGGTGTTCAGAAATGCTCTGGCGCTATTTTCGGCACAAAACCAAGAAGGTCAGGCATATTGCCTGACCTTTTTTATTGCTTCGGGAGTCTGCGGTCCTGCTACGAGATGAGACGTTGTCAAGAAATGCAAACAATCTGGCGCGAAGCCGAGGCATGCCTTTGGAAGCACCAAATTACTATCCATATTTGGCAGGCGCGCTGCCGAAGTATTCGATTTCCCATCAAGAATGGACTGGAGCTGTCCCGGCGGCTTTGTGTCCGTCACATCTGCTAAGCCCTGAAAGATCGAGTGCTATGCCGATCGCAGAACGCTAAGTTGGCTCGACGACCAGTGTTACGGAGGTACAGCTACGCTCCTTGATGCGGAACTCTCGATCTGGTAATCCAAGCTGCAGCGGTCGTCTTTAACGTTATGAGCGCAATTCCGTAAAAACAGCAGCTCGACTTGCGCTCTATGCTTGTAATCTTCCTTTACTGTTCGGGAATTTCGCCGGGTTTGTAATTGGGTAGTCTTCCAGCCGGCAGGATGGATACAAGTGCAAGCCCTGCCATTATCAGGAAGCCGATTTTTAGCGCTAATAGTCTCGACTCGGTGTTGATACGTAATGCTTCCTGCTTTTGCTCGGGGGTTGCGGTGGTCGTCGCAATGACGCTTTCTAGCTGCTCATTGCTCACGAATGTAATGCTGTCCAAGTTGACTTCAGACTGAATTTCAATTGGCAATGTTGGGTTTTGAGCAAGTTGTCGCATAACTGCGCTACTGAGCAAACCGACCAGCAAGGCACCGGCGACGGCAGTTCCGACGGCTGCGGCAAGATTATTGGTCGTTCCACGCAATGAGCCAACATCCCCGGCGAGTTCTTTTGGAGACGCGGTTACCAACACGTTGAAAAGAAGTGTAACCAACGAACCCTGTCCGATGCCAAAAAGGATCAGGCCAGCCAGAACCGGGATCGAGCTCCAGTCATTCCGGACCACAAAAGCCAGCCAAATGAGTGCTACCGCACACAGACCAAAACCACAGCGGCCAATTTGTCTGGGCGATAGCTTGTCGTAAAACCGAACAATGAGCATTGCGGCGAAAAAGACCGTTAGATTGAATGGTAGCATTGCAACCGCGGTTGCAAGAGGCGAGCGCCCTTGGACGATTTGGATATAGAGCGGTACGGAGAAATTGAGCGCTGCCTCCAGTGCCACGACCGCGAACATTGCAAAGACTGCAGCACGTTCTTGTGGGGAATCAAGAACCTGAAGTGGCAGAAGTGGGGTCTTATTGCTAGCCTCGCGCCTACGCGTCCAAAGAAAGAATGCTTGCCCTAAAACGATTCCAATTAAAATGAGAACCGGTGCTGGCGATAGGCCGAGAATGTTGAATGGGGCAGAAGGTCTCGCAAGCATTAGTCCCCAGCCGTTGAGATTATTAAACCCGAAACTGATAGAGATTATAGCAGCAGCGGCCAGGATGACGCCGATGGCATCAATTTTTACCTCTGGACGCCCATGATCGGGTCGCAAACGAAAACTCAAAACAAAAACGAGCGCGGATACCGCAATCAGAATGCCGAAAACGGGCCGCCACCCAATATAAGTCCCGAGCACGCCGCCTATAAGAAACGCGAGAACTCCGGCACCTGCGCGGGCAGACCCCAATGCCCCGAGGGCGGTCGCTTGCTGACTTCCCTGGTAATTCTGTGCTATCAATGCGACCAGTGCAGGTACGATTACTGCGCCAGCCGCGCCGCAAAGGGCCTGGGCCGTTATCATCGCACTCGCGTTGGGGCTCAGAGTCATAAGAATTTGTGCACCACCAAAAACAATGACCGCCAACCGAAAGACCCGCAATGCTCCAAATCGTTGGACGAGCTTGGCGCCGAGCATAACGAAACCGGCGACAATCATTGAATATGCTACGATACCTGTAGCTACGACAGTCGGCGCAACACCGAAACTCTCGACCATGCCCCCGAGTGCGACAGGCAATGAGGCGACGTTAAAGGACATGATCGCCTGACCAAATGCGATAGCGACCATAGGAAGCCACGAGTTGCGATCCTCAGAGTGTAGTCCACCTGTTGAAGCTGCCATCGCCGATAATTCCCTCTCGCAATGTGATAGATCGATCGAAGTTCTCGACATTTTGGGAAGTGTTAAACCCCGCTAGGGGAAGACATAAGCAGATCGAGCCCGAGACGCTGCGATAGGAATTGCGCGGCCAATTGTCCCCGAACACTATTTCCTGCGTCGTCAAGGGGTGGAGCGAAGGTCCCGAGACCACCCTTGCCGGGTGAAACTGTCGCTATCCCGCCGCCGATACCACTTTTGCCAGGCAGGCCGATCTCATAAAGCCAATCTCCGGAGGTTTCATAAAGGCCCGCAGTTAGCATGACTGCAAGTGCGTAATGACAGACATCTGGCTTGACGACCTGCTCGCGTGTCAATGGGTTAACACCACCATGTGCCAACGTTGCTCCCATGACCGCAAGGTCCCTTGCACTGACATTCAATGAACATTGCCGTGTGTAGAGTTCGACCGCCTCAGTTGGGTCGCTGAAGATGCGCCCGGTGCTTTCAAGCATCCAAGCGATACTGCGATTGCGAAAATTTGTTTCCTTGGCTGAGGCATATACTTCCTCACTAATGGAAAGATCACGCCCGGCGAAACGGGACAAGCCCTCGTGAATAAAGCGCCATTTTTCTTCTCCATTTTTGCCTGGAACAAGACTGGTCGTTGCGATAGCCCCTGCATTGACCATCGGATTTGTACGACCGTCGGGGTTACGCTCGATACCAGCCAGAGAATTGAAGGCATAGCCGGTCGCATTTACGCCCAGACGTTCACGAGCGCCCGTCGCACCAATGAGATCGCAGATAAGGGCAAAGATAAATGGCTTGGAAACGCTCATAATAGTGAATTCATGATCAGCATCACCTACAGAAAATGTATCTCCGCTGACGCTAACAACACAAATCCCATACAGATCTTCCGAAACACTCGCCAAAGCCGGATAAACTTGAGAGTTTTGTCCCAACTTCACGGTTCGGAAACGCTCATGTGCTTCGATAATAAGTTTTTCAACCCTGTCAGAGGGGGGCAAACTTCCCGTAGAAATGAACGTTTTATCCGGATCAACAAGGGGATTAAGCAAATCCATGCATTACCCTTTCTGGCGGTTTCAAAGCTTATTTTATAAAACTTTAAAGATCATATGCTAATATGACCACAACTTCGCACGCAGTACAACATGAATCTAATTGTTTGCCAATCGAATATTATATTTCTCTCTATACATTATAAAATATTTGAAGAGCGGAAGATCAGTGGTTCAGGTTTGATATTCTTATAATGAACTAGCGATTTTAATCCAAAGGGGATGATTATTCGCTCTACAACGAATTGAGGTATAATTGGAAACTAGGTTCACCTTTATTGAAGCCACGGACGACCTGCGGCTATCTGGTACTGTCAATGTGCATCAAGCAGTCAGACGCATGAGGACTCCGCAGACATTGACGAAACGCTGCACTTGATTTTATTTTAAAGTCGTTCGCATGGTCCGATGGGAGAATGGGTTCGAATGGGTTTTCTTTAGTGGAGCTTTCGAACCATTTCGAAAGCGCGTTGTGCCGCGAGTTCTGGATCTTGCAAGGAATCTTCAAAGGCCCGCAACACGAATTGGGCCAGAAGAGTCTCTTGCTCGTGTGAAACTGGTTGGAATTCGAGTAGCTCGCAGCAACGATAATATGCTCGTTGCACGTTCTCGCGTTCATTTGAAGTGAGGATAGCTTTGTAGAGCTCGCTCGTAAAAGGCATTTGACTCTCCCGTTCAGAGATTTAACGGTGCAAAGCCGTTAAACCGCAAGCAATCTTTCGTTTACTCGGCATTGAATGACCTTATTCAGGTTAAACGTGAGTGCTGGCGCATTGGCCAGGAACCGTCCGTCGCCTTACTCTAAATGAGGCCGAGGAAATAAATGCGAAGCACTGGGAGGAATTTGGACCGCGTTCGACTTTGTCTGATCGCTATCGAAAGGATGACGGTAAAGCTTGTCATAAATAAGAAAGCTCAACCTGTCCGTGCTGAGATGCGATCGAAGCAGCTTAAGCTCAAACTGATCGGAATGCGACTTGTGCCCCGTTTAGTTGCGATCGCGTCGCTCAAGAGCGTTGCCGGGATCAGGCGTCTATATGCATCCTTATCAGGCCAGGTATTCCTACAGTTGACTTCGAACGAAAATATCGCGCCGAAATCAACCAGTGTTGAGCTTTGGAAGCTTTTGTGGTCGCTTGCCGTGTTGCGGGTTCGTTATGTGAAGCTTCGACGGGTATCGGATTGTAGCGGACTACGTTCAATAGCAGTAACATATGAGGGTTTCCGTCCGCTGAGGTTCCGTGGCGCGGCCATCTTCAAAGGCTTTGTATGCCACGATTTTAGTGCCTTTCAATAGGACTGACCCTCCACATCGCAATACCTTCGGGCGAACCATTTTCCGATACGACATCTCAAGATCGCATTGTTCTGCATGGTCCGCGCAAATATTGAATTGAATGCTGCCGTCAAACTGCTCATCGTTCGTTTGTCTAAGCGCCTAAGATGCCAAGCTCAACTGCGCGATCTCGTTTCACGCCTTTTCGATGAGATGATCGCCTGCTGGGCCCAAATGCTGACGAAAATGCTCAAGCGCATCCTCGGCTGGCAAACCTAACTCAGTCAGCCCGTGGAGATAATTTCGTACACGGTCTTCCCAGCTGATTTTATATGGCACGCCTAGGGGCCGCTGAAAACGGTGAAGCCATCGAAGGAAGGGGAGACAGAGAGTTTGTCCACCCGCCTGCCGGAATTTCTCATGAATATAACCCTCTTCACCACCAAACCCGCGGAACTGCTTGTTGTAACCAGGCCACGCCTGGCGCCTACAAGCGTAGAGGCCCAGTCCATGCATTGGGATTTCAAATGGGGCGCCATCAGGATCGAGGCCTCTCTCGTCTTCACCCCAATTGCCGTAGAATCCCGCGCGCCAAGAGGGTTCCATATGAGTAGCGACACGGTTCAACTCATCCCAGACCAAAGGCCCTTGAAGAAGGTCGTTTGTGTGCGGGTGCATTTGGAAATATTTGATTAGGCGTGAAACAGCGCCAGGGACAAGGAGGACGTGACAGTCGAGACTTAAGACATAATCGCTACTGGCCTCGCTCATTATATAGTCGCGGACTGCTGTACCACTTCGCTCACGCACTGGAATATAACGTAGATTCGGAGCCTTAGCTTCAAGTTGTCGAATGGGCTCGCCACACACGCCATCGGGATTGTTGTCAACGATGAGATACTCTACCTCGTCAACCGTTTCTGGATGATACATCCTTAAAGCCTGAAGTGTGAAGTAGACGCCGTCAAAATCATCATAAGTCGCCATTCCAATCGTCAGTCGGCGTAGTTGCCGACCTCTGGAAACGTTTGGATGAGAGACAAAGACATTTTCTTTCGACGTCGATGCAACTGGCTGAATGCTTGGCGCTTTTCCGTTCCGCCACTGTTGCCAAAAATCGGCCATGCCAGATGGACTTACATTATGTTTGGCATCAAGCGTAATGACAGACTGACGTGCTTGTTTTTGCTAGGTGACTTTGAAGGTGGAGGCAATTGTTTCTAAGATTCTGTTATTGAAACTTCAAACTATCCCATTAAAAGTTTTAGCGCAGCGGTTTGCACCGTGGACGGACGGCGCCTGAATTCATTGAGTGGAGTTTTGAATGAACCTGTATGATCTGATTGTGGTTGGTAGCGGGCCGGCAGGGCGGCGGGCCGCGATACAGGCGGCTAAACTCGACAAAAGTGTGCTTGTGATCGAGCAAGGTAGGCGCGTTGGCGGCGTTTCAGTGCATACTGGCACGATTCCCTCAAAGACTCTTCGCGAGACTGCGTTGAATTTATCCGGATGGCGGGAACGAGGATTTTATGGCCAGGCATATCGAGTAAAGCAGGAAATCCTTGCCGACGACCTACGCCGTCGTTTGTTGATCACGTTAAACCATGAAGTTGAAGTGCTGGAACACCAGTTTGCCAGAAACCGTGTCGCACTCATATACGGCCGCGCGCACTTTATCACATCCGATACGATGGAGGTGGTTAAGGAAGATGGTGAAACGACAGTCGTCTCAGCAAAATCGATTATTCTAGCCGTTGGCACGAAGCCGTTCAGACCAGATCACATTCCATTCGATGCCGAGGTGGTTTTAGACAGCGATGAATTACTCGATGTGAAAGAGCTTCCGCGTTCTATCGTCGTTATAGGCGCTGGGGTGATTGGTATTGAATACGCCACATTTTTTTCCGCCCTGGATACCGCGGTTACGCTAATCGATCCTAAAAGTACAATTCTAGATTTTATTGATCGAGAAATCGTCGACGATTTTACCTATCAGCTACGCGACCGTAACATGAAGCTTCTGCTCGGCCAAAGGGTGAATAAGGTTGAGCGACTTGCATCCGGTAAGGCCTCAGTTGTCGTTGACACGGGCCGCACGATCAATGCCGACATGGTTCTGTTTGCGGCCGGTCGCACGGGGGCGACGGGCTCACTAAACCTTGCCGCCGCTGGTCTTCACGCTGACGACCGAGGCAGATTGAAGGTGAATCCAGAAACATTCGAGACAGATGTGCCCGGAATATTCGCAGCTGGTGATGTGATCGGCTTTCCAAGCCTAGCTTCAACTTCCATGGAACAGGGGCGTATTGCAGCCCGTGTCGCAGTAGGAGCAATTGCAAAGGAGCCACAAAAATACTTTCCATACGGCATTTATGCTGTGCCGGAGATTTCAACATGTGGTCTGACAGAAGAAGAGGTGAAGGAGCGGGGCATTCCTTATGAATGCGGCGTTGCGCGTTTTCGCGAGACTTCGCGCGGTCATATTATGGGATTGGAAGCAGGTCTGCTCAAACTCATATTCTCGTTAAAAACGCGTCGTTTGCTTGGTGTCCACATTGTTGGCGAAGGCGCAACTGAACTCGTCCACATCGGTCAGGCTGTTCTCAATCTCAAAGGCACGGTCGAATATTTTGTTGAAAATACCTTCAATTTTCCTACATTGGCCGAAGCCTATAAAATAGCTGGGTTAGACGCTTGGAACCGCATGGGTGAAAAAGTAGAACTTCAAGCGCCACCACAATCGTGACCACTGCGATCCGCGCCGTGTTGCGCTGAGCTTCCAATCCGATCACCCAGAGCGGTTTATTCTAGTTTTCGTAGGAATATCCCTGAAATTAGGGATATGCATGCTGTTAGCGATTGCTTAAATTCCGTTGCGGGAGCGGGTTGCTTGAAATGATATTTTGAGTAAACTGCGTCGGGGCGGCTTGGAAATATTGTGAAATTACCGGATGGGTTCGGTGATTTTGCTTTTGTGTGAATAATTACCGCCTCCAATTAAAGAACGGGGCAGGTATTGATGTTAAATCAGCGAGTTACTACTGGAATAATTTCTATCGCATTTGCTGCTTGCGTAATCCTATTAGCGTTTCAGTCGACAGTATTAGCAAGCAAGATCGGTGAATTGCGTGTCGTCGGTTCAGACGGGAAGATAGTTACGTATTCATCACATGACCTTGCGAAGCTCCCGCAACATACGCTCACCACGCACACCGCATGGACTTCAGGTTCGCATGAATTTGCGGGCGTGCGCCTGGCCGATCTCCTGAAGGCTTCGGGTATCGAGCCCAAAGCAAAGGACTACTCGCATGTGATCGCATCGGCACTTAATGATTACGTCATAGATATACCGTTTGAGGATGTAGCAAAGTACGATGTGCTTGTGGCGACATCGATGGATGGGCAACCCCTTACAGTTCGTGACAAGGGGCCGCACTGGCTGGTGTATCCCAGGGATCAGTTTGAAGAACTGAGAGATCCTCGGTTCGATAACCGCTGGGCATGGCAGCTCAAAGAGCTGAGAATGAAATCACGATGATCCGCAACAGGGGCTTTATCGTTGCCACTTTTGCCATCGCGATTTTCGCAGTGATGTTGGTCTACGCGTTCCTGCAGCTCTATGCCGTTCACCGCACGCTTTCATCGACCACAGGTGAGAACATGCTGTGGAACGTTGCGCAGGCTGACAGAGCTGCTCGCAAGTTAACAGAGGTTCTTCTCACGGCGCCGGGAAAACCAGATGAAGCTCTACTATCTCTGCAATTTGACATCCTCTTTAGCCGTGTTCATCTCCTAAATGACAACCCACAATACTCATTTTACGTGGGGATTGATGGTCAGAAGCATCTCGAACAGATCGACCGAATTCTCGCAACGGCCCAGCAGGCGTTTGAGCGCGTGCCGCTTGATGCGAACGTTTTGTATGGACTTATTTCGCCGATATTCGATGAGCTCGATCGTCTCAGTAATAAAACAGTGATTGAACTACCCAGGCAATCAGGAAAGAAAATCGATAGGCAGCTCGAGACAATTTCATTGGTCATGACCGCTATTCTCGGGCTTCTTGCCTCTGGAGGCGCGTTATCCTGGCTTCTCGTAGCGAACATAAGAAACCTTAATAAGACGCAGTCCGAGTTGATGGTCCATAAGGAGCAACTTGAAGATACGGTTTCAGTGCGAACGACGGCGCTTCGGGTGGCACTCGATAACGAGCGCCAGACAATTGCAATCTACAAGAATTTTCTGACAACAGTTTCGCATCAGTTTCGTACGCCAATAGCGGTTATTGACATGATTGCGCAACGGTTTGTGAAGTGGCCTGAAGACGTCACGCGCGCTGTTCTAGTCGAGCGCTCCCAACGCATACGAACGGCCGTAAAAAGACTGGGGCTGATCATCGAAAGTACGATCAACAATGACCGTATGACGGAAGGCGGACTGGAGCTATTGGTAACACGCGTGAACTTCGTCGAAATTGTTCAGAATGCCTGTTCTTACCATAGTGATATTTACCCGAGCCGATTGTTAAATGTGACACTTGGTTCAGGCCCCATGTATATTGAAGGCGATGCGACGCTTCTTGAGCAGATAGTAGTCAATCTGCTGTCTAATGCGGAGAAGTATTCTTCCGCATCAACTCCCGTGGATGTTTGGGTACGGATCAGCGGAGAACAGATTGTCTGTTCAGTGACAGATTTTGGTATTGGAATTCCGGAGTGGGATCTCCCAAAAATCTACGACCGTTTCTTTCGCGCCAGCAATGTTTCCCATTTAGAAGGAAGCGGTTTGGGTTTAAGTCTTTCCCACACGCTTGCACGCCTCCACGGCGGCACGATTCATTGCAGAACATCGAAAAGAGAGACCACTTTTGAATTAAAGCTTCCAATGGGCGGATTAGGCAATGGATAATCAATACACGATTTTTTGCGTCGAAGATGAAGCTGACATTCGTGCCGAACTTATCTTCGCCCTCAAGAAATACAGATTCAACGTGTTATCTGCGTCGAGCGGTGAAGAGGCGCTCAACTCACTAAGAACAATTCATCCCGATCTTATCCTTTGCGATATACTGATGCCGGGATTTGGCGGGCTCGAGCTGCTGAAGCGGGTGCGTGAGCAGCTTGCACACCTTGCATCAACGCCATTTCTATTTCTCTCAGCTCTTGGTGACCGCACGCATATTCTTGACGGATTGAAACTCGGTGCGGATGACTATCTGACGAAGCCGATTGATTTCGAAGTGCTTGAAGCAAAAATTATGCGGAATCTCAACCTCGTTGAAAGAGCTAGAAACGCACCCAAGAAGCTCGTGGTCGCCCCTTCTCTCAAGCTTACGAAACGTGAAGTTGAGGTCTTGTCCCAATTTGCGCTCGGGCACACGAATGCCAAGGTCGCAGAGAATCTTGGACTGTCAGAATATACGGTCGGTGACCACGCGAAGTCTATATTTCGAAAATTGGAAGTGACGACGCGAACACAAGCAGTTCATGCTGCAATGTCTTATGGTTATATCTCCGTTAATTATGGTCGGAAAAACACTTCGAAGATTTCTAATTCGTAACATACCCCCTGATCGTGGGATTTCATCAACAATACCGCGATGATAGGCAATAGTCACAAAATAGATACTTCATCTATTCAGGAGGGGCTATTCCTGTGCGGTGTATTACTGCGTTAAAATTTGCGGTTGCGATTGGAGCAACTGCCACCTTGTTTTCTGCAACGGAATCGTTTGCTCAAAATACAATGTCGCCGGCTACAGACTGGACGGGTAATTATAGTTTTTCGTCTTCGACAGATCGAAACCTGCGGCTTTTGCAGGCCGATATGATCGAAAAGAGAGAGCAGGGCTATTATGAGTCGCTCGGGAAAACGACGCTCAACCAGACAATTACAAATCATACGACGACAAATAACAATATTGGCCAGAATACCAATGCGATCGGGTCGGTCAACAACACGACGACCAATATCGATCTCACAGGAAACAACAATAGCATAAACATCGATAGCAATTCCACGTCCAATGGTTGCCAGGATGGAAGTGTTAATATCGGCGAGTCCGGCACGATGTCATCGACTTCGGGCTGTCGATAGGAGCGGGTGATATTATGATATTCACGCGCACGATGACGGCGATTGGTTTTGCTCTGTCACTTTCAGCATGTACAGCGACCGCCATCACTCCACCAAAAATGAATGCGAAGTTGCTGGACGGGCCACCGATATCTGACATTGTTACTCCGTTTGACAGAGCTTTGACGTGCTTGAACGGACGCATCTCCAAAAATGTAATTTTTTCCGTTGGCGCGATCCTGGATCAAACTGGGAAGGAAAGCTTCACAGATGGTGGCGTGGGCAAGTTTGTGACGCAGGGTGCTGGTGACATGGTTCAATCAGCGCTTTTCAAAGCAGGAACGACGATTGTAAATCGTCGCGACCCGCGCGTGACCACGACGGAAATGGAATGGAAGATCCGCGACAACCGGCGAATTATTCCGACAAGCTATTATGTCACGGGCAGTATCAACAGCCTCGATTTTATTCCAGGAGGAGGTGTCGAGGCGGAAGTGGCAGGCGTTGGTGCGAAGTATCGCCAGAACAGAATGTTGGTTGGTATCGATCTGGCTCTCACCGATGCGGCAAGCGGGCGTATTGTTGCGAACGTCC
Organism: Brucella sp. NBRC 12950; assembly: GCF_030268145.1. Lineage (NCBI taxonomy): Bacteria > Pseudomonadati > Pseudomonadota > Alphaproteobacteria > Hyphomicrobiales > Brucellaceae > Brucella > Brucella sp. NBRC 12950. The sequence continues at coordinate 69,666 of NZ_BSQC01000020.1, forward strand.
CGATCCATAAGCAGATTTACGCCAGTGAGTACGGCGCCACTGCCGGACGCTTCTTTGGCGATACATTGGTGAACGCACAGATAGGTGGTCGTGAACGCGAGGCGCTGCATTTTGCGCTGCGTCAGATGCTTTATCTTGGCACATTTGAACTTCTCACCCAGGTCATGGCAGCGCAGAACTATGCCGACTGTCGGGCATACATTGAGAAAATGCATGGCGATATAGAAGGTACCTCCACCGGCAAAGCTGTTGCAGCACTGGCGGAGAGAAAGGCGCAGGCGCCGCAATCGGCAAACGATTTGCCAGTTGCCCCAACGGTTCCAACAGTAACCCCAACCGCCAATCCGCCGACGCCTGAGAAGGACGTTCCGAACAATCTGCAGCAGAAGAGCCTGATGAAATGGGATGCTGCCAAAGGTGGGTGGGTTCCCGGAGACAGCGGCGCGGAAGCCTCTGGTTCTTGAGCACTTGTTCCTGCGAGGCGGGAAAACCGTGTGCACCCCAGCACATGACATTGAACGAAACCGGCAGGTCTGGGGGCTGCCATCGGGAGACGACAGATGAAGAAATTTCTAGTATCGACATCGACTGCAATGCTACTTTTGGGCGTTGGCACCGCATCCAACGCTCAAACACTCTCTGACACAATCGGACAGCCAGTCATTGATCAGATGCGCCAGTTCGAGAACGGCAACTGGATTAATCGTGCGGTTAACACCGGCGAAATCGACGGCTCGGTCAATATTATCGGAGTTCCGAACTTCGAGGCGACCCGTGAGATCAGCGGCTCGATCGACACCGGACTGTCAGCTGGGGTGGATCTTGAAGCCGTTTCGGTTGATATTACCAATCCGCTCGCAAGCGGCATTGAACTCGGTGTCGATGTGGATGCCCATTTGAAGGCAAATGTTTCTCTTGAAGAAACAGTTAAAATTGGTGGCGCCATTGTCAAGTCGACAGAAGTCATCAAGACGGTAGCAGCCGGTGCAGTCAATACGGGTCATATTGCGACCGCGGTGTCTGCTGCAAACACTTCGACCACAACTTCCATGGAAGTATCGCTGACGGATCTGAAGTATCTCGACGGTGAAGTATCTCAGGCATCCGCCTCAACTTCAAGCACTGCCGCAGAAGCGCTTGCTGCGGATGGTACATTCGCGTCTCTGGGCAATCTCAGTCTCGGTATCAACAACACGGTCGCAAGCTCGACCTCTGGTCCCGCGCTGGGCGTCTATGCCGTCAATGAAGCCTTCAATAATGCGGACATTAATGGTTCGGTCAATATCCTGAGCAATGGCACCGACCTTGCAGGTATCTCTACTGTCGCAGCAGGTGCTGTGAATACCGGAACGATATCGCTCGGCTTTGATGGCGCAGCCCTCAATAGTGCTCTTAACGGCGGTGGAAACTGAGTTAGCCCCTCGCACCGCTAAAAAGACTGCGACCAATGTTTCAGACTGGCCGTCCTGCCAGGCGAGGTGAGGGTCGCAGTCTCCTTCTCAGAAAGTACAGACCATGAAGAAAGCCCTGACAATTGGAATGCTGTTGAGTTCCGCTGTACCAGTGTTTGCAGCTGATCCTGTTGTTCCTGACCCAATTTCTGCTCCACCTGTCTATCAGGCGCCGCCAATTTGGACGGGCCTTTACATCGGCGGACAAATTGGCTGGGCACGCGGGCAGTCTGCGCCTCATGTGCCCGTACGTTCGACGCCCACGCCGGTTGATCCATCAACCCCGATAGAACCAGAAATACCGGTTAACCCGTCCTGTAGCCTCGGTGATTTTGCCTGGGCCACGGCTTCAACAAAAAACACTAAAGCAGTTGCTTTTGCCGATCCCTGCGAAGCCTGGGCAACAGGCTCAACGCCAAACACCAGTGCTGGTGTTAGCGTGACGCAGGACACAGTTGAGACGCTCTCCGCCGATCAGCCGCCCTCGCTTAGTTCCGACAGTTTTAATGCGCGAAGCATGGCAGCTGCAGGTGAAAGCACGCAAGCAGACGTGATCACCTATAGTTCGGGTGGTCGCCGCGACACCTTCATCGGGGGTGTACATATCGGCTATAACCATCAATTCGAAAACAAACTTGTGCTGGGAGCAGTCGCTGATATCAACTTCCTAAAGTGGGATCGTTTCGTTGATGCGAGATATCAGGCCCATAGCTTGGAAATGCGCCAGTCACTCGACTATATCGGGACTATACGGGCAAAATTTGGTTACGCTGTTGATCGGCTTCTGGTTTTCGGAACAGGCGGCCTGGCATATGGTGGCGTCGAGAATGAATTCTCAATAGACGGATCATCTGTGGAAACCAAACGCAATGTGCGGTTCGGTTATAGTATCGGTGCCGGCTTAGACTACAAGGCCTTTGAGAATGTGAGCATTGGTGCGGAATATCTATTCACGGACCTTGGCAAAAAGTCGAACAACGAAGTGTTTAAGGACAATGTGAGTTTTCACAGTGTTTTCCTGAAGGCTTCGTATCACTTCAATTAAGTTCAGAGCGCAATAGGGGGACTGCGGACATAAATTACGCGTATAATCGCGTCCACAGTCTCTCCATTTTTTGGGAGTCAAAGAGCAATGAGCGCATTGATGATCAATGTTCCCACGAAAGCTGTCGAGGAGAATGGTTATAGTGCCGAATGTGAGTTCGCACTCGAACCTTCCTTCTCTCGCCTGGTTATCGAGGCAAAAAAGGCAGGTTGGGATGAACTGCAAATCGCTCTGTCGATTATATCGCATTGCGAATTACTGATTTATGGGTCGGAGACAGAACGGACCCTGATATAGTTTCCACGCGATATATTAGCCGTCATTAACGTCTCTTAGCAGCAAAAACGACATTCGCTGCCCTGGGTCGGGCAGCGCGTTTAAGGCTGATTTTTCACATCTCATATTGCCGACAATCTGGTGGGCCAAACATTTGCGAGGCGCAGATGGCTTAACCCAGATCATGTGCGTTCATTCTTTATGAAAGTAGAAATTCTCTCAGCAATCATGATTGTCGGGAGATTCGTGTTCGCACAAGGTATAGAAGGCATGAGAGAGGCGTCACAAACGCGAAGTCCTTCGACGCCATGAACTTTGCCGGTTGAATCTGTGACAGCGTGGGCGTCGGTGACGGCCCCCATCCGACACGTACCAGATGCATGCCATGTCCCTCCTACGTGCCGGCGTACGAAGTCTGTGAGCGCCTTATCGTCATGAAGCAACGATAGAATTTTTATTCCTGGTGTGACCAATGACTGTATGACAGCTCCACGTGCGGGGCCAGCGATGTCTAAGAGTGCAGCAAGGGCTCCTCGTTGTACCGCATTCCACAGGCTTGGCACGGCAACACGCGCGACGCGCGGCGTATAGCTCGATGGAAAGACGTTACATGCAAAATCGCGCATGTATTCGTCGGCAAAGATAGCAGCCCCTTTTCTGACTGCATCTTTCAATCTTAGAAGGTCTCGTTCATCGCTTAACATCCGGAAATCGACGTCAGGTTCAATGGTCTCGTCTTTGGACGAAAGTTTGACGCTACCTCGTGAGTAGGATTTATTCACCCAGAAGAACAAGCTTCCAATGCGGTGGCCGACACAATGCCAGCCCGAACGCGAAAGTATCGCTGCATGCATGTCACCCTTGGGTGTGGCAGGCAATCCGGAAGAGTATCGCCAGATTGCTTGTTCGTGATGTTCTTCAGGATATTTATTTCGCCCAGCTCTGTGCAAGTAAGCTGCAACCGCAATAGATGGATGCTCCATCAGGTTTTGCCCAACACCTTCAAGTGCATGAACGATCGGGATGCCCAACCCCATCAGATCAGTGCTGGGCCCCACACCTGAGCGCATCAGCAATGCAGGCGAATGAATTGCTCCTGAGGCAATGATCACTTGCCTTGCCGTAATGACGAAGTCGGGGCTTTCCTCATCGTTTGATTTGATAACAGCGCCTGTCGCGGTTCTATTGTCAAACAATATCCGGGACGCTGTGAAGCCGGTCATAATTTTCAAATTCGGGCGTCTTCGGACGTTGCTGTCGAGATATGCGATCGATGTTGGCAATCGTTCGCCCTGATCGCTGACGGCAACCGCTCCTCGAAAGGTTCCATCCCGCCATTCGCCGTTTTGATCGGCCCCGATTGGCCAACCCTTTTTGTCGAGCGTTTGCATCACACGTTTCACGAATGGCGAAATATGCATATCGTCAATGCGTCGGATGGAAATTGGGCCTTCTTGACCGTGGTTCTCATCAAAAAAGTCGCGATCAGATTCTATCTTACGAAAATAGGGAACACACTCGTCCCAGCTCCAACCCTGCGCACCTAGTTCGTGCCACTCATTGTAATCTTCAGGTGCACCACGATTGGCCATCAGCGCATTGATCGCAGATCCGCCGCCGAGAATTTTCGCTTGTTCGTAGCGGCGTAAGCCACGACGGTCGCCTTGTGGGAAGAACGTGCCCATACGAGCCTGCAAGCCACTCCAGATGTTGCGGGTGTCGAGATAGGCCCGCCCTGGATAGCGGCTACGAATGGCGTCCGGCATATCGGCATGGGTGATGTCGCGTCCTGGTTCGATTAACACGACACGTTTTTTCGGATTTTCAGACAAGCGGGCAGCGAGAACGCAGCCTGCCGAACCTCCACCAAGAATAAGATAATCCGTCATCATATCGAGGCCTGCTTGCGGCGTTGCCGTCCGCCGCTCAGGGCTGCAAGCATCACGACGATGAACGAAACGGCAGTGAGCAGCGAACTGATCGATGCGATCGTTGGGTCGATCTCGTCACGTAGTGCTGTGAACATGCGTTTGGTAAGCGTTTGGTATTGTCCACCAGAAATGAAGAGCGATACGACGGTTTCATCAAGGGCAGAGATGAACGCGAAAAGCATGCCTGTTATGACGCTTGCTTTGATCTGTGGGAGGGTCACTGCAAAGAATGCACGGAAGCGGTTCATCCCCAGGCTTCGGGCAACCATCTCCTGTGTCGGGTCGAATTTCCGCAAGCCTACCAACACCGATGTTACAACATAGGGCAGCCCAAGCATCAGATTGGCGAGAATGAGGCCCGATAGCGTCGCGAGCATTCCGATCTTTGCATAGACAAAGAACACGCCCACGGCGGTGATGACGATGGGAACGACGAGGGGCAGCAATAAGACCACCTGGACGCTCCGCACAAGCTTTGAAGACGTAAGGTTCAGGGCATATGCTGCAGCCGTTCCGATGATTGTGGATAAAAGGGCGCTGCCGAGGGCGACGATTAAGCTCACTTTCGTGGCCTGCATCCAGGCGGTGCTCGTCAAATAGCTTTCATACCATCGAAGTGACCAGCTTGGTGGTGGAAACGCCAAAAATCTCGTACCAGAAAAAGACATTGGAACAATGATGAGGATAGGTAGGACGAGCCATACCAGAACCATCAAGACGACCGAGATGAGGATGATACGCGGGACTGACATGGCCTTACCTCGTTCCCATAATGCGTTCAAAGGGGATCAAAAGACTGGCTAGTCGGAAGATCAGAAACACGCAAATAAGTAGCACCACGCTGATTGAGGACGCTGCGCCCCACTCGTGATAAACTTCGATATTTCGCGAAACGAGCATTGAGACCATGTAAGTTCGGCCACCACCGAGTAATTCCGGCGTGATATAGAACCCAAGCGTCAGCACGAAGACCAGCACCATGCCGGCGATCATGCCTGGTAACGACAAGGGTAAGAAGACACGCGTGAATACATAGTAGGGTGTTCCACCAAGGCTTGAACCAGCCATTGAGAGTTCGTGCGGAATTTTCTGCATTGTCGCATAAAGCGGTAGCACCATGAATGGGAGCAGGATGTGGATCGTGGCAACGACCGTGCCAAATTCATTATTCACCAGGAGCAGCGGAGCATCGATGAGGCCGAGCGACTTCATTGCGGAATTGACCAATCCGGTGCGTTGCAACAGGATCAACCACGCATAAGCGCGGACTAGAACGCTAGTCCAGAATGGCAGAATAACCATTGCCAGAATGATGATGCTCCATTTCTGGCTTACGGTCGCTGCAAGATAGGCTATCGGATAACCGAGCAAGACTGATACGATTGTGACAATGAATGCGATCTTGAAGGTTTGAAGAAATGTCATCCAGTAGACGTTATCAGTCAGAAAGCGCTGATAGTGGACAACAGTAAATCCTCCGTCTTGCCATACCGACTGCCAGGCAAGCCAGAGAAGCGGTAGGATCAGCAACACAGTAACGACCGTAAGGGCTGGTGCCAGAAGAAAGACCATCAACCGCGTTTCTTTGCGTCGATGGATTTCACTTGGATTGAGTGTCGCGTTGCGCATCGATTTCACCGCCGAAATTTACGACATCCAATGAATGCCAAGAAAAAATAATAGTGCTCGCGCGATGCCTGGACGCGCGAGCATGGTCTGATTATTTCTGGATAAATTCGGCCCACCGCTTCTGAGCTTCTTCGCCGGCTTTCGAGCTCCACCATTGATCTGAAATCAGAACTTGCTTTTTTGCATTGTCTGGTGAACTTGGCATTTCAGCTGCCCGTTCAGAGCTAATTTTGCCGGTCGTATAAGCTGCAGGATTGGCTGGGCCGTAATCAATATAGGCCGGGAAGTTTGCTTGAATCTCAGGGTCCAGTGCCGCATTTATAAACTTTACACTGGTCTCCAAATTCGGAGCGCCCTTCAAGATACAGAGCGATGTATATTGCAAAAAGCCCTGATTGAATGTGTAACCAATGGGCAACCCTTCTTTGACCACAGCGGAAACACGACCGTTCCATGCCATTGTCATATCCACTTCGCCATCTGCAAGGAGTTGAGCGGATTGTGCGCCTGATGTCCACCAGACTGTGACAAAGGGCTTAATTTTCTCGAGTTTCTTGAACGCACGATCAACGTCAAGAGGATAAAGTTTATCGACAGGGACGCCGTCGGCGATCAATGCAGCTTCTAGCGTTGCCAATGGATGGTTACGCAAAGCGCGTGTGCCGGGAAACTTCTCGACATCCCAGAAATCGACCCAGGTTTGCGGAGGTGTGTCGCCAAATTTCTCTTTGTTGTAGGCGAGTACACTCGAATAAAACTCGTACGCCACCGAATAAGGCGATTTGTACTCGACCGGCATGTCCTTGACGTTGGGAAGTTGAGAAAAATCCAGTTTCTCAATCATACCCTGCTCTCCGCCGCGGATACAATCTTTTGCCGGCGTGTCGATGACGTCCCAAACTGGTTTTCCGGTTTCGGTTTGCGTTTTTATCACCGGCCATGCATCGGGGGAGCTATCTTGATTGATCGTTATGCCAAGCTTTTCTGCGACGGGGTCGAGGATGGCTTTGGTCTGCGCTTCTTGATAAGCGCCGCCTTGTGAAACGAAAGTGATCTGATCGGCCGAAGCGTAGCCTGCCCCAAAAGAAAGGGCAGCTGAACACAGGAGGAATGCTGAAACGGTCATGCGCATTTTTGTTCTCCTCTAATGGGCGCAAGGCCCTTTTTATATTTGCCGGCTCGGTTGGATTACTGCTCCGGCGCGCAGCGTTTTACTGCCTCATCGCCCAATGGCGTCGAGGAACTGATACCAGCCTGCGACTAAGCGTACTGCTGGCGCGCGCAGACCATAAAATGGAATTGATTTAAGTGGCAGCTCCGTCAGTAATCCCAGATCGACCTTATGACCCGCGACCAATTGCGCGACATGTTTGCCAATATAGGACGACATCGCCACACCGGTGCCATTGTAACCAAGCGCATAGAAGATTTTGTTGTCGAGCCGTCCGACATGGGGCAGGCTATCGAGAGTCATTGCGACCAAGCCAGACCATCGATGAGTTACTTTGACAGCTTCCAACTCTGGAAACTGTTTGATCATGGCTTTTTGCAAAGCGGCGAAGGCAGATTCTGAATCGGATTTTCCAAATGCTCCGCGTCCGCCGTAAATGAGACGTTCTTCGGATTTTCTAAACCAGCGCATCATACGTCGTGTTTCAGTATAGCTGCGACCGTTTGTAAGCAAAGTCGCCGCTTCCGTGTTGGTGAGGGGCTCTGTCGCGATCATTGCGGAGCGAAAAGGAATAATTGATTTTTTAACGTGAGCCGTTGCCGATGTGAGATCGGAATAAGAATTGGTTGCGATAACCACCTTTTTTACGCGTAGCGTGGCTGTTGCTGTTTCAACAATCACCGCGTCTGTTTCGTTCCTGAAGCCTAAGACTGGTGTGTTTTCACAGATAGTCACACCTTCATTTGCAACGCCGCGCGCCAGTCCAAAGGCGAAGTTGAGAGGATGAATGACGCCTCCATGCGTGTTGAGCATAGCACCGACAAAGTCTTTCGATCCGGTCTCCTTTGCGACTTCGTCTGCAGACTGTATCGAGCAAGCGTTGTCGCCTAACGCATCATTTAGCCAGGCGCACTCGGCTTTGAGCATGTCGAATGAGAGTTGGTTATGCGCACAACGTAAGGAGCCGGTAGGCCTATAATTGGCGCCTTCTATGTCATAATCGCGGGCAAGCTCTGCCACATGTTCGACGGCTTCAATTGCGACATCGTGCATACGACGTGCAACATCAATTCCAAACCGGCTGGCAATATCGCGATAAGCCAGCCGGAATTTTGCGGAAACGACGCCACCATTGCGCCCGCTTGCACCCCATCCGATGCGACTTGCTTCCAAAATGATTGTTGAAAGCCCCTGACGCGCCAGGTAGCGAGCCGTCGACAAGCCAGTATATCCACCGCCAACGATTGCGACATCATATTGAGCAGCGCCCGCGACTGCTGAAAACTGCGGACGTTCTGCGGCCGTGGACTGCCAGAGTGATCTGATATCGTCAAAGGGAGGTTGGGTCGCCATGATGAGGTGACACTCCGCTGTTAGGCTGCGTTCGCAACTGAAGCGTCGTAAACTTCCGTGTCAACGGCATCTGCAAGCTGCTTGAGCGTCGAAAAATGGAAGTCGGGCTTTGTCACATCTTTTGGTGTAGGTGTGCCACCAAAGCCCTTTTGTCCCTGTCGGCGTTCGATCCAGCAAGTCGTATAGCCAAGTTCTTTTGCAATACCGATGTCGTGATACTGGCTCTGCGCGACATGCAGGATTTCCGAAGGTTTGAATCCGAAGGCCGACTGACGCCCTTTGTTAAATGCAAAGAAATTGGGATTTGGTTTGGCATAGCCAGTTTCATCACAGGTTACGCTATCGTGGAAAGGATTCTCCAAAGTCTCCGAATAGGCTGAGAATGTGGTGCGATCGGCGTTGGTCATGGCAACTAGACGGAAATTTTTGCGCAATCTCTTGAGTGCAGCAACAGAGTCGTCGAACGCAGGGTGTTGGAGGATTGCAAATTGGAACAGCTCTGCAGCCGCTTGATCGTCAGCGAGATTTAGCTCAGACGCCATATGAAGATAGACATCCTTCATTGCAGAGGAGGAGCGACCGTAAAACTTGTCGCGGCCGCGAATATAAGGGCCGAAAATTTCGTCGTCGGTTAGTTTTGCTGCTTTTTCGCCGCCGACTTTTCGCGTTGCATTCAGCACGCCGGTTTCGAAATCAATCAACGTTCCCACAACGTCAAAGGTCATCACTTTAAAGTCAGTGATCTTCATGTTCTTTTCCTCATAGTGCTTTGCATGGTGATTAGTTCACTTCAGGCACAATTACCGTGTCTTCGGGATGAAGTGCGATTTCGATAGCTTCGCCAGGCGCACGAAGTTGCGCCCGCCCAGCGTGGTTTGTTGGAAGGCGGAAACTGATAGTCTCGCCTGAAGCAAGTTGGATAAAAACGCGAATACTCTCGCCTTGATAAAGTGCCTCGACGACTTTGCCGTGTAGGCGATTAAGACCTTCCGGTTGCGTCGGCGATCCGCTCACGACCAGCTTTTCAGAGTGGAGGGCAAGAAACAGCTTATCGCCTGTTGGTATCGGGTATGCTGATCGCAGCACCGTTCCCGCGAAGCGAACCGAATGATCGCCCTCACGCGATACTGGCATAAGGGTGGCTTCGCCAATAAAGCTTGCAACGAAAGCGTCAACCGGTCGATCGTGCAACATCTCCGGTGTATCGATTTGGACAATCTTGCCTTTGTTCATGATGGCAACGCGATCGCTCATTGTCAGCGCTTCACGCTGATCATGAGTGACATAGACGATTGTCGCTTTGAGTTTACGATGGAGCTGTTTGAGTTCGATCTGCATGTTTTCCCGGAGCTGCTTGTCGAGCGCCGATAGGGGTTCGTCCATCAAAATGAGGCGAGGTTCGAAAATCATTGCACGGGCGAGGGCGACGCGCTGTCTTTGTCCGCCGGATAGTTCATGGATCTGACGATTTTCGAGCCCTGTCAGTTCGACCATGGCCAAAGCTTCGCGCAACTTCTCGGGCCAATAGGCTTTCGGAACACGGCGCGCCCGCAAAGGAAATGTGATATTATCGGACACATTCATATGCGGAAACAATGCATAGTTCTGAAAAACGATGCCAATGTCTCGCTTGTGAGGTGGCTCCAATGTAATATCGCGGTCGCCCAACCAGATTGATCCTGATGTGGGCTGCACAAAACCTCCCAGGATCCCCAAAAACGTTGTTTTTCCTGAACCGGAGGGCCCAAGAATAGAAATGAACTCGCCTGGTGCGACATCCAAACTGACGGAATCCAGTGCGCAAAAAGCACCATAGGTTTTCGTAGCGGATCGGATTGAAACTCCCACACTGATAGAATTCTTCGTTTCAGTCATCTGATTTCACTGACTAAATCCCGACGTCTCCACGCTGAAGTGGTCGCGCTCTGTTGCATGCAATGGAAAAGCGAAACAAGGAGCGGAAGCGCATTCTCTGAAGCGTTTACCGGTACTAAATGTTTTGTTCCCCTGACGAAGATGGAGGATATTTTCCTCTCTTGGTTTGAGATGAGAACAAATATCTGGGATTGGTGCAATTGAAAAAAGCTTGACGGGGTGTTACAAAATGTAATGACTACACTGCGACGCATTCTGCCCTCTATGAACGGACTTTTCACGTTGGAGTCTGCCGCGCGGCATGGAAACTTCTCCAAAGCGGCTCAAGAGCTCAACGTCACACCAGCAGCAATCAGCAGAATGATTGCGAGGTTGGAAGAGCATTTGGATGTGCAACTCTTTGTGCGCACGACGAACGGGGTCACACTGACCGAGTATGGGAAAATTCTAAATGAATCGATCCAACGAGGATTCGCCGGTATCGAACAGGCTCTTCGAGAAATCAGTGACCGAAAGCAGGGCGTACAGACAGTTACGTTATCCTTATCGACCGGTTTCACGACGCATTGGGTCATGCCGAGGATGGCATCTTTCAAGACGGCGTTTCCGGGGATTGATCTGAGATTTGAGTTGATCATGGGGCCGCTGGCCGGACCTGTGAACGATGTTGATCTCGGAATGCGTTTTGTGAACGGCAGCGATGACAATCATGAAGCGACCTTTGTCATGCCGGAGATTTTAATGCCGATTTGCAGTCCGAGTTATCAAAGAGAACAAAGGGATGAAGATTCGGTACTTGATCAACCGGCAACAACCTTGATTAATCTTAGTGAGGCGCAACCAAACTGGCCCGACTTTTTCTTGCCTGCGCGAGGTCGAGGCACTCACGATGAAATGCTGTTCTCGGATTACGCAATTGTCGTGCAGGCGGCATTGCTGGGACAAGGTGTAGCGATCGGGTGGCTAAATGTCGTGGCCCACTGGCTGCGTACGCAAGCCTTGGTCCCAGCGCATAATCGGTTTTTGTCCACGCATCGTAAGTGCCATCTCGTACGTTTACGAGACCGGCCATTGCGTCCGATAGTGTCTGAGGTTCGCGATTGGCTTATTGCTGAGTTAATGGACGATATTGATGCAATTGTAGGGATGTATCCAGCTTTAGGGCTCGAGGATGCACTGGCGTCCGAGCAGTAGCTGATGTGGCTTTATCCCCAACCATGAGCAGAGAGACCATAAATCCATGGCTCGCCTGCTTTTTTGCTCAGAAAGGGCTTCCCCTTCGACATAGTGGTTACTGTTCCGAAGATTTTCAGCCGACATTGTGCGATAAATTGCGGGAACGGGCCGTCTTTCTCGCGTGTATCGACACGCGCAAACTCCCCTTTTAGTTCTTCAAGATGGCTCGCGGTCAAATGAATTGCATCCTCATCTCCATTTGCAACGATTGGGCCGATGACTTTCCCGCGCCCAAATTCCCGGCAAAACGAAAAGCCGACCAGTCGGCCATTGCGCATTAAACCGCTTATCGCAGCAGTATCGGCGATCAGCCTTAGTAAAGCACGGCGATCAACACCGAATGCACTGCTATCCAGTTGATTGATCTCATCAAAGTCATCCATTGAAAGATTAACAATTTCTCCTTCAAGAGGGGGCAGTTGCGGGAGTGTCAATGCGACTTCACCTTGGCATTGATAAACGGTCGCTTCGTCTGCGAAACCCATAGAAATATAGAGGCTATGGGCGGCAGGGGTCGCATTAAGGCTAAGATGGCGGCCCGCACAGCGCTCGAGGACTTGATCCATAAGCCAACGGCCGTTTCCCTGTGCCTGGTTGCGTGGCGATGTGATTACCATACCAATCGTGGCAAAATCATCGCCGTACGGGAACCACATCGCACTCCCGAACACGCGACCAATTCCATCAACCGCAACCAAACCTTGTCCGCTTTTCAACAACAGTTCCCAGTCTTTTGGGCGATGCGGCCAGCGAACGCCCATTGAAAGTCCATGAAGCAGATCGATTTGAACAGTGGTGATGTCTTGCGCAACAAGTTCGAACGATTTCAATCGCACTGAATTCTGCATATCCGTTTCCTACCCAAGCCCATCAGCAAAATATTCGGTTCTCGTCGAGCTGTCAGCGAAAACAATCTTCACCGAGCAACGTATTTTGTCGCATCATCTCACGTTCGAGCCAGCACGATTTGCTTGATGGGCAGACCAATTCGCAATCTTTGGCTGAACCTCCGCATTATTCGGCACGGAACACTTTTCGGATTTTTTATTCTTGTCGAAAGGCCAACGATCAGTTTTGCGTGGTTACAATGAACGTCGAAGATATTCTCACTGCTTTGATCGCTTTTCCCTCAATTGTAGGGACGCCCAATAGCGCTATCGTCGATTGGATCAGCGATTATGCAAAAGCTCATGGGGGAAGGGTCGACGTGTTGCCTGGCCCAGAAGGTGACAGGGCAAATCTATTCATAACTGTTGGCCCGCGCGAAAATGTCCCGGGCTATATTCTCTCTGGGCATATGGATGTTGTGCCGGCTGGAGAGGCTGATTGGCTTAGTGATCCTTTCAAACTTCATAAGAGCGGTACTAAGCTTTACGGGCGAGGTACCACCGACATGAAAGGTTTCCTGGCTGCAGCGCTTGCCGCACTTCCCAAGCTTGCATCCAGCGAATTGCAACGTCCGGTGCATCTCGCTTTCTCCTATGACGAAGAGGCAGGCTGTCGTGGAGTGCCGCATTTACTCGAAGCGCTTCCCGGTCTTTGTGCAAAGCCGCTTGGTGCCATAATTGGCGAACCGAGCGGAATGCGCGCGGTGCGCGCGCACAAAGGAAAAGCTGCAGCGCGCCTTGAAGTCATTGGTCGGTCTGGCCATTCGTCGCGCCCTGATCTGGGGTTAAATGCTGTCCACGCGATGGCAAATGTTATAGCACAAGCGACGATCTATGCTCGAACGCTTGAATCTGGACCCTTCGATAGCAGTTTTGAACCGCCTTACTCGTCGTTACAGTTTGGCATTGTTTCAGGTGGGCAGGCCGTCAATATTATTCCGGATCGGTGCATCGCGGATGTTGAAGTGAGGGCTATATCAGGTTGCTCGCCCGTAGCATTGCTTGAACCGGTTCGGGAGGAATTGTTATCACTGCGTGCCCAGGGCTTTGAAGTTCACTGGCATGAGTTGAGTGCATATCCCGCCCTTTCTCTCCCAGAGACGAGCGACCTTGCGGGGTTACTCGTGGAGTTGACAGGGCAGGAGTGCAAGGGCGCGGTGAGCTATGGAACCGAAGCCGGGCTTTATCAGCAAGCAGGCATAGATGCGATTATCTGCGGTCCTGGTGAAATAGGACGGGCACATCGTCCGAACGAATATATCGAGATTGCAGAGTTGCATGCCTGTCAAACGATGATCGAAAAACTCGGTACCCGACTTACCGCATCAAACTGAATGGACGACTGGACCTAATGGCCTTTCTTTTCAATTCCGATCCCGCGCGAGGTGCTGTATTCCGCGAAGCTTTTTCGAAATCGCTTCCTGACCTCGAATTCTATATGTCAGGCGATGATATCGATCCTGACAAAATACGTTACCTGATTAGCTGGGTCGCTCCTGACGATATTGCGCGTTATCGCAATCTCGAAGTCTTATTCTCGATTGGTGCAGGTGTCGATCAGTTCAAGCCGGGAACTGTGCCGGAAGGCGTAAAACTTGTTCGCATGGTGGAAGATGGCATCATTCGAATGATGCAGGAATATGTCACACTTGGCGTTCTTACTCTGCATCGAGAAGCTATAGCCTACCGCCAGCAGCAAAATACCGGGCATTGGGCAGCGATTGCGACACCTCAGGCATCTGAACGCAGCGTAGGCTTTCTTGGTCTCGGCATGTTGGCTGAAGCCGCAATCGAACGTCTGAAGCCATTTCAGTTTCCGCTTTCAGGATGGAGCCGCAGTCAGAAGGCTATCGAAGGCGTTACATGTTTCCACTCCGAGGCGCAATTTACAAGCTTCTTGGAGCAGACGGATATCCTCGTCACGCTCTTGCCGTTAACAGAACAAACCCGTGGAATGTTAAATTCGAGGCTTTTTTCTGCGCTGCCCAAGGGGGCTCGTCTGCTGCATTGTGGCCGCGGACCGCAGCTTGATCACCAAGCGCTGATTGAAGCGCTCGATAGTGGGCAGCTTTTTGCAGCCATGCTGGATGTAACTGATCCTGAGCCACTTCCCCAAGGTCATCCACTCTGGTCCCACCCCAAGGTGCTCATCACACCACATATTGCATCGGTCACTCAACCGCACACGGCAGCGAAATCCGTCATCGAGAATATCCTGCGCCACTGCGCTGGAGAAGAACCGATCGGTCTTATCGATCGAACACTGGGCTATTAACTCAAAGGGAATGTTATGACACTTCTGATCACAATCGATCCGAACCCAGATTTTGCACCCAAAGAAGCGCTTCCAACACCGGATCGCCTCATCTCGGGAACTCCGTCTTTCAAGACCTGGGCACAGGATGCCTCGAAGGGCGACAAGGTCTTGACTGGTGTGTGGGAAGCGACGCCGGGTGAAACCCATTCGATTAAGGGCACAATGCTTGAATTCTGCCACATACTCTCCGGGCTTGTCGAAATCGAGGAAAAAGACGGAGAAACCAAGACTTATCGCGCTGGCGATAGTTTTGTGATGAAGCCAGGTTTTGTGGGTGTGTGGCGTACGATCGAAACAGTCCGCAAAATCTACGTTTGTGTTTACGAGTAGAATTGGCATCCCGCAATAATTGACTGGGCGAAGTCTGTCTGGCGGGATTGAAAACCGCCAGATGAGCTATCCCCGATCAAAAATGCGGCGGGTGCAGCTCTATAGTCGTCTCAACAAAAATACGAGGTGCGCCATGACTTTGAGTTTCAATCCGGAAACCCTTGAACTTCCATTTTATCACTATATCGGTGGCGAGCGTGTTGACGCGGTAGGCGGTCTTGAAATGCGGAGGCCTTCTGATGGCGAAAACTATGGTGATTGCCCAATCGCAAACGTCGATCTCGTTGATCGTGCAGTACAGACGGCCAAAGCAGCCCTTCGATCCAGCGGATGGGCCGATGCCCGCCCGCGCGAGCGCTTGACTGCTATGCATCGCTGGGCCGATCTGATGGAACAAGAAGCTGTGAGGTTGGCGCGTCTTGAGGCTGTTTCCTCAACTCGTCCTATCGCGCAGCTTATTGAAGGCGATATAGCCGTCACCGCCGAGCAAATTCGCTTTTTTGCCGAGTTTGCAGACAAGGAAGGCAGTGATGTCGTGCCAACCAGCGCGTCGACCTTCGGAATGACGCTGAGTGAACCTTACGGCGTAATCGGTGCTATAACACCTTGGAATTTTCCAATATCTATGTCTGGATGGAAGCTCGGGCCTGCATTGGCTGCGGGTAACGCCGTCGTCCTGAAGCCGTCGGAGATTACCCCATTTTCTACGCTCTATATGGCGGAGCTTGCTGTAAAAGCGGGGATCCCTGCAGGTCTAATTAACATTGTGCTCGGTGATGGCCCAACCACGGGTAATGCGATTACCGGTCATCCTGATATTTCTAAGGTCAGTTTCACCGGATCAACAGCTGCGGGCGCGGCAATTATGGAGAATATTGCTCGTTCCGGTATTAAACCGATGACACTGGAGCTCGGCGGAAAAAGCCCACAGGTGGTCTTTGCGGATGCTGACTTGGAGTTGACCGCCGCGGCAATCACACGTGGCATTCTCAGTAACGCCGGACAAGCATGCGTTGCTGGTTCGCGGCTGATTGTTGCGGAGGAAATTGCCGATGCATTGAGCGAAGCAATCGCCCGTCGTATGGCCAATATTAAACCTGGTCCGACTTGGGACGAGAACACGCAATACTCACCGATTATTTCGGAGCGGCAGATTTGTCGTATTGACGAGATAGTGCAAAAAGCTGTTGGCCTTGGAGCAGAAAGCGTTGTCGGTGGGAAACGGATGGATCGTGAAGGATATTTCTACGAACCTACTCTCCTTCGCGGTGTTAGTGAGAGTTCTCCGGCGGTTACCGAAGAAATTTTTGGGCCTGTGCTGACTATTCAGACGTTCAAAGAAGAGAGCGAGGCGTTAGCGCTTGCGGATCATCCGACTTACGGATTGGCGGCAGGCTTATTTACGCGCGATCTATCTCGAGCCATTCGCGTTACGAAAGCATTGCAGGCCGGCACTATCTGGGTAAACCGCTATGGTCGATCCCGTGATCATATTTTACCGACCGGCGGATATAAAAGTTCGGGTATCGGCAAAGATCTTGGTCGTGATGCGTATCTTGCAAATCGCAAATTCAAAAGCGTGCTTATTGACCTATAAATATTTGTCTCAACGCGCATTTACTCCGAAAACTTCAGTTTTTAAGAGTTGCGCTCTTAGGGGAACGAAAAATGACAACCTATTCAATTGCCCTGATCCCGGGGGATGGCATCGGGAAAAATGTGACCAGCGCAACCTGGGAGGTTTTGCAACAAGCCGCAAAGAGTAATGGCTTTGCGCTGGAAGGGACGAACTTCCCGTGGTCCTGCGAGTACTATCATGAAACCGGGTCAATGATGCCCGCAGACGGGATCGAAACGTTGCGTCAGTTTGATGCAATTTATCTTGGTGCTGTTGGCTGGCCTGCAGAAGTACCGGATTCGGTGTCGCTGCACGGGCTTTTGCTACCGATCCGCAAGGCGTTTGTGCAATATGCCAATATTCGCCCACATCGTTTGCTCCCTGGGGTCACGGGCCCACTGCGCTCCGACGGGTTTGACATCCTTTGCATCCGTGAAAATACGGAAGGCGAGTATTCTGGTGCTGGCGGAAGGGTTCACTCAGGTACAAAAGATGAAGTGGCCGTTGAAACTGCGATTTTCACCCGTACGGGTGTCGAGCGCATTATCCGTTTTGGTTTTGAGCAGGCCCGTTCGCGCCGCAAGAAACTGGCATCGGTAACCAAGTCCAACGCTCAGAAATATTCTATGGTTTTCTGGGACGAGGTGACCAAACAAGTCGCCCAGGATTATCCTGACGTAGAAGTTTCGCATTATCATATCGACGCTATGGCCGCGCGCATGGTTATGGCACCCGATAGCCTTGATGTGATTGTGGCATCAAACCTCTTTGGTGACATTCTAACCGATCTTGGAGCTGCTATTCAGGGTGGACTTGGATATGCGGCATCAGCCAACATTAATCCAGATCGCACAGCACCTTCGATGTTTGAGCCGGTTCATGGCTCTGCACCTGACATCGCTCATCTTGGAATAGCCAATCCGATCGCTGCGATCTGGTCTGGTGCGATGATGCTTGATCACCTTGGTGAGCATCAAGCTGCAAAAGATGTGATGACGGCAATTGAAGCTGCAACGGCTCAGGGTATTGGAACTGTTGCTGGTAAAGACAAGACGGACGCGATTACGCAAGTCGTGCTTACGGCCCTGACATAAAGAGGTATTCATGTACAGGTTGAACGATCAGGCGCTTTTTCGCCAACAGGGTCTAATTGGTGGTGTCTGGCAGGATGCAACGTCTGGTGCAACAGTCGATGTTACCAACCCAGCAAGCCTTGGCAGTTTGGGGACAATCCCTGACATGGGCGGAAAAGAGACTCGCGCGGCAATCGATGCCGCCGCAAACGCTTTCAACTTATGGGTAAAGAAGCCCAACGCCGAACGCGCCGCGCTGTTGGAACGCTGGTTTGCACTGATGGTAGAGCACGAGCAAGATCTTGCCCTTCTACTGACATTGGAACAGGGCAAACCCCTCAATGAGGCATTAGGCGAGATCCGTTATGGCGCTTCATTCGTGAAATGGTTTGCTGAAGAAGCACGCCGCATCGACGGGGGCAGCATTCCTTCGCCAACGCCAGACCGTCGTATTCTGGTTCTCAAGGAGGCGGTCGGTGTATGCGCGATTATTACGCCGTGGAATTTCCCCAACGCGATGATCACTCGCAAGGTTGCTCCGGCCTTGGCTGCAGGATGCACGGTTGTCATTAAACCTTCAGAGTTTACGCCGTTTTCGGCACTGGCGCTCGGCGTTCTGGCCGAGAGAGCAGGCATACCGGCTGGCGTGATAAATATTGTCACTGGCATGCCCACAGAAATCGGTAATGAACTGATGGCGAATGAAACTGTTCGCAAGATTTCCTTTACCGGATCAACGCGTGTTGGTTCGCTACTTATGAAAGGTGCCGCTGACAGCATCAAGCGCTTGAGCCTTGAGCTCGGGGGCAATGCGCCGTTCATTGTGTTTGACGATGCTGACGTCGACCAGGCAGTGGAAGGTGCTATAGCGTCAAAATTCCGTAACGGCGGCCAGACCTGCGTCTGCTCGAACCGTATTCTGGTTCAGTCTGGAATTTACGAAGCATTTGCTCTTAAACTTTCAGCCCGTGTTGCGAAGATGAAAGTGGGTGTTGGAACTGATGAAGGGGTGGCAATTGGTCCTATGATCAATCATGCGGCGATTGAAAAGATTGAACGCCATGTGAGCGATGCGCTTGGGCGCGGTGCAAAGATCCTTGCACAAAGCGAAAGCATGCCCGAAGGCCGCCAATATGCCCGTCCCATTGTTTTAGGTGACGCTACAACTGACATGTTGCTTGCAACGGAAGAAACGTTCGGACCTGTTGCGCCGCTGTTCCGATTTGAGACCGAAGAGGAAGCGATCGACATAGCCAATGCAACACCATATGGTCTCGCTGCATATTTCTTTACGGAGAATCTGAAGCGGTCATGGCGTGTTGCGGAGGCACTGGAATTCGGCATGATCGGCCTTAATACCGGCCTCATCTCGACGGAGGTTGCACCGTTTGGCGGTGTCAAGCAGTCGGGGCTTGGCCGCGAAGGCTCCAAAATGGGCATAGATGAATATCTGGAAGTGAAAGCTCTGCATGTCGGTGGACTTTGAGCAAAATCAAAAGGGCGGTCGGGCCGCCCTTTTTTGTATCTCAATTTACTGGAACTTATCGAGCATTTTGTAATAAAATCCGACAAGCGGCAAAAACCATGGTTTACCGGAGTAGCCCGGAATAGTTGGCCATTCCAAGCCGGAAAATGGGTTTTTGTCCCCGCGTCCCAGAATTGCATCTGCTAGATAGATTCCCATCTGCGTTGACATTTGAGCGCCGTGTCCCGAATAGCCCATTGCGTACCAGATGCCGTCCGCGAACCCTGCGCGGGGATAGCGATCCTGTGTCATGTCGACCAGTCCACCCCAACAATAATCGATCTCGACATTGGCCATATGGGGAAAAATCTTAACGAGACTTTCGCGTAAAATGGAACCGCTTTTGTTATCGGATCGCTGATCCGATGTGGTTGAAAAACGCGCGCGGCCGCCAAAAATCATGCGGTCGTCGGGGGCAAGGCGGAAATAATTTCCGATATTCATCGACGTCACATAGGTGCGATTGCCAGGCATTGTGGCAGCGATCTCGTTGTGTGTCAGTGGTCGGGTGGCAATGATGAAACTGCCTACCGGGATGATACGCTTGCGAAAATAGGAGAAACTGTTTGTCGTATATGCACCTGTTGCCAAAATGACAGTGTCGGCGGTAACTTTCCCGCGCGAGGTAACGATCTGATGGATGGTGCCGATTTTTGTTCGTTCGTGAACTGTTGTATTCTCAAATATGCTGGCACCGTGCCGCGCTGCAGCTGCAGCCAAACCAGTCACGTAGCGACCCATATGCATCATGGCGCTTTTCTTGGAAAGCATCGCACCATGAAAATGATCTGATCCGACTTCCCCTGAAAGTTGATCACGGCGCAGTAAGGCCGTGTCGGGATCAACTTCGGCATGGATTGCTTCAAAGTTGCGCTTCAACCCTTCGAAATGTGAAGGTTTTGAAGCTAACTTTAGCTTGCCCGCGCGCCTGAAAGAACAGTCAATATTTTCTTCAGTGACTATACGTTCGATTGTATCAACAGAACTGTCGAAGGCTTTATAGAGCGCTTTAGCCCTTTCCGGACCAAGGTGCTGTTTTGCTGCGACGAAACTGTGGGCAAGACCGTTGTTGAGATGCCCCCCGTTGCGGCCTGATGCGCCTGATCCAACAAGCCCCGTTTCAAAAACCGCAACATTGCTGCCCGCTTTGGCAAGATGCAATGCTGCTGAGAGCCCCGTAAAACCACCGCCGATGATGACGACATCATAATGCCCTTCCGGCTGGTTCTTTATCGAAGCGGTGAAAGGGGGCGTTGTATCGTGCCAATAAGGCTTGAATTGCATCTTGATTGGTCCTGAAAAGGTGCATCCCGAAAGTCGTAGAACGTTTTTCGGGATGCACGTCAAACGACGAACTACAGTCCAACGACACCGGCCAGACCGGAAATATCTTTGATTTCGGTATAGCCGTAATAGGGATTTGCAGGCTCGTGACCTCGATTAACCCATACTTTGTTCTTGATCCCGAGATCATGCGCCGACATCAGATCGTAGCGGAACGACGATGAGACGTGCAGAATGTCTTCCGGATTGGCGTTGAGCTGATCGAGCATATACTCGAATGCCTTGAAACGAGGCTTATAAGCATGCGCCTGCTGAGCTGTGTAAACAGCGTGGAATGGTGCGCCCAGCTTATCAACATTGTGGTGAATTTGCTCGTTCATAGCGTTCGAGAGAATAACAAGCGGAATTTCTTTGGCCACCTTAGCGAGACCCGCCGGCACATCCGCATGGGGACCCCAACTTGGCACGCGTTCATATACTGTGCGCGCGTCTTCGGGCCTGAAGGCTACATTGTTCTTCTTGCAGGTGCGTTCGATCGCGTTGTGAACGACTTCATTATATGGCTTCCAGTCTCCGAGAATTTCATCCAGACGATAGGCTGCAAAATTGTTGATAAACTGTTGCATCTGCTCATCATTAAGCTGTTCGCTATAAAGATCGCATGCAGCTTCTGCCATCTGAAAGTTGGTCAGTGTTCCGTAGCAATCGAAGGTGATGTATTTTGGTCTGAACTGGGCCATGAATTGTTCCTTCTGAGGCTTGCAGGCACTGCTGTGCCATTGCCTTACATCATAATGAGCGCAGAATAGACTAATCACTGCATTCATATACGTGCGAAGCAGATTGTTTCGTATCTGGCCAGAGCTTTGGCAGAGAGTTGCGCGAACCGTGATGTTTGGCGCGCTTTCACGACCCGTTATATGATTATTTGGGGTCGGTCAGGAGTGTCCCGCGGCATAAGATGCGGCTAAAGCGCGGCAGGAAAGTGTAAACGCGTCGCATTTGTATGTTGGTCGGGAGGAACTGCTGTGCGCGTCAATCTAATTTGAAGACAAGAAGAACCTTGCCGGATAGAGACAGGATGACCACTTCGCAAATCACATTTGAAACGATGACGCCGGATCATCTTGATGGCGCCATTGTATTGTCGAAACAGGCAGGTTGGCCTCATCGGCGAGATGATTGGGCATTGGTGCTCGCGTTAAGTAAAGGCGTCGTTGCTCTTGAGGACGGGGCTGTTGTTGGTACCGCTATGGCGACGCCATTGGGTGATGATATTGCAACCATCAACATGGTAATTGTTGACGAAACCATGCGCGGGCGTGGCGTTGGTCGCAAATTAATGCAGGCGGCACTTGATGCTGCTACCGGCCGCACCTGCCTGCTTGTTGCAACGCAGGATGGTCTGCCTCTTTATGAAAAGCTTGGTTTTGTCGCAAATGGTGAAATAATACAGCATCAGGGCGTGGTTGCAGAGGTTGAAGCTCCACAAAATGTGGATTGGGCGAGTGCTTGCGATTTGCCCCAGTTGGTTTCGCTGGATCATCATGCCACTGGCCATGATAGGGGCGCGCTTATGCAGCTTCTTAATGAGGCTGCGTCTTTTGCTGTTATTCGGAATGGCGAACAGATTATGGCATTTGCGGGTATTCGTGAGTTTGGTCGGGGACAAGTCATTGGTCCGGTCGTCGCAAAAACCGATAATGATGCACGCTCATTGATTGATTTTCTGCTCGCGCAGAATGCCGGCAAGTTTATTCGTGTTGATTCAAACGTCACAACGAATTTGGGCAACTGGCTCACAGAACGTGGGCTCGTCCATGTTGGGGGCGGGATCACAATGCGCCGCGACCTGCATCTTAAAGTAGAACGACGCGATAGCGAGTATCGCACATATGCGCTTGTAAATCAGGCTTTAGGTTGATCTGGAGAATAAAATGCTGAGCAATTCGCTGATCGAACTTGATCGCGCCCATCTGGTGCATCCGGTTTCATCGTTCCGCAGTCACGAAGCGGCGGGGGTTCGAGTGTTAAAGTCGGGCAAAGGCGCGACTGTAACTGACGCAAGCGGCCATAAACTACTTGACGGGTTTGCAGGTCTTTGGTGTGTAAACGTAGGCTACGGTCAGAACAGTATCGTTGAGGCGGCTACCAAGCAATTGCAGGAGCTCCCATACGCGACTGGGTATTTCGGCTTGGGTTCAGAGCCCGCCATCCGCCTCGCCGCCGAACTCGCAGACCGCGCCCCAGGCGACCTTAATCACGTTTATTTCACGCTGGGCGGCTCCGATGCGATTGACAGTACAATCCGGTTCATTCGCTATTATTATCATGCCAAAGGTACACCACAGAAGGATCAGTTCATTTCGGTCGAATATGGCTATCATGGCTCTTCGACCGCAGGTTCCGGTTTGACAGCACTACCGGCATTTCATGCGGGCTTTGGTGTGCCTTATGACTGGCAGCATAAAATTCCATCACATTATGCTTATCGCAATCCGGTGGGCTCGGATCCGCAATTAATCATCGATGCGTCGGTTGCAGCGCTTCGCGGGAAGATTGAAGAACTCGGGGCAGAACGTGTCGCTGCATTCTACGTCGAACCTATTCAGGGTTCTGGCGGGGTGCTTGTTCCGCCGGCGGGTTGGCTCAAGGCAATGCATGCGCTCTGTAAGGAGTATGACGTACTGTTCATCGCCGATGAAGTGATCACCGGCTTCGGACGCACGGGCCCTCTGTTTGCTTGTGCTGAGGATGATGTTGTACCGGATTTCATCACGACTGCCAAAGGTCTGACATCGGGCTATGTGCCGATGGGTGCTGTGTTTATGTCTGACCATGTCTACAACACGATTGCCGATGGCGCAGGCAAGTCGGCGGTTGGCCACGGCTATACCTATTCTGCACATCCCGTTAGTGCGGCAGTTGGCCTAGAATGCCTGCGGCTTTATGAAAATGGGCTGCTCGAAAATGGCCGCAAGGCTGGAAAGCGTCTTATGGCGGGACTGCAGTCGCTGGCTGACCATCCATTGGTTGGTGATGTACGTGGACGCGGTATGTTGGCGGCGATTGAGCTGGTCGTTGACAAGGAAAACAAGACGCCGCTTCCAGCCGCTGCTGATCCTGCGCGCCGTATTTTCGACCGCGCCTGGGATAATGGTCTGGTAATCCGGGCGTTTGCAAATGGTGTTCTTGGCTATGCGCCACCTCTTTGTTGCACTGATGAAGATATAGACGCGATCATCGAGCGCACGCGCAAGACCCTCGATCAAACGTTGGCTGATGAGGATGTCCGTATCGCTATGAAAGGATGAATTTGACGAGCAGCAGCCCTGTTGCGCTTCGGAATTTCGTAAAGCTATGAGATTCGCAATATTATGCTGCTGCTCTTCATCAATTCAGCGCAATTTACGTGCTTCTCCGTAACACACTATCAAAGCTGCCAAAGGTGAGGACTAAAGGCAAATCCATCGGATTAATTGGGATATCGAATTAAATACCCTGCACCCATTGGGTTCAATCGCTTTCTCTACGCCTGGCTCGGCTCACATTGCAACGAGGTGTTGTTTACGACTGAATTTCTGAAACCACGGTGAAATCGGTGACTATAAACCGACGCACCTGACGTAATTTTACAAGGGGAACTGCCATGAGCGAGAAGATAACCAACTGGACTTCTTCCGACGATCGGATGATTGAAAATGCAATTCGCCGTGGGGCAACCCGACGCGAATTGTTGCAGATGATGCTTATGGGCGGCGTGGCTGCCGCAGCCGGCGCGACGGTTCTTGGCCGCGCGACAGCTGCATATGCTGCTACCCCAGTTAAGGGCGGTTTCATCAAGGCGGCTGGTTTTAGTGCGTCCACCGCTGATACACTTGATCCTGCCAAAGCCTCCAACGCTACCGACTATGTGCGTTGCTGCGCATTCTATAACCGTTTGACCTTCCTGAATGGTCAGGGTGAGACCGAAATGGAATTGGCTGAGAGCGTCGAAAGCTCTGATGCGAAGGTCTGGATCGTCAAGCTACGCAAAGGTGTGACGTTTCATGATGGCAAATCCCTAACGGCAGACGACATCGTTTTTTCGCTGAACCGTCATCTTGATCCAGCCGTTGGTTCGAAGGTAAATGCGATTGCCAAGCAGATTACCGGTGTCAAGAAAATCGATGACACGACGGCTGAGATTACGCTCGAAAATCCAAATGCCGATCTGCCAACGATTCTCGCGATGCATCATTTCATGATCGTCGCGAATGGAACTACGGATTTTTCCAAGGGCAATGGTACGGGACCATTCGTTTGCAAGGAGTTCCAGCCGGGTGTCCGCTCGATCGCTGCTCGCAACGAGAGCTACTGGAAGAACAGCGGCCCACACCTCGACTCCTTTGAGTTCTTTGCAATCTCCGATGAAAGCGCGCGTATGAACGCCGTCTTATCGGGCGATATTCATCTTGGTGCCAATCTCAATCCGCGCTCGTTGCGCGTTCTAGAAAATAACCCAGCGGCAAAACTTTTCATTTCAAAGCTTGGCACTTACACGAACCTCAATGTTCGTCTTGATCTCACACCGGGTGATAAGGCTGGTGTTGCCGAGGCGCTAAAATATCTTACCAATCGTGAGGTTATTCAGAAATCGGTTCTTCGTGGTCTTGCGGAAATCGCAAACGATCATCCGGTTCCTACGACAAGTAAATATCACAACGCAGAACTCAAGCAGAGGGAATTTGATCCTGAGCGGGCAAAGTCACTGCTTGAAAAGGCCGGGATGCTCAATCAGGAAATTCGCATCACTGCCGCGGAAGCAGCATCTTCGTCGCTCGATTATGCGATGGTTCTTCAGCAGGCTGCATCGACTATCGGGCAGAAGATTACCATTGATAGGGTTCCGTCTGATGGTTATTGGTCGAACCACTGGCTGAAGGATCCAGTCCATTACGGCAACATTAATGCGCGTCCGACACCTGATATCTTGTTCTCGCTGCTCTATAAGACTGACGCCCCTTGGAATGAAAGCCAGTATAAATCGAGCAAGTTCGACGCCATGTTGCTTGAGGCACGGGGTTCGCTGGACGAAGCAAAGCGCAAGGAGATCTATGGCGAAATGCAGGCCATGGTATCCAACGAGGCTGGTACGGTCATTCCGGTATTCATGTCTAATGTTGACGTGATTTCGCCGAAACTGAATGGTCTTGAGCCAAATCCGCTTGGCGGCATGATGGGGTATACCTTTGCCGAGCACGCTTGGCTGGAAGCCTGACCTTTGGTCATGTAATCCTGCTTTTGTGGTTTGGGCAGAACATTTGTTTTGCCCAAACTGGCTGTTTCACCCGAGAATTGGGCCGCGCATGACCATAAAGTCACCATTGTTGAACCTTGTTGCCAAGCGCCTTGTTGTTGCGGTCGTTACGCTTTTGATTGTTGCGTTTACGATCTTCTTTGCAACCGCGATGCTGCCTGGAGATG
>NZ_BSQC01000021.1:0-89960 GCF_030268145.1 Brucella sp. NBRC 12950
CCAGCCTTCCTCCAGGAGCTTCAGGCCAATCGCACGGCCAATCTGTCCGGTTCCCCCTATAATGAATGCCTGCTTTGCCACGTTGTTCTCCGCAAATTAGGTTGGTTTCGGATACAGTAACAACAGCGGCTTTGCACCGAAAGGTCTACAACCTGCCAGTCTGCAATCCACCCTCTGGCAGACATCCTACCAGGGAGGCAAAATCTGATCAAACCGTTGAGTGCGCGCGAATTTTAAGCCTCAACAGTTAACGGCGCAAATTTTTAGGGAGTGCTTTTGTTTTTGATTCAAAGTCGAGAACAACGCAATCAACCTTAGCGTCGTCTTTGGACAAGAGTTCTAAACAGGACCATTACATCATCTATGCGATACACGCCGTGCTGCATCGACCAAAACAAAGATTACAGCGGGTCGCTGACCCAATCTTCAAAGGCATGACGTATCCGAATTACGAAAACGGTTCCGTCTTCTTCAATTTGATAAATAATAATATGAGCTTGAAATGGATGAACCCGCACAGGAGGAGAGATTTCTTCACGTGCACGTGCCATTTTTGGGTTCCTGGCAATTAAATCCAGTGTATTAAATATTTCTTCGTGATAGCGTTTAGCCTGTACAGGCCCGAACATCGCGATCCCTTGCTCGGCGATGGAAATAATATCGTCCTCCGCAAGAACAGAGAGCTTAAGTTCCATCAGGTGCGTTTCACAGATTTTTCAGCGTTAGCTATTGCAATAGCGAAGAGTTCATCCTGCGAACGATTGCCTGGGCCACTTTGCAAGCCCTCGTCGACAAAACGCTGCATCGCTGCAATCTTGTCGTTACGCATCTGATCTTTACGGATCAAATCGCGCACATAGTCACTCGCGTTCGAGTAGCGTCCCGTTTTGGCCTGAGCCTCAACCCATTCTTTCATAGGATGAGGAAGCGATACGTTCATCGTTACCATCAAACTCTCCTTCGCTTCAGCTTATAATCTCAAATTGGCAAAGTTTGTCAATTCTATTCCCGCCTGCGGTCTGTCTATTTAATAGATGAGGACGTCGATATCGTAGTACGTGCTATGAAGCCGGTTAAAAAGGCGTCTCTGGGCTGAGGCTTGAGTAGGTTTTCTCTATCCCGGAGGCAATGCGATTTAGACAAACGTCATCGTTGGGTTCTGCACGGCGCCGAGCACTGCACAACGGAATGGTCGTCCACACAAATACGTCGCCAGACACGATCATCATCGGCTTACGGCAGACATTATCTAAGACGTAAATACTCCAGGGATCCGAGGGAAATCTAATGTCAGGTTCCTGCTCTAGAGTATGGGTCAGCAACAAGCCTTATGGTCGACGAGTGTCAATTGACTTGGAAACGACTGGGCCTGATCAACAGACGCATATATAAAACTTCTTTTTTCGGTGCAACGCCGTAGGCGGCACCCATCCTATTCCATGCGTTCCGCAGACTCTCGCCGATAGTGAAAGCTATGCGACACATTTTTCGATTAAGGTACTTGCCGAAGTGGGCAACAAAATTTTAATCGACTAGGACATTTGAACAAGCTCTTTTACCAAACCGTAACAGTCTGATGTTTGAAAAGCTAAAAAGCGCGCGTAAAGAATTTTACTTTTGGAAGTGATCCCTCAACCCAGCAACTTCGTTAACTAACGTGCATTCAAAAATATCGGTGATTCAATAAATAGCCAGATTCGGGTAGAAGCATTACTCACACGCCATCAAGACCGTAGGCTGTTTTGTTCTTACAGCTCGGGAAAAGATGGGAAAGCTTATCATTAATGACGAGAATGGAACCGTTGCCCACATCACAATCACCGATGTGAAGCAGTCTAACGATGCTCTTCACGTCATCGATAAAGTGGTTTTGCCTAAAACAAAACGGACCCAGACTGTATTAAAAATGCCGGTCTGGCCTTTTAACTGATCGCGAGCATAACTTCGTAGAACGTTTTTAATTATGAGAGGGGTTAGATGGACATACAAGAAGACGCAACATTAGCCGATGTAGGAGGTTTTCGCCTAAACAGTGTTCTTCTCTCTTCCAAAACCTTAGAGACAAACAATACCGTTTTATTCATTCATGGGGCGAGTACCAGTCTTCTTGACCCGCTTTACACATTTCGCGACGTGCGTCTAAATAATGCCCAGATGCTTTTTGTGGATCGTCCGGGACATGGAAAGTCAGAAGTTGGACCAGTCGAAAGCATTCGACCCGATGCACAGGCCGACGCAATAGCCAAACTTATGAAAATCCGCAGCATAGAAAGTGCCACAATTATCGGTCACTCTTACGGCGGTGCAGTGGCTGCGGCTCTGGCGGTGCGGCATCCTGAAAGTGTATCTGGTCTAATTTTCCTCTCACCTGCTGTTTATCCATGGGTCGGCGGTATCGCGTGGTATAATGATTTTGCACGAATGCCAGTAATCGGTGCATTGTTCAGTATGCTCGTCGCACCAACCTTTGGATTACTGAGCCTAAGAAAGGCGATAAGATCGGTGTTCACACCGAATAAATCCCCGATCGATTACATATCGCGGACAAAGGCATGGCACGCATTGCGGCCCTGCACATTCCGGCACAATGCGCGCGAACTCGGTGTACTCTGTGACTGGACTAAAAGTGCTTATAAAAACTATAAGAATATTGTTGTGCCGACGATTATCGTCACAGGCGATACCGATGAAATTGTGTCGCCAGCAATCCATGCAAAACAGTTGGCCAAGGATATTTATCAGTCTGAACTCTTTGTAATAAAGGGAATGGGGCATAAGTCCGACTATGTGGCGCGCGATCTTGTGGTAGCAGCGATTGAAAAAATCGCCGGGCGTAATGTGGACTTAGCCGTGATTGCACGCCGCATCGAGCAGCGAATATCTGATGACAGAAATATCTAAAAAAAGGCCGGCTTGGAACCGGCCAAATTCAGAAAATTAAGAAGCGGGCAGAACAGCTATATCTCGCACACTATTGTCAAGCTTCTCGATAGTGCCAACCTTCGTGGCGGCACCAGTTTCAAGGTTTACGGTGTAAATCGTATTGTCGCCAACCAGATAGGCAGTGTTTTTGCCTTCCGCCAATCCATGAATGTCAAAGGCATAAGTCGCAGGATTTTCGCTGATTTCCAGCTTGCCGATCGTCTTTAGCGTTCCATCATTCGGCCTTGTTTGCTGAACCAGTGTCTTGTTGCCAGCATCAATGTTGAACATGGCGGTCTTTTCTGGCTTGCCGATTGAATTCGTGTAAGCGGCAGCGGCGATTTTGCCTTCAGACCCTTCGCCGGCATCACCCGTTTCAAAAGCGAGCTTACCATCAACGGTCACTTCACCTGTATCAGGATGAACACGATGATTTGTCGTGCCCGTCATGAAACGAAGTCGGTCAGCCATAGGGTTGAAATCGACAATAATTGGCTGACCTTCTGCAATTGGAAGCATCTCGTTCATTTTGGAAACATCCGTTACAGCTCCGCTTTCGAGATTGATTGTTACAATCCGATGATCCTCAGTAACGCCGACAACCGTCTTATCGGCAGGTCGAACATCAATTCCAAGCAGCTTTTCAACGCCGTCTACATCCATCGTCTTTGTGATCTTGCCGTCATCTGTATCAAACATCACCAGCGTTTTTTCGCCAACGAGGCCAATGGCTGGTGCAGCCATGCCATGAATGATCGAAACCCCAAGAATAGTCGATGTAGCCAGTACCAACTGAATAGTGCGCATCATTGTTCTCCTTTGTTTCGCGGTTTGAAGCAGCCGTTCGGGTCGTGGATTTCGGCGCCTCTAATGTCTAGACACACGAGACCCGCCGGTGGATGCAGCTAAGAAAAATAAAATTCCGATGCATCTGTTTGCCTATTTCATGCGTATAGGAATTAGGGTTAGGTTATGTTTCGGATGAGGAGACATATGGAATGGGCGGACAGTCGGATGAACTGGCAAAGGCTATTGCTGCCTGCGTGCGGCGTGACCGTTCAGGGCTACGCACCATATTTGATCAGGAAGCAGGCCGATTGCTAGCAGTAGCCCACCGCATTCTTCGGCGTCGCGAACTTGCAGAGGAAGTCTTACAAGAAGCCCTCATTCGGATTTGGACACATGCCCATCAATATGCGCCTGACCAAGGCTCTGCCAAAGGATGGATATACGCGATTGTCCGCAATCGAGCTTTGAATGCCTTACGTGACGGTAAACGCGAACAGGCTGTCGATGATATCGACACATTAAAGGAGGCCGATCATTCAAATGAAATTCTGAATGCCTGGCATCAACTTGATCAGAAAAGCCAGTTGCGGGATTGTCTTCGTTCCCTCGATAAAAACAAGCGGGATGGCATTCTTATGGCTTATGTCGGAGGTTATACGCACGGTGAGATCGCAGGTCGATTACAGATACCTCTGGGCACTGCAAAATCGTGGGTACGTCGCGGTTTGAGCGCATTACGGGCGTGCATGTCATGATAAAGTCATTCGATAACATCCCAGAACTTGCCGACGAATATGTGCTCGGCCTACTTAACCCAGACGAAGAACTTCAGATCGAAGCCGAAATCAGCCACAATGACGAGCTGAAGCAAGCCGTTGCCAACAGTCTTGAGCGCTTTTTGGCGCTTGATACGTCGGTTAATCCGATGCACGTCGATGAACGCATCTGGGAAGCTATTCAAAACCAGCTTTTGGAAAGCGCTGCCGCGTCAGTATCGCCCGTCAGAAATGCTAACGATAACAAGTTTGGTGTTAATCGCTGGCGACTTGCTGCACTTTCGGCATCGGCCGCATCAATCCTTCTTGCTATTGGTCTCGGATGGTCGCTTACAAGAACCATTGAGCCGGTTGTGATCGCGGTTTTGCTGGATGATACTGGAGGCGTTCAGGCAATCGTTGAAGATTTTGGTAATGAAAATGCCCGTGTCCGCCTGTTAAACAACGTCGAAATTCCGTCAGGTAAAACCATTCAGGTATGGACGCTACCCTCACAGGAAATCGGGCCTGTCTCAATGGGATTGCTCGAAGGCGCGCATTCCGCAGTGTTGAAGGGACCAGACCTGCCTCTGCCCCGTGGTGAACAGCTTTATGAACTTACATTAGAACCTGCTGGTGGCTCTCCAACGGGACGTCCGACGGGACCAATTCTCTCAAAAGGCTACGCAAAAGCTCCGCTGTAGACAATCCAGCTAATCGAAGCACTATTTTCGCTGATTGCCGGTCAAGAACGGATCTCTGTTATTAAGCCAGCTGTGATGGGCAAACGGTTATCGCTGAATTGATTTGATATTTCTGAAACTATTGGCGAACTAACGGGCCGGGTTCGACTTTGGTTGCAATTATGAAATGCAAAAAACATAAATAATAATGCAGCATCGGTTTCAAACCACCGGTGCTGCAATAATAAAATTCTACACTTTATTGACTACAGGAGGTATCCAACGTCCATTTATTGCCTCTGTTTTCGGTAAGTAGAGTCGCATAACAGCATAAAATGGTTCGCTAGGAGCAGGGAGCCAATTCGATTCAAGTTTCGATCCTGGACTATCGTGCTGTAGATGCAGAACTATTTCACCATTGTCGTTTTTCTGGAGATCACTAAGCATCGCCGAGTTAATCAGATAGCGATCGATAGGGTTTTTGACGAGAAATTGCTTGGCTCGATCATACATAGTTATCGACCAGAATGCATCGACGGGCGGCAATGTGTCCTGCGAGAACGTCAAAGTATAATCGCCATCCCGACCGTTTAGCGGCACCATCTTCCCGTCAAGCGCATAGATGACATAAAGGGCTTCCTGTACTGTATTACCGTAAATTCCGCCTTGTGCGGCTGCGGCACGGACTAAGTACTTGCCCTTCATGAATTCAGGCGTACCGAATAATTTGGATGAATCGGTCATTCGACCGGCTTCTTCTCGAAGCTCCTTTTCCGTCGTCACAACCAACTCATTCATCAGTTCTACCGTAGCGGCTGGCGTGCTTGCCCCCGGCCATGTTTCTCCCTGACGGATACCAAGACTGACTAGGTTTTCTCGTTGCGCCTCATCTCCTGCATACGGCGGGGCGAACTGAAGCAGGAAGGCAGCAAGCGACCAATAATCGGAGACCATCTTTTCATCCGATATCGGTAGCCAGGCGACCGATGGTGGAGCTTCAGGTGCCGGGGTACCGGCATAGGTCGACAGAAGTGCTGCCTTGTAGCCCGCCTGAACATCCTTCACCTTGTCGAGATCAGCCGAAGAGAAAAGCTGTGTCCTGACGATACCGATTGCGAGCGTGGTCGGCATTTCGATAACGCGCTTGATACCCTTGGGCACCTCGCCCTTCCAACCGGGGCCAGTGATCAGAAAGTCGCCACCGTCATTGCCATCGACGCGCGTGCCCGGATAGTCGACATTGTTGGTGTATAGATCAACCAGCTGGAGTGAGTAATACCGATCCTTCTCGATTGCCGGCAGCGTTACCACGACAGGCTCTGCACGCAAATCGAAAACAATGAATGAATAAGGTGTGTCCGAGTTCGGCGTAATAATGGCTGTGTCCTCAGGCGTATAGACCCGAGCAATACTTACCATTTTGTTGAAAGGCCCCTTGTATTGTCCGCCGTCTGGCTCAAGCGCATACTGATACATGGTGAGATAGTTCTTCACCATCGGATAAGTGTAAATATAAGCCTCACGGGCCGATGCCCTAATGTCTTCCTGTGCGAAGGATGGCAATGATGGCAGCGCCATCAGCGCAGCAGTACCGGCAAGAAAAGTCCTTCGCTTCATTTCACTTCCTCCGCAACAGGAAATTTCCAGCTTCCATCCAGAATGCTCGTCTCGGGGCGATATAGACGAACCATGTAATTCCATCCCTCTGGTGTCGGCAAACAGTTGGCAATTTTGCCGTCGCAACCGCCGAACTGAACTCTCACGCCACCGTCAGTATCCTTATGAGCGGTCAGATTGTTGATTGTGTAAGCGTTCGACTTATTCTGCCTGAAAAATCCCTTTTCATCATAGATACTTATTGACCAAAAGCCTTTAACAGGTACGTCGGCGACTTTGATACTATACACCGTGTTGCCGTCATTGTCGGACACTGTACGGTTCAGATACAGCGCGTCTTGTTCCGGGTTACCACCCCAAGCCATGGCCGAGCCGATGAAATGACGAACCGGATCAACCTTGTCCTTCGCTCCGAACATGCCGCGCGTATCCGGCAGAGTTGCGGCTAATTGCAGAATGACAGATCGGGTGTTGTTACGGCTGGTGCTGTCCCAATTAGGGATTTCAAAACTTCCGGGACCACCCGGCTGCTCAGCGGTGATTTTGTCCTGTAGTTCATGTACGGCCTTCAGGTCTTCGGGATCCTCCGGATTTGCAAGAATACGAATACCAGGGAAGACGTAGCGCGTTCCAATCTCTTCTCGGGTGAACGTATAAGTCCCAGGTTCGTAGTAAACACCGTGCGTATAATGGTTTTGATCGAAGACCTGCATCGACAT
Source organism: Brucella sp. NBRC 12950 (assembly GCF_030268145.1). Lineage (NCBI taxonomy): Bacteria > Pseudomonadati > Pseudomonadota > Alphaproteobacteria > Hyphomicrobiales > Brucellaceae > Brucella > Brucella sp. NBRC 12950. The sequence continues at coordinate 7,486 of NZ_BSQC01000021.1, forward strand.
GAAACGCCCACCGGTGTCAGGCAGCGTGACTGTCACAGGCCCGGCGTCAAGATCGAACACTGCTGATGAATAAAGCGTGTCGCGGTTCATACGGATTATTGCCTGCTTATCCAGCGGTGTCATCTCCCGATCGTGGCCGAATTTGCCGAAACGGCCAGCCGCTACCACTGCTGAAAAATACAGATCGCTCTCGGCCTGGACGAAATTGTCACTGTTGACTTGAACCGGCTCAGCAGCGACAGACGTGGAGGGCATCAACATTGACGCGGCCAGCGCAACAATACCAAATGCCAGAATTTTATCCTTGGAACTTTTTTGCCATGAGTTACGGCTACTGCAACGCATTTTCAACCTCATCTTGATCTAGATTGATGAAACTCAGATTGAGCAGCAAAGCTTAAAAGCGAAATGCCAATCCAAGAATTGGCCCCTGCTGAACAACATCGAACACAAAATTGTCGTGGTCATAATCGACACCAAGGGCACGATAGCCAGCAACAGCGGAGATATTATCGTTAAACTGATAGCCGATACCGGCTGCCACGTCCCAATCGAGCTTCGCCTGACCGGCTCCAATCAATCCCCAACCATTTACGTACACATTATCCGACAGGAAATAACGGCTGCGAAATCCAGCAATAGCGTCGACCCAGGTGGCGCTATCGCTGCGCTCGACGCCATCGAGCAAACCGCCCGAGAAGCTCAGTTCAGTTTTTGCGTACCAGATGCGGGCGCCGACAACAGCGTCGAAATTGCTTTTTCCGTCAGTGAATAGAGAGTATCCCGCGCCGAAAAGGCCCGTAAAGGTTTGAGATGTCAGGCTGACGTCGCGCGCGAGGAAACCCCGTGGGGTTCCGGAATCCGTTGTGGTTTTCGTATAGATAATGTCGCCAAAGAAACTGTAACGATCATTCCGGGCTTCGGCGACACCCATGAAGGAAAAATCGAGATCGCTGAGGATATCACCGAAATCAGACTTGAGATGTACTGCCGGCAATCCGAACTGGCCAACATCCCCTGAAATCCCAGCCGCCCAGAAATAAGGGCTCGCTGCAAAACGCCAATCCGAATTTTCCACCGGTTTTGCTTCTGGGACAATGCCTGGAAGCACCGCATCTGCCGCATTTGCTACAGATAGCCCCGCTCCCAGAAGAAGGAGAGGTAAAGCAAACTTTCCGACCATATTCATCATTCGACCTTAGTAGGGTTTGAGTTGCACCCGATAGCTCATCAAAATGTCTCGCAATAAGCGCATTTTGAGAGCTATTTCGGAAACAGGAAGGTCAGGGTTGTTCGCAGACCCCAGTCCGGACCGCCGCTTGGGGCCTCCGCGTAGTATCGACCTCCTACCTGGAAACTCATCGCCTGTGTCCCCACCTGGAATACTTGTGTAACCCCGAAATTGACCGGCACTGTCCATTGGGAAGCTTCCCAATCATAAGTTGAATCCACGCTTAAAGATGCTGACGTACCATGACCAAAATTATATGACACGAAAGGCTGCAACAGACTCACACTGACGTCTTGCCTGTCGCTATCACCGGCAACCGACCAGATATGATTTGCAAGACCACCGACAGTCCATTTATCCTGCTGAACGAGCGCAACGGCTGTTGGGCCCAGCCCGAATTTCCCGGTACCCAGATAGTCGTCTGTCGCTGTGGGCAGAAGGAAAACAGGACCAGCCCCCCAAATCAGACCATTCGCGGGCTCTTTCGGCGAAAAGAAGAAACTGGCATTGATATCGCCGAGCCCACTTACACTACCTCCCGGCATATAATCTCTATAAGAAATCGGGATAATCGTCCGGGTTATCAAATTCCAGTCTTCGTTTACGCTAAACGGTATCACCGGTTGAACGTTCAGTGTGAATGCAAAACCATCGCCCTTGGCTCCAGCCTTGAAATCGTAGTTGCCTTGAAATGGCACGCTAATCAGATTGGCAAGAGGGTTGGCCAGTTTCTGTGATAGATCATCAGCAGAAGACTGCGCCTTACTTGTAGCTGTGCTCGCCACGAAAACTGCCAAGATTGTCGCACTCATTACCGGTGCTTTTCTAGCCATTGCACCCCCAATCTTATCCGCCATTCCCCAACCTTCAAAAAGGACGCTCTCTTGCTGCTCATGTCCCGCGGCAGCAAGACGATTATGCATGCTTTCAGAAGAGAGACTGTCCGAATCCTGACAGTTCATCGAAGGTTGGAACAAATCAGCATTTATTTCTTGGTTATAAATACCCGGTATAAATAAGCACTAGAGAAGAGCCAGTATTCACCATTCACCGAGCCCGAAGAACCAGATGCAAGAAATAACACGTGAGTACGCCGAACAAGTAATCAGCGCGAACGGTTGGCTCTCTTATATGCCAGAACCATTTAGACAAGGGATTTTCGGGAAAGCTGTGGTGAATAAGTATGAGCCTGGACAGGCCATATACAGGGTCGGCGACCCTCTTGGTGGGATGTACGGTCTTGTAGCGGGCAGCGTCTCGATCAATACAGCCTCGGACAGCGCGGCACCCCGGCTTATTCACCTTGGCGTCGCAGGAGCTTGGACCGGTGAAGGCCCCTTTTTGACGGGACAGCCAAGACGCGCAGAGCTGCGAGCGTTGAGTGCTGCATGGATGATGCATATCCCTTTGGAAGCAATGGAACAAATGGCCAGGAAAGATCCAGCCTTTGTTCGCGCTGTGTGCATGAATACCGTTTTGACGGTCGACGTTCTGGTGCGCATTGTACACGACCTGCAAAAGCGAAACGCATCACGCCGCATCGCCTCCGTCATTCACCGAACTGCATGGCTTGGAAATGAATCTATCCCGCTGTCCCAGCATGATCTCGGCATCATGGCCAATGCATCAAGACAACAGGTCAACGCAACGCTTAACAAGTTTTCCAAAAACGGCTGGATCGAATATAACTACAGAAATATCATTATCAGGAATGCTAAAGAAATATCGAACCACGCTGAATTAGAGGATTAAATTTAAGATATTTTTCTCTGTAGGTAATTATTCAATGGTAAGTCCACCGAATGTACATAATGCCGCGATTACCGTTACTTAGCGCAGTAGCCGCCTTCGTGGCGGGACAATCGCTGTTCCTCCTTGTAATGCCGCCACTGGCGCGAAGTTTGGGCTTTACCGATCTCCAGGCTGGCTTGATCGTAAGTCTGTCAGCTCTCCTATTGATGATATCAGCTCCCTTATGGGGGCACTTAAGCGACCGACTGGGACGACGGCCTGTTCTCTATCTCGCCATAGGAGTAAGCGCAAGCTCGCTTGCTGCTATTGGCTGTGTCGTTCACTTACGCTTGAGCGGCGTGTTTTCAGCCGGCATTGCGTTGATATCAATTGCAGGGGTTAGAGGTTTACAAGTATTGCTGGCGGGCGGAATGTTTCCCGCAGCGCAAGGTTATATTGCTGATACTACTGCACGCGCGGAGCGAACTAGAGCAATGGGGCTTCTGGGCGCCGCTACAGGAATAGGTGGCGTTGCTGGTGCGGCTATGACTTTTGGAGTGGCTCCCGCGCATCCTGCAGCAGCGTTTGGAATTGTAGCCCTCGTCTTGATAAGTGCATTATTTGCAGTCCATAGAATTGAAGTTCCGAAAGTTCAGCATATAGAAAGCCCCGAGAGCACGGAAAATCTTAGCAAAGCATTCAATTTATCTTGGCCCTATATGGCCATTACGATGGTATCATTCGCAGGATACAGCATCCTTCAGCAAGTCACAGCCATCAGAATGCAAGACACCTGGGGGGTCACTGTTGATCTTTCAATAGCAAAAACAGGCGCAGCATTCCTATGTACAGCCGTAGTAATGGTCTTAACGCAGGTATTTTTGCTACGCCTTCCGGCCTTAAAACCATCCTCTCTACTAGCTTCTGGCGCAATAATTTCTATAATATCAGTCTACTTGAATACTGTAGCCACCAGTTACGTTGTAATTTTTTCCTCACTGCTCCTGTTGGGCATCGGATTGGGTCTCATCTTACCTGGAAACATGGCGGGATTGAGCTTAGACAATACAAGCGTCACACAAGGCAAAGCTGCCGGCCTTAACATTCTCGCCCAGGGAATTGGACAGACGGTTGGTCCAATACTAGCGTCGTACACGTATGGCATCTCTCGGCTGCAACCCTTCAAAATCAGCTGCATTCTTTTTATTGTAGTACTCGGACTAGCGCTTTATCTGATCCAACGATCAATAATAAGTCGCCGCTGAAGTTTTTTACTCGCACCTCGCCCATAGCTCCGATTTCTATGCCGTGAACGGAATCAACCCTTTGATCCGTCCATTGTTCTCAGTAAGCAATTGAACGCTTGGACTTCTGTGAATGCAGGATGCTAACTCGGCGACGGATCGGAAACTCCACACAGAATAAGTGACCTCGGCTGAAATGTTCAACTTAGATTGAAACATCCACTCAATAGTTCTCGAAAACAACTTATAGATGTCTCGCGTTCCAGATTAGGAAGCGAACCGTTTACGAATTATCGGAAGCGTATCGGTTACACTTTTCGAGATGAGAGAGTGATGAAAGCGCCTTCGCTAAGTCATTTTGTCCAGTTGAATCGGGTCCTTGCGTTAGATAGCGATACTTCCGGTCTTTGCATGACATCTCCCTCAGAAACTCAATAGACTAAAGAGGCATCAAAAGCGCCTGCTGCCACCGGGGGGCATGGTAACGGAGCTGAAACGGTTAAGACCGAATACTGTAAACCTTCTCGGGACGTCTGAGGCGTTCCCTGAAACTCAAAAATCAACAGTCTGTTCTCCACAGTATATTGATGGCTTAAAGAAGGTCAGATTCATGGGATTTTATAATCGACAAGAAAGCGCGCACGCTCAAAACTTCGTAGCTCCGCCGCTGCGGGAACATATCACAAACGACGAAGCCTGAATTTCAAGTATTGGGTACCCTGCACCGTGTACTCACGCAGAATCTCGCTGCTAAAGTATTAAGAGAAGCGGGATGCGCGGCACATGCCGTGTAATCATCGAGAAAACCCTCTGCAGATATTAGAACTGCGAGCAGATTGAATGTTCTGACAAGTCGGAGAACAGCCGACGGGTATTCAGAGGTGAACCTTTGCCGCACCTATTCCATCTCCTGCCGAAGCATTTACCTTAACACGGAGTGCTATGAGCAATGCGGCAAGCAGCATCACCAGGCTGCCACCTATGAACACACCAACAATGCCGCTCAAGCCGAACATGAGGCCTCCGGTTGCAGCCCCGGCAGCGATCGCCCCTTGCACCGAGGCAACCACCATTCCACCGGCGCTTTCCGCCTGATCTGGAACCGAACGAGCAACCCAGGTAGACCAGGCGACGGGTACACCGCCGAACGTCAATCCCCAGAAAGCCACCAGAAGGGCCAGCCCAAGACCCGAGACAGGCAGGAAGACAAGAGCGAGGCCCGCGATGCCAACAAGCATGGGCATGAGCACAAGCGTCAGGTGCAAACTACGCTCCATCAACCAGCCTCCTAGAAGAGTACCAGCAAAATTTGCTATTCCAAAGCCGAGCAGCATCAACGCCAGCGCATCCGGACCAACGCCAGCGGTGCTTTCAAGAAATGGCCTTATATAAGTGAACAGCGCGTAATGCCCGGTGTGCGCGAGAATGCAGCCCAGCATGCCAATCGCAATGCCCGGACGCAGCACGACGTCGACCACCGTTCTGAGACGAGCAGTGGTTTTGCGAGGCGCAAGCCGCGGTAAGGTAAAAAGCTGAAACAACAATGTTGCGACCCCAATAGCCGCTGCTGCATAAAAGGCGCTACGCCACCCGAATAACTCTCCCAGATAGCTGCCTAGCGGCACTGAAACGACTGTCCCCACGGCAATGCCGCTAAAGACGATAGAAAGTGCGCGCGGAAGCAGTACAGGAGGTACAAGCCGCATTGTGACAGCCGCGGCCATTGCCCAGAAACCACCAAGAGCAATGCCCAGAAAAACTCGCATAATCAACAGAATTGTTATGCTGGAGGAGACAGCCACCAGCAAGTTGGAAGCGATCATCAACGTGGAAAAGGCCAGGAGAATTATGCGCCGGTCGAACCCTCTTGTCAGAACCGGTACAAAAAGACCGGAAAATAGCGCCACCACTGCGGTGACCGTAACGGCTTGCCCTGCCAAAGCCTCAGACACACCAAGCTCGGCAGCCATGGGTGTCAGCAGGCTCGCAGGCAAATACTCTGCCGTCAGCAGACCGAATACGCCCATTGTCAGCGAAAACACTGCAAGCCACGAAGCAGATACGGGCTCGTCATGTATTACGCCATCAGGCTCTGTACTTAATGCAGAGCAGCAAGTGATATCAGTCATCTAGGTTCTTTCTGTTTTCAATCAATTTGAACCGGAACCTAGACATCAATCATCGGACGATCTATGTCTAACATACCTGAATATTTGATTGAAACTCCTGACATGACTTTCCAAGACTCCTTCGCGTTATCCTCCGACCTCGTAAGCGAGTTGCTGTCCGGGATGCGACTGCGCGGGGTTCAATATCGCCGCATCCAGACCGGGCCAGAGTTCGGCATGAATTTTGATGCCAGACCCGGTTATGCCTATTTCCACTATCTCGCCATAGGAACAGCGCTGCTAAGAAGCGCAGATGGAAGTCTTCACAGGCTATCGGCAGGTAACGCCGTTCTCATGCCTCATGGCGGAGAGCACGCGTTGCTGTCCGATGATAGTGTCCCGGTGCAACCTATCGACAGCTTTACCACAGCCCCTCTTGGCGACGCGGTTAGTGGGGTAGACACCTGCCCGAGTACCAGCACGATACCCAGCGCCATTCTATTTTATGGCTGTATGGAGTTCGATCTGGGCGGAATGCAGGGGCTTGGTCCGCTGATGCCGCCCTTCATGCTGGCGGATGCTCATAATGGCCGTTATCCCGGACTGGAACCCATTTTCACCAGTATGAAGAATGAAATCTGCTCAGGCCGGATCGGATTTGCGGGCGTACTCGCACGACTGGCCGAAGTCATGGCCGCCATGATCGTGCGAGGCTGGGTGGAATGCGGCTGTGAAAATGCCTCAGGTCTCGTGGCTGCCTTGCGTGATCCGCGTCTGGCGCGCGCTATTCTTGCACTGCACCGAAACCCTGGTCATGACTGGTCGGTAGAAGAACTGGCGGCTGAATGCAACATTTCCCGATCTGTTTTTGCTGGGCGCTTTCAATCTACCATCGGTATTCCGCCGCTTCGCTATGCTTCCGAACTTCGGATGCGGCTTGCCAGCCAATGGCTGAACCGCGACAGGTTGTCGATCGACACTGTGGCGCACAAACTTGGTTATAATTCTCAAGCTGCTTTCAGCCGCGCATTTAAACGTATCACCGGCCATCCGCCAGGCGCGAGCCGACAGCTAATGGCGAGCTCTAGATAGATGCGTCCCAAACGTTTTTTACCAGTGGACACATGCACAATACGGGCAGAACCAACAAATACAAAATCAACTGGATCATGACCCCTCCTCACTGTTAACGTCATGCCAAAGGGGTTCCATTCTCGCAACCGGAATGTCGCAGCTGATTAGCTCTTGCATACAGTTTGGGCATATTTCGACGAACTCATTTTTCCGTCAAAACTCGTAGCACATAACGAGGATTAGGAGACCCCATCAACTTAAAGGCAGACTTCGTGCGAATGCCAGGACGCCCAATCAACACCGATGTTTACGCCTATTAAACCCGATGGATGAGCAATGGGGTTTTAAGAATTCATGTCCTAATTTGTTTCTGCCGTTGATTAATTGCCAGTCAATAATCATGGCTCTAACACACACGATACATATCTTAACGCGCCTAAAATTGAGCTACATATATTTTGCCTTGAGCTCTTGAGCTCCTCCCGCTTAATTTTCCCGTCGCGAAACTTTCTGTAAGTTTTTTTAACTATCGTTCGTGTGTCCCAAAGCCAGCGCTTAGTACGGTTTTAGCTCGGCATACTCGCCTGATGAATGGGAAGTATGGGCCTTCTGGGGTGCTGTTATTCGGAACCACACGGCGTACAGCGCAGGCAGGAAGAGTAGGATCATAACCGTTCCCGCTGCCGTTCCCCCAATCAATGTGTATGCCATAGACCCCCAGAACACTGAGTGGGTCAGTGGTATGAACGCCAGGATCGCTGCTAGCGCAGTCAGGATAACTGGTCGTGTCCGTTGCACTGTCGCCTCAATGACAGCGTGGTAGTCATCGAGCCCAGCCGCTTGGTTCTCCTTGATCTGCTCCGTCAGGATCAACGTGTTGCGCATCAGAATGCCAGCCAGCCCGATCAACCCGAGAATGGCGTTGAACCCGAAGGGTTGATTGAACAGAATCAATGTCGGAACCACCCCGGCAAGACCAAGCGGTGCCGTCAGCATAACCATTGTCATAGTCGACAGACTGCGAACCTGCATGATGATGACGATCAACATTGCAGCGATCATCAGGGGGAAAACCTGAGCGAGAGCGACGTTGGCTTTTAGTGATTCCTCGATGTTGCCACCCATCTCGATACGGTATCCAATGGGAAGCGATGCTATTAATGGCTGCAGTGCCTTCATCACCTGTTGCGAAACTTCTGGTGGCTGCGTTGCCTCGTTAATATCGGACCTGATGGTTATCACCGGGGTACGGTCACGACGCTTTAAGATCGGCTCCTCGAAGCGGATCTCGGGATGCCCGATCTGATCAAGCGGAACTTGTCGACCATCTCTGCTCATCAACGAGAAGTCGGCAAGTCGTGAAGGATCAAGGCGGTTCTCGCCAGCACTGCGTGCAACGACAGGCACGTTGCGGATGTTGTCGCGCACCTGGGTGACAGGAATGCCGCTCAGAAGCAACTGCATCTGTTGTGCCGCCTCCAATGGTGAGAGACCGATCAGATTGAGCCTTTCCTGGTCGGGGAAAAAGCGCAGCACAGGCGTGCGGTTGCCCCAATCCCTGTTGGCTTGGCGTACATTTGGAACAGTCTTCATGATTGCCAGAGCCTGCTCGGAAATCTTGTAGAGCTCAATTTGGTCGGGGCCCATGATGCGGAACTCGACCGGGAACGGCGTGTAGGGACCGAATACAAGCTGGGTCACACGCACGGATGCCTCGGGAACGAGGCCCTCTGATACGGCCCCCCTCAAGCGGTGCTTAAGTTCTTCCCTAGCGTGGGCATCGGGCGTGAGCACAATTATCTTGGCGAAGGCTGGATCGGGCAATTCCGGGGCCATGGCGAAGAAAAAGCGCGGGGCTCCCTGCCCTACATAACTCGTGACAATATCTGTCTCGGGCTGAGACTGTAACCAGCTTTCAATCTTCTTCACCGCGGATGTTGTCGCCTCGATGCTCGTGCCCTCTGGCATGCGCACTTCAACCAGCACCTCCGGGCGATCTGATGTCGGGAAGAACTGCTGCTTTACACCACCCATTCCCACGATCGAAACGGCCATGCAAATGCCTACCACCGCACAGACCACAAATTTGTGGCGAACTGCGAACTCGATGATAGAACGCAGACGACGGTAATTGGGCGTGTCATAGATAGCATGATGACCGCCCTCGACGGGCTTGATATCTGGCAGCATCTTGACGCCAAGATAGGGTGTAAATGTGACGGCGACGATCCAGGATACGATCAAGGCGAAACCGACGACCCAGAAAATATTACCAGCGTATTCGCCGGCGGTTGATTTTGCGAATCCCACCGGCATCAGTCCGATGATCGTAACCAGCGTGCCGGACAGCATAGGGGCTGCGGTATGGCTCCAGGCATAAGCGGCCGCCTTGATGCGGTCCATGCCCTCCTCCATCTTCACCACCATGACTTCGATAGCGATAATGGCGTCGTCAACAAGGAGGCCGAGGGCGAGGATCAAAGCGCCGAGCGTGATGCGGTCGAAGAAACGTCCGGTTTCCAACATGATCAGGAAAACAACCGCGAGGGTTAACGGCACAGCAAGCGCCACCACGATGCCGACACGCCAGCCCAAGGCGACCAAGCTGACGAACAGCACAACGCCGAGCGCCATGGCGAACTTGAGCATGAACTCGCCGACGGCCTCGTCAATATTGACAGCCTGATCACTTACCTTGGTGAGGGTCATGCCCAGTGGCAGTGTCTGTGCAATGGCGGCAGAGCGAGCCTCCAGTGCCTTGCCGAGATCAAGACCATTCCATCCCGCCTGCATGACCGCGCTTAGCATGATCGTCGGTTCGCCCTCGTGGCGGATGACGTAAGTGGCAGGGTCCTGATAACCGCGCCGAACCTCGGCAAGGTCGGAGATCTTCAATGTTCGTCCAGCAGCAACAATCGGCGTGTCGGCAATCGCCTGAACGCTGTTATATGCTCCGTCGAAACGGATAAAGACCTGTGGTCCTTTGGTGTCAATCGATCCCGCAGGCGTGACCGTATTTTGTCGCTGCAACGCAGAAGCAATATCCTGCGCAGATATCCCGAGAGTTGCGAGTTTCGAATAGGAAAACTCGACAAAAATCTGCTCGGGGCGCTCGCCGACGATGTTGATTTTCTTCACGCCTGGCACGTGCAGAAGATCCTGGCGAATGGTCTCCGCTTGTCGGACAAGATCGCGCATCGGCATGCCCTTTGCCTTCAGGGCGTAAAGGCCAAAACTCACGTCTGAATACTCGTCGTTGACGAACGGGCCCATGACACCTGGAGGCAGATTGCGCGCTTCGTCGCCAAGCTTTTTGCGCGCCTGATAAAACTCTTCTGCGACGGCACTTGCAGGCGTATTATCCTTGAGCGTGACTGTCAGAAAAGCGTAGCCGGGTCTGGTCGTCGTTTCGACGCGGTCATACCATGTGAGTTCCTGAATACGCTTTTCGAGAGGCTCCGCGACAAGGTCCTGCATTTCACGCGCAGTGGCACCTGGCCAAACGGACGTGACCGTCAATGTCTTGATAGTGAACGACGGATCTTCGGCTCGTCCCAGCTTGATAAAAGCGTAGGCGCCAGCGACTGCCAGCAGCACGATAAAGAAAAGAGTTATGGCGCGCTCACGCACTGCGATAGCGGAGAGATTAAAGCTCATTATTTTTTCACCTCGGGCTGCGAGGCAATCCTAACGCTCCCACCATCATCCAGAAGATGCGCGCCTAGAGCGACAATCTGTTCTCCAATGCCAATACCAGTGACAAATGCCGCCTCCTCACCAATTTGGCGGACCTTGACCGGTGTGAACTTCACCGTGGATGTGGAGCCGTTGACTACCCACACGCCTGTGCGATTTCCGTTGTCGAGGATTGCTCCGACTGGTACGGCGACTTCCTGCTCGCGGTCAGTATCCACGATTTTTATGGTAACGGTCGAGCCAAGCGGGGCTGACGCCGCATCGCCCTCAAGAATGTAGCGCGCCTCGTAAGTCCGGGTTTGTGGATCGGCTGAATCGGAAATCTGTCGCAGCGTGGCCTTGCCACTGAGACTTCCGCTGCCATAGATTCTCGCTTGAGCTTGGGAGCCGGGAGCGGGTCGCTGCGTCTCAGGAAGCCAGACGACGGCCTCGCGTGGCCCGGACTGCGCCAGTTGAACCACGCTCTGTCCGGCTGCCACGACTTGTCCCGGGTCTCCTAATGTCTGAACGATGGTTCCATCCGAACCCGCGAACAGGACCGCGTAAGCTACTTCGTTTTCCGCGACCTTTGCGGCAGCTTCAGCAGCTGCGAGCTGCGCCGTTGCCGTATCCAGAGCCGTCTTCGCCTGCTCATAACGCTGCGGAGTTGCCGCAAGACCATTTTTTACCAGCACTGCGTATCGTTTTTCGTCAGCCTGCGCCTGAATCACAATAGCGCGCGCTGCAGAAACCGTGTTTCGCTTGGCGGTTAGCGCTAGCAGGAGGTCAGTTTCGTCAATGCGCATCAGCGCCTGACCCCGCCGGACCTGCTGCCCCACGTCCACCATCCGCTCAACGATCTTGCCGGGAACGCGGAAACCAAGATTGCTCTGGACACGGGAAGCGACAGTGCCTGTGAAGGAGCGCTCGGCCATTCCGGCGGCCTTTACCTCAGCAACCCGAACCAAGGGGAAAGCCGTCCTTGGATCAGCGGCCTCCGCTTCCCGCTTTGGTACTTCCAAAACCACAAAAAAAGCCGCGGCAGTGGCTGCGGCCACAGTGAGACCCGCAATGGCCCAGACTTGTTTGCGTTTCATTTCTTGGCTTCTCTTCATAACCAGCAATCCAGACAAATTAGATTGCGACCTAACTCTATTTATGATATAGATGTCAAACGAAATCTAATAGGAGGCTGTTATGAGAGTGAGCCGCGTACAGGCCGAAGAGAATCGCGAAACCGTGATCAACGTGGCGAGTCGACTGTTTCGAGAACATGGTTTTGACGGGATCGGCCTGAAGGACCTCATGAAAGGTGCGGGCTTAACGCAAGGTGCCTTCTATAAGCAGTTTACATCCAAGGATCACCTTGCTGCACTGGCATCTCGACGCGCTATGGAAAGCGCCACCCGCAGGTGGTCTACAGCTGCGGGTGAAAATTCAGACCCTCTGGAAGCTATTATTGAGTTTTATCTTTCGCGCGGACATCGTGGCGAAAAGGCTGACGGTTGTCCTTTGGTTGCATTGGGAGCAGACGCGGCGCGTCAAAGTAAAGATGTTCGACAACCATTCGAGGACGGAATCAGGGCTCATTTTGAGGTTTTGGACGAATTGATGCACGAGACCGACACGTCAAATCCGAGCAGCAAGGCAATCGCTATTTTGTCCCTTATGGTCGGTGCTGTCACGATGTCCCGCCTCATTGAGGATGAGAACTTGTCGCAAAATGTTCTCGATACAGCCGCTAACGAAGTGAGGCGCCTTGCAGGTGGCAAAGGGGATGACGAAGCTTGCCCCCATAAATGAGAGAGGGCTCCATTATTCCTTCCAGCTCATGAGCCGCAGTAGCTCTGCAGATCGGATACCGCTCCAATAGCGCTCTTGCAGCCCGAACTAACGCTGCATGTTCTATGACATGCTCCCGGGCCGATCTTCCCCCGGCAGTAAGAAAAAATGCGAAAATCAAAGAAACCAAAGGCGGAAAACCTATGCGTAGGATCGTTGTAACAGGAATGGGAGCTGTCAGCCCCCTTGGAGCGACTTCTGATATTTCCTGGTCGCGTCTACTTGCAGGACAGAGCGGAATCCGCCGACTGGGAGATGATGTCGTCGCTGATCTTCCGTCTAAGATCGGCGGGATAGTCCCCTCAATCGCGGATGATACTGAAGGAGGCTTTGACCCGGATACAGTCCTCTCTACCAAGGACCAACGCAAGGTCGACAGGTTTATCATCTTCGCACTCGCCGCAGCTGAAGAAGCGCTCGCCCAGGCGAGATGGAAGCCGACCTCAAATAACGAGAAACTACGGACCGCGACGATCATTGCGTCCGGCATAGGTGGATTTCCCGCGATAAGCGAGGCAGTCCGTACCGTCGATCAACGCGGTGTCCGCCGTCTTTCGCCTTTCACTATTCCGTCGTTTCTCGTCAACCTCGCAGCTGGGCAAGCGTCGATCCGTTTTGGCTTTAAGGGCCCCATTGGGGCACCTGTGACGGCGTGCGCTGCAGGCGTTCAGGCTATCGGCGATGCTGCCAGAATGATCAGGGCAAATGAAGCAGACATTGCGCTCTGCGGCGGAACTGAAGCCTGCATTAACACTGTTAGTCTCGGCGGTTTTGCCGCGGCACGATCTCTTTCGACCAGCTTCAATGACACGCCGGGCAAGGCATCGCGGCCCTTTGATGCCTCTCGCGACGGATTTGTTATGGGCGAAGGAGCGGGCATGCTGGTTATTGAAGCACTCAGCCATGCACTTGCTCGCGGTGCGACGCCAATTGCAGAACTCATCGGGTACGGAACAACAGCCGACGCACACCATATCACCTCTGGCCCCGAGGACGGCAATGGTGCACGCAGAGCCATGGAGATCGCCATTGCACAGGCTGGAATAATGCCCGGCGACATCGGCCATCTGAATGCGCATGCTACCTCGACATCAGTTGGCGATTTGGGCGAAATGAGAGCCATCAAGAGCGTTTTTGGCTCTAACAATGCGATAGCTGTCAGCGGGACGAAATCGGCGACAGGCCATCTCCTGGGCGCGGCCGGGGGGCTTGAGGCCATTTTTACAATTCTGGCGCTTAAGGATCAAATCGCACCACCGACCCTCAACTTAGTTAACCCGGATCCAGAAGCCAGTGGCTTAGATTTTGTGGCAAACCAATCACGCCAGATAGCCGCTGAATACGCGATATCCAACGGTTTCGGCTTTGGTGGAGTTAATGCCAGTGTAATTTTCAGTCGTTGGGGAAGTAGCAGCCACTAGGTTCTCATATGACCTACCTTAATTAGAGAAGACGTAGTCTATATGCTTTGATAACCCGTCGAGAACGCTGACTCTCGTGCAAATCTGTAGAAACAGGAAGCAGCGTAATCAGATACCGTCACCAATGCCATGATGAAGTTGGGATAGCGTCTCCACAAAATCTTCATAAAACAATGTCGTCATTTCAAATGGCCTCGGCGTTTAGTATTTTGGCAAGTATGACAACTCGTCGTCTGCTTCCGTTTCCGCTTGTCGATTTTCTGTAAACGAATTGGCATCGGCGAGATGAATTCCGACTTCGCGCGCAACCAATAGAGCCTTCCCCAGTTGGCATGTCGACTTCCCGCTTTCCAGGTCGATAATAAAGCGATCTCCCGTGCCGGATCTCCCCGCCAGGTCTGTTTGCGTCCATCCGAGAGCCTTTCGCTTTTCGCGAACCAATGCTCCTAAGTCTGCAGCTGATTTAATCAATCGCATTCTCCTTTGCATATTTTTGTGCGGGAATATTCAGGCCACATCAAGGCTAATCATACCGATCGGTAAGATTCAACCGTCGCGCAGCGATCATCAGATCACAAACCGGATTTAGAAAGCTGGCAACGTCATATGTGCTTCATCAACTCGCTATGAGTTCAACATCGGTGGCTTACTTCCGATTTAGATTTTGAGTCAGGAATGCGTGACATAGTGTGCAGCAACCGCGGGACTAATCTCCGATCAGTATAGTTTGAACGGCTGATGAGCGAGGGCAATCGTAAATCCTAGGCGACTTTGACGACCACTTGCGACCCCACTTCGGTCGTCTGTGGTCACATAAATATAGGCCGAAAGCCGCCCTAATTCTCATCGAGTTTCCCATCGGCAAACCTGTGCCCTGACCCGCAACTTTTAGGTCAGATCGCAGTGCAGTCTCAACGACGAGGCAGTGAAGCCGATTGTTTTGTAGAAGGCCTGGGCGTCAGTCCGGTGGAGTGCCGTCGTCAATTCCAGGACCTCACATCCAGCGTTCTTTGCCAGCGTAGCGCCTGCTTCTACAAGTTTCCGGCCAATACCTTTTCCTCGAGCTTGCTCGTTGACGACAAGCGTCGTGACTCTAGCGACCGGCGCTGGAGAAAATAGCATAGGCGTCACATGGAGGGCGATGAGGCCAAGAACGCCTGTCTCATCTAACGCCAATAAAATCGGATCACGCGAACTTTTCGCGAGCAAAAACATCCGGTCGCGCAACTGCTTCGGCTCGACCTCGTACCCAAGCTGCAAAAGCAAGATTTGTATTGCCGGATCATCACCCAGTTGCGGGGGGCGTATCTCTATCAATCTAGAACTCCGAAATTAATGCGACTGATCAGCAGCGGCTTGCCCAACGTAAAGAGGGACTAAGTTCTGATCATGAAGAGATTTTAGTCATAAGCCGCCATTCCGCAACCCACCCCATGGCAGACAGCCTGCCCGGGACGCAAAATCTGATCAGACGGCTGGGAGCGCGCGAATTCCAAACCTCGAGTTAACGCGGCAAATTTGTAGGAGGTGCTTTTGCTTTGGATTCAAAGTCAAGAACATGCGTGTCTTGTTTCCAGCAGTTATACCGGGCCGAGATTGCAGATCGCCAGTCAAGATTCCACACGATCGAGACATAGCCCACCTCGCGGCTTGTCTGTTCAAAAAAAGTGACGGCTGACGAGAATAGCACTCCTCTCCAACAGGACGAGCCGGATGCACAACCAACCAGCTTGTTACTGCCGCATCATTCAGACGCAGTGGCAACAAGTGCCTAAGGCCGCAAACATCGGCTAATAAATCGAGCTGCCCACGACGCAGAGAGTGCGCTCCACCATTATCCCCTGGGATTTCACCGGGCTGACATTGATAGAATATCAGGATCTTTGCGCTACCAGGCCTTCGCGAAATTCGCGAAGGCCAGCAATTTAGCGCTTGAAGTCGATTGGAATTCCCGGCGGTTTGATTTAGCCGGAGGGTTTCACCGGATAAAACGGATCGCATCTTGAAGGCACTGGAAATGCTACCAACTCATTCGAGAGGCGATTACCCTTTGGCTACTCGCTCGGAGCGAGTGCTACCTCATGTCGGTCCCAACAATCGCCGAGTTCCTTTGACAGTTTATGCTTCATAATGCGCTGGCTCGGCGTACGCTCGAACTCATCAATCACGGCAATGTAACGTGGATTCTGATAGGGTGCTAGACGGCTCGACAGCCACGCCGAAAGCGCAGCCGGGTCGACTTCGCAACCATATTTCGGCTTGACGAACAGCTTTATGTCCTGCTCGCCAAATTCGGCAGCAACGCCGACAATCGCGCAATCTTCTACTGATGGATATGCACCCGCGATATGTTCTACTTCCCATGCGGAAACATTCTCACCCTTACAACGTACACTGTCCGTCAGGCGGCCGTGGAACCAGAGATTACCCTCCGAATCGAACGAACCGGAATCGCCGGTATGAAGCGCTCCCTTGCGCAGGGTTTTTTCCGTCGCTTCGGGATTGTGCAAATAACCCTGAAACAAGGCGCCTTCGATAGAAGAACGCACGACGATCTCGCCCTTCTCGCCGTCAGCCACCGGCTGGCCGGTTTCATCAAGAAGCTCAATCGTGAACCATGGCATTGGCTTGCCAACTGCACCTACGGTTCCGTTATCATTACAGGTGGTGATGCTGGAAGCCTCGGTCATGCCGTAGCATTCGCGCATATCGACACCGAAGCGGTCGCGGAAAAGCGGCCAGACTTCTTTCGGACAGCCGCCGCCCCAAGCGATCCGTACCGGATGATCCCGATCGGAAGCGCTTTCCGGTTGCTTCAGCAATATTTGCAGGATACCGCCCAGATAATGGATATGCGTTGCGCCATATTCGCGAACCTGAGCCCAGAAACGGCTGGCGCTGAAACGGTCGACCATCGCCAGTGTGACGTCCTCCAGCGCGGGAAGGACAATGAGCTGTGCGCCGCCGATATGATAAAGCGGCTCCCAGACAAAGAATACGTCGCCCGGCCGCACCATGGTCAGTTGCCGTACGGCTTCTCCTGCAAGTCGCATCATGCCGTGGGTAACAAGCACGCCCTTTGGTCGTCCGGTTGTGCCGGATGTGTACATGATGGCGAAAAGATCGTTCGCTGTGGGCAGATCATCGGTAAAGCTTGCACTTTCCAGGGCAACGATATCTTGTAGCGATCCTTCACCCGATGTCCGAATGAAAGCGTCTGCCGGTATCTCGGCACCACTCTCGCGGATGGTTTCATGTGCATCAGGATCACAAATGACCACGCCAGGTTCGCAATGCTCAAGAATATATCGCAAACCCTCGCCCCGTTGCTGCGCATTGACCGGCACCCAAACTATGCCTGCGCGGGCAAGACCGAACAAGACCGGCAACGAAAGTTCAGAGTTACGCATCATGACCGCTGCACGGTCGCCGCGCTTCAGTCCAAGAGTCCGCAGATGCGCGGCAAGGGCTGCCGATTTCCGCACGATGGCAGCGAAGCTGATCGGTTCGCCATTGAATAGGGCAAAGTTCTGGTCTGGCTTTTGCGCAGCCTTGGTCAGGAAGCTTCCGAGGAAGCCTTCAAATTTCACAGTCATGGGAGGCACACTCTTTTTGATCAGGAGGAGCGGCGGAGTTTTTCCGCCGCCAGAAGAAGCGTTGTGACGATGAGGAAAACGACGACCGATACAGCGGCAAGCGTCGGATTGAGCTGGAGGATCATGTCGTCCCACATCTGTTTGGGCAAAGTGGTCTTGATGCCGCCACTGACAAAGATCGCAACCGTGAGTTCGTCGAAGGAGGTAATAAAGGCGAAGAGAAACGCCGCCGTCAGACCGCTGCGGATGAGCGGAACGGTCACGAAACGCAGCGCTTGTAGCTTGTTCGCACCGAGCGTTGCTGCGGCCTGATCGAGACGCCAGTCATAGCTTTTCAAGACTGCCGCAATCGCAACGAAGGCAAAGGGCAAAGCCAGCACCGTATGGCCGATCACAAGACCTGTATTGGTGGCCACAAGTCCGATCTGGGCGAACAGATAAAACAGGCCGACCGCAATAACTATGCGGGGAACGATCATGGGAGCGAGAAAGAAGGCAAAGATCAGCCCGGCCCAGCGTGACCGCGACCGCGCCAATGCCAGCGCTGCAAAGCCACCAATGACCGTCGCGAAGATGGCCGTTGCAAAGGCCACACCGAAAGAGCGCAAGGTCGCAGACAACCAGAGATCGGAGGTGAAATAGGCGCGGAACCAGTCGAGACTGAAGCCGGGAGGCGGGAACTCCAGGAACTGCGAGCTGGTGAACGCAATCGGGATCACGATCAGCGTCGGCAGCATCAGAAATGCGCAGGACAAAAAGCAATACAGTCCCAGCAGACGCTTTGTGACGGCTTGTCCGAGCAACGTACGGATAGCGGCTGCAACACTGCTTGACGCAAGCGCACAGACTTCCAGAATACGCAAACCGATATTTCGCAGAATACCGTACTTTCCCTTACGACCGGCCCCTGTATCACCTGAAAGACTTGAGAGACCCAAAACGCGATCATAGACCCAGCATGTAACGAGGGCAGCGACCAGCATCATGGCCGCCAGTGCACCCGCGAAAGCCCAATTCAGAATTTCCTGCACCTGCACGATGATTAGCTGCGCAAGCATCGTTTGGTGGCGTCCACCTAAAAGGGCCGGAACGATGAAAAAGCCAAGGGAAGAAATGAAGGTGAGAAGTCCAGCCGCAGCGGCACCCGGCAAGGACAATGGGAAATAAATCAGCCAGAAACTCTTGGCCGAATCCGCACCCAACGTGCCCGAAGCCTGTGTCAGCCTGCGATCGATCCCGCTCATAACCGGCAGCATGGTCAATACAGCCAGTGGCATCATGGCATGAACCATGCCGATCATGACACCGAACTCGTTATGCAGCATTTCGAGCGGTGAGCCGATGACGCCGGAGCCGAGGCCGAGCTGATTGATCACGCCGGTGCGACCGAGCAGAATAACCCAGGCAAAGCTCTTGACGAGATAGCTCGTCCAGAACGGCACCATGACCAGCAGGATCATGAGACCGCGTTTGCGTTCCGGCAGACGCGACAGCCAGTAGGCGATTGGATAGCCGAACAGAAGCGAAAACAGCGTGGTCAGAGCAGCGATGCGAAACGTAATCAGCAAAACGCGAAAATAGACATCCGTGTCGAAGATTCGCGTGTAATGCGCCGCCGTCATCGCACCCGTATCGGCATTTTCGAAGCTCAGCCCCATCAGGCGCGCAACGGGCACAAGGAAGAAGATGATCAGGAAGGCGAGCCCCGGCAGAGCAAGCCAGAGCGGACCGAACCGGAAACGGGAACGCGTCATCGCGCCCGCTGGGGAAACTGCAGCTACACTCATGGCGTCACCAGAACGGCGGCTTCAGGCTGCCAGCTCAATGTAACGTTTTCGCCCAGCGCAGGGATAGGCTGTCCCGGCAACACACGCACCGTCAGAAGACGTGCTTCGGCGGCGTCAACCAACACACGCGTTTCGGACCCGGCATAGACCACTTCCGCAACCTGGCCGCTGATACGGTTCACCCCGGTATCTCCGAGCGCCAGATGTTCCGGCCGCACGACGAGAGCCATTTCGCCGCCATCGACCGTGCATGTCTTGTCGAGAAGAAGCTTCGCATTCTTGGTTACAAGATGCTTGCAACCATCGGTGCCCGCTTCGATATTGCCACGGAAAATATTGGAGATGCCGATAAAGTCTGCTGCGAAAGCGGTTGTCGGGCGAGAGTAGATTTCCTGCGGCGGCGCGATCTGCTCGACCATGGCATGGTTCATCAGACAAATCCGGTCCGAAAGCGCCAGCGCCTCTTCCTGATCGTGCGTCACATAAACAACGGTCGCGCCGGTCTGACGATGCAGCCGCTTGATTTCAAACTGCATATGTTCGCGCAGCTTCTTGTCGAGCGCGCCGAGCGGTTCGTCCATGAGAATGATGGAGGGCTGGTAGACAAAGCAGCGCGCCAGCGCCACACGCTGTTGCTGGCCGCCCGAAAGCTCACGTGGAAACCGCGAAGCCAGATGGCCGAGCTGCACCATTTCCAGCGTGCGCTGTACCTGCGCCTTTACATCGGCAGATTTCTGGCCGCGCATCTTCAGCGGAAACGCGATATTTTCTTCGACAGTGAGATGCGGAAACAACGCATAATGCTGGAAAACGAGGCCGATGTCGCGCTTATGCACCGGCGTATCGGTCTCGTCCTTGCCATCGATGAAGAGGCGGCCTTCCGTGGGCAGAACAAGGCCGCTGATCATCTGAAGCAGCGTCGTCTTGCCTGATCCCGAAGGTCCAAGAAGTGTAAGAAACTCGCCCTGCTGCACCGCAATATTCGTCGGCTTAAGCGCGGTAGTTTCACCGTAGTGCTTGGAGAGTCCGTCAACGAGAAGTTTGGGCTGAAGAGCCCGTTCGGGTTTGGCAAGCATGTCGTTCCCTTTTAACCCGGAGCCAGCGGCCATTATGGTCGCTGCTCCACCTTTTGTTTTTGCGTATTGTGTCTTCTGGGAGACCGCGTCGGTCACCTTCAGTTCAGCTTAGCCCAGTATCCAGGCATTGAAGCGCTCAGTCATTTCCGAACGATTGGCGCTCCACCAGTCTTCCCTGGCAATGCTCATCTGTTTCAGATTGGCTTCGAAGGTCGGCAGTGACGATGCCCGTTCTGCCGGAATATGCTCATAGGCCTTCAGGTTGGTCGGGCCGTAAGCGAGGAAATCCGTGAACAGCGCCTGTTGCTTCGGATCGGTGCAGAACTTGACAAACTGACGCGCAATGTCGGCACGCGGCGAGCCTTTCGGGATACCCCAGCCTTCAATGGAATAGAGGCCCTGGTTCCAGCCGATTCTCACGGGAGCGCCACCGTCGATGACGGCCTGCGCGCGTGCGTTCCACAAAGCGATCATGTCCACTTCGCCGCTCTGGATGAGCTGGCTCGACTGTGCACCGCCCGTCCACCACACATCCACATGCGGCTTGATCTTTTCAAGGCTGGCATAAGCGCGCTCGATATCGAGCGGGTAAAGCTTGTCGAGCGGAACACCGTCAGCGAGCAATGCCTGCTCCAGCGTATCGATCGGGTTTTTGCGCAATGAACGGCGGCCGGGGAATTTCTCGACGCTCCAAAAATCCGCCCAGGATTTCGGCGCGGACGCATCGTCAAATTTGTCGGTGCGATAGGCCATGATCGTCGAATAAACGTCGACACCAAGCCAGACATCAGTCAGCGAATCCGGCATCAGGCCGGGAACATCCCCGGCAGCAATATTGATCGGCTCAAGCAAATCGCGCTTCTGAAGAATATCGCGAGCCGACAGCGTCAGCGTGCAAATATCCCAACTATAGGAACCCGTCTCGACCATAGCGCGAAACTGCGCTGTCGGTTCGGCATCGCGCGCTACGTTGATGACCTTGATGCCGGTCGCCTTTTCAAAAGGATCATAAAAGGCTTTGCGATAACCAGGGCTGTAAGGGCCGCCCGGATCAGCGACGGTCAGAGGTTCGGCCGCGAATGCACGACGCGTCAGAATAGCTGGAGCAGCCAGAGCAATCCCGAGCCCGCCTCCGAGCTTCAACAGATTGCGGCGATGAAGTGTAATCGTCTTCCCGTTTTTCATTATTTCCCTCCGGCAGGTCATTCAGTTATGCATTAGGACATGCGACTGCCCGCCACCATTTGCGTGGCGGGCAGTGCTGCATCAGGATGCCTTTCGGGCAGCGCGAGCGGCGAGAAACTGCTCCATCATGCGAGCCGGTTCACCTGAGGCATATGCTTCCTTCTGAATGCGCGAGCCGGCGTCCAGACAATCGCGGAAACCAGCTTCCGTCATTTCGCGGAAACGCTGCTTGTTGAGGCGCATGGCAACCGGCGGCTTGGCGCCAAGCTCACGTCCGAGTGCAATTGCTTCATCCAGAACCTTCGACTGGTCCACAATGCGGTTGATGATGCCGATGGCACGGCATTCGTCGGAATCCATCAGGCGACCACTCAGCGTCAGATCTATGGTGCGGGCCAGACCGATAATCTCGCGCATGATCCAGGGGCCCGTCGTGCTGGCGATACCGGAATTGATTTCCGGCTGTCCCATGCGAACAGCCGGATGGCCGATGCGGAAGTCACAAAGAAGTGCGACCTGAAAGGCCGAACCGGCAGCAACACCGTTGAGCGCAGCAATCAGCGGCTTCGAAAGCGAACGCATGCGATCATAGAGACGTTCCCATTCGCCAACCCACTCTTTGCCGCGTTCGGCGTCAAAAGTGCGGGTTTCGTTGAGATCCTGACCGGCACTGAACGCGCGATCGCCGGCACCCGTCAGGATGATTGCGCGGATATCGGCATCGCTTTCAAACGCATCGAAGGCATCGATGAGCTGACGACGCATGGCGCTGTGCCAGGCGTTGAGAATATGCGGACGATTAAGGGTGATGATGCCAACTTCGCCGCGGCGCTCAGTCAGAATAAAGCGATCCATTATGTTCTCCCTTGGGTTACGCATTTATCGATATATTTTTATTGCATAGCGATAACTATTATGTTATCGTGATTTTGTTATATCACAATGTCAAGCATCTTTTCAGATGCCTTGATAATTCTGCTATTGATGCAAGATGATCTCAGGCGGGTTTTGGATGGTACGGAAAGCGAAAAAGTCAGCAAAATCAATCGATGAAAGCGAAAATGGCGATCGCGATCCATTGCTTGTGCAGTCAGTGGAAAAAGCATTCCGTGTCATGCGCGCCTTTGATGGCAGCAGGCCGACACTCAGTCTGTCACAGATCGCGGAAGAGACGGGGCTAGACATTTCCGCGGCACAACGTTTTACCTATACGCTGACCAAACTTGGCTACTTGACGAAAAGTAGCGAAACAAAGCGTTTCGAACTGGGCGTAAAGACACTGGACTTCGGCTACCACTACAGCCGCGCCAGCGTGTTGGTGGAGCGCGGCACGCCCTACCTACTACATTTGAGTAAAACTACAGAAGAGACTGTTAATTTGACTGTTCTCGACGGGACAGACATCGTGTTCGTGCAACGTTTTATGAGCCGTCACGTCTTGAATAATGATGTCGTCACCGGCATGCGCCTGCCCGCTTATTGTACGGCACCCGGTATTGCCATTCTCTCAGCACTATCAGAGACGGAAGCGAAGGATGTGTTAGATCGTTCGCATTTACATCCCTACACACCACACACCACCTGGAACCGAGAGGAATTGAACGCAAAGCTCAAACAAGCCGCAACTCAAGGCTATGCAACAGCGTTTGAGGAGTATTTCCACGGCGATCTGTCCTTCGCCTCACCCATTCTAGACGCTCGCGGCCATCCCTATGGTGCAATCAATATTGCTGTTTCCCGCAGTCGCTATACGCCGGAGGAAGCGGAAGAAAAATACGCCCCCCTCGTGACAGCTGCAGCTCGATCCATCACTCTTATAACGCAGGTAAGACGTTAAACGGAAATAACGAAGTGCAGCAGCGGTGTTTTTTGCGGCGGCGATAGCCAAGAAACCTGGACCGTTTGGGGTTATTTATGTTGTGTGGCAACGCACCAGAAGGTGCATAGCCTTTTGAAAGCCTGGTTGCGATCTCTCACATCCGTATCGAATTGCGCATACAATTACACGTCGATAGGAACAATCTGCGGCAATCAGTCATACACCGCTTAGATTACCAATCAATGATTCTTCGCGCTCTCTTCAGCGATGAAGCCCCTGTGCAGGTTGGGCCTTAAATACAAACACCAACTATGCACTGTTGAGTAATCCTGGATGATATAGCGTTCGGTCCACATTTTCTTCAGGTTGCGCAGAATCAGACTGTCGGCAATGCTCCGGACACACAGAAGAGAATGGCACGGCATGATGCTTCTTCACCCGGAACAAAGATACACATAATCGTGCATTGGGGCCAAATGCTTTATGCACTCTCGCGCTTCACGATATCATATCCGATATCAACGATTGCTTCAGCCGCGCTCACTCCAGAGACACGATCAACGATCATTGCCATGCTCTTCACACCCATTTCGTAGGCGTTCGGTTGGATCGTCGATAAGCCTGGCGTTATTTCCGATGCGATTTCGTAGTCACCCCATCCGGTGACGGCAAGACGCTCCGGTACTTTCCATCCTAGACGCGTGCATTCGAATATCACACCCGCTGCCACGATATCCGTAGGACAAATCACACCATCGATCTCTGGATCGATACGGCGCAGGACTTCAAGTGCCTTGGGGCCAGCACCAAAACCATCTGCCTCATCCACAATGCAGACCCGGTGATGTTCCAGACCTGCTGCTGCCATAGTCTCCTCGAAAGCTGGCAGACGGTCGCTATATCGACGTGCGGATGCGCCACCATATCCGACAAACCCAATACGATGGCAGCCTCTTTCAATGAGAAGACAAGCCATTGTCCGCGTTGCATCTGTCATGGAATAACCAACCGCCATATCGAGGACATTGTCAGTGACCCAGCCTTCTACGACAGGTGTCTCGGTCTTCCTGATAAGATCAATGGCTTCCTCGGAATGCTGATTTCCGACCAGCGAAATACCCGCGACGCGCAGACCGATGAATGTCTGAATCGCAGCTGTTTCATCCTGCCTGGTTTCCGCAAGTTTGAGTACCAACTCATAGCCGCTTTCGCTGGCGCGATCCTGCATTCCGCGCACATATTTATAAAAGCTTGAGTTCTTCATCGACGGAATGACTGCGCCAATGACCCGACTTTGCCCGGATGAAAGAATGCCTGCAGAATGATTCGGAACATAGCCAAGTTCCGCCGCGACCTGAAACACGCGCAACCGAGTTTCCTCCAGTACCCGTTCAGGGTAACGGAACGCATTGGATACGGTCATAGGAGACACACCAGCGGCCTGCGCGACCGACTGCATCGTTATAATACTTTTGCTGCGAACAAGGTTATTCATGGATTTGCACACAAATTATTCTCATCAATGCGACTTGTTAAGGTTTTTTCTACCTTCAGACAGAGTATTTGTAGAAAACTAATCCTTGACGAAATTAGCCTTACGGCGGATTGTAGCGCTACAATATATTGTTATTCTGGAAATGCACATGATCTTTCTGACGGGCAGCAGGGCAAATAGCGAGAATCCCTCATGAGTTTGCATTCGCAAGACGGAGCAAGCGCGCTCGTGCTTAAGGCCGTTACGAAGCGTTTTGGCTCGAACATTGCTGTCGAAAGTCTCGATCTGACAATCGATGCTGGAAAACTCGTTTCATTACTCGGTCCGTCTGGATGCGGCAAGACAACCACGCTACGCATGGTTGCAGGATTTGAAAGCACGGATTCCGGCACGATCCAAATTGGCGGAACCAATGTAACCAATCTTCCGCCTCACCGGCGCCGTCTCGGCATGGTTTTTCAGAATTACAGCCTGTTTCCACACAGGACAGTCGCAGAAAATATCGGCTTCGGCCTAAAGATGCAGGGTGCCGCAAAAGCGGAACGCGATGAACGCATTAAATCGATGCTCGATCTCATCCAGTTGCCTGGTCGTGGCGACGCTTTTCCCTCGCAGCTTTCGGGTGGTCAACAGCAGCGCGTGGCGCTTGCACGTTCATTGGTGGTCGATCCAAAAGTTCTGCTTCTCGATGAGCCTTTGAGCGCACTCGATAAATCTTTGCGCGAAAGCATGCAGTTTGAAATCCGCGCCATGCAGGCGCGACTTGGCATTACCACTCTTCTCGTCACGCACGATCAGGAAGAAGCGCTTTCCATGGCCGACCAAGTCGCAGTCATGAACAAGGGGCGCATCCTTCAGCTTGGAACGCCCGGGGAAATTTACGACAAACCGCAGAGCCGTTTCGTTGCCGAATTTCTTGGAGCCTCCAACATTTTCGAGGGGGAGACAGCCCCTGACGGCTCATCACTCTTGATCGGCGGACGCAAGGACAGTGTAACTATTCCCCTCGCCACCCGGCATCCCTCATCACAGCCGCTAACACTTTCTATAAGGCCAGAGCGGATCGTGCCGGTTGCAAATGGCAATGGCCTGTTGAATGGCCGGGTAGTGGGCGCGGTGTTCCGCGGAAATTATGCTGCCTATCAGATCGATGTTCCGGCGCTCGGCCGGGAACTATTCATCTACCGGCAAGCTGAAAGCCGCCTTGGCGAGCTCGCTTATCATCTCAATCAAGAAATCACACTCGGCTGGAACCCGCAGGATGCCGTCGTCGTAACCCCAGAATGAACTGAAAGCTCCGAATATGCAGAAGAATGGCGCACGTATCGGCATCGACGTGGGCGGAACATTTACCGATTTTGTTTTGTTCGATCCCGACCGCAAAAGCCTGATCCATTACAAGGAACCATCGACGCCTGAAGATCCGTCTCAGGCGCTGATCGTGGGCCTGCAGTCATTGCTCAAGAAAGCTGATCTCGGAGCCGACCAGATCGACACGCTTATGCATGGCACGACAATCGGTCTCAATGCCATAATCCAGCGGCGCGGTGCAAAAATTGCACTCATTGTCAGCGAAGGCTATCGCGACATTCTGGAAATCGCGCGCAGTCGCATGCCTTCTTCCTTTGATTTTCATGCAAGCAAGGAAGAGCCTCTGGTGCCGCGCCATCGCATCATCGAAATCGGTGCGAGACTTTTGGCGAACGGCACAACAACCCAACTCCCCGACGATACAGCTCTTGAAGCAGTTGCAGCACAATTAAATACGCTGGATGTCGATGCGGCAGCACTTGTCTTGATCAATGGCTATACCAATCCTTCGGTTGAAAAAGAGCTGGCGCAGAAAATATCCGAAAAGACGCATGGGCTTTCCATCACATCTGCCGCAGCGATCTGGCCAGAAATCCGCGAATATGAACGCACACTGATTGCCTGTCTTAACGCCTATATCCAGCCATTGATGCAGCGCTATTTTGAGGGGTTGAAAACGGGCCTTGCTCGCGAGGGTGTTCATGCGCCGATCCTCGTCACAGCCTCTAACGGCGGTTCGCTAAGCATCGGCTCTGCACAGGAACGCCCGGTTGAAACGATCCTCTCCGGACCGGCCTCCGGTGTGATGGCAGCCGCACGTTTGGCCGCCACATCGGGCGTGCGCGCAATCATCACATTTGACATGGGAGGCACGTCGTCAGACATCGCCGTTGCACAGGATGGTTCTGCTGCGCTCGCCACCAAAACCGATATTGGCGGTCTGCCTCTGGTGTTGCCTGTGGTCGATGTCTCAGCCATCGGTGCAGGCGGCGGCTCAATCGTATGGGTTGATGACCATGGCGTGCTGAAAGTCGGCCCTCGCAGTGCTGGCGCAATGCCTGGCCCCATCTCATATGGTCGCGGCGGCACGGAGCCAACCGTCACCGATTGTTATCTGACGCTTGGCTATATCGACCCAGGCGGTTTCCTTGGCGGACGTCTGCAGCTTGAGAGCGCGCCTGCTGCTGCTGCGCTTGCACAGATTGGCAATCGCATCGGATTTCAGGATGAAAATGCTGCGGCGGAAGCCGCTCAGGGTTCGCTTGCGGTCACCACAGCGGGCATGGCAACCGAACTCTATAAAACACTCGCAGCACGCGGTCTTGATCCGGCATCCTTTGCGCTCGTTCCATTTGGTGGCGCAGGCCCAACACACGCCAACCTTCTTGCAGAAGAAGTGGGCATCGCCCGAATTGTTGTCCCCCCGGCAGCGGGAACATTCTGCGCATTGGGTGCGGCGGCAGCAGACTTACGGCGTGATTTCGTTCGCAGTTTGCGCAGAGAGCTTGATGAAGCAACCGCAGCGACCCTTGCCGAGACATTCGAAGCTCTTGCAGCCGAAGGAAATGACTGGCTGGATCAGGAAGGCGAGCAAAGTACCGGACGCCTTTTCGAAAAGGCTGCCGACATGCGTTATGTCGGACAGGCTTATGAACTGCGCGTTGCACTAAATGATGTCGATGCCGACGTTCATGCCATTTCCGAAGCTTTTCACCGCGAACATGAGCGCATCTATGGTTTCCGCGACAGCGCAGCCGAAGTCGAGTTGGGGACGGCCCGTCTCGCGGTGATTGGCGTCACGCCGGACCTTGCCGCGCAAGAGTTTCCAACAGGTGACCGCAAACCGGGCATCAAAGGCAAGCGCCGCTTGTTTCATAAGGGTGCATGGCTTGATGCAGATATCTACGATCGTCACAGTTTCCGGGCCGACGATCGGGTCTGCGGCCCAGCAATTATCGAGCAGGATGACACCACCACTATTCTGCTTCCCGGCTGGATAGCCAACTGCGACAAAGCCGGAAATCTGCACCTTGAAAGGCTGACTCAATGAAACTCAACCCAGTCACGCTTGCCATTCTCGGTAACAAGCTTGCAGCTATCAGCGAAGAAATGTGCCTGACACTTCAGCGCACCGGTCGCACGCTTTATGTCAAGGAAACTGCGGATTTTGCCTGTGCGCTTGCCGGGCTGGACGGACGCTTTTTCGCCTATCCGCGTTCTATCGGTGTTTCAGGATTTGTGGGCCTTGAATGCGGACCGACGATTGAAGCCGTGGGACCACTCGAACCCGGCGACGTCATCCTGACCAACGATCCCTATCGTTCAGAAGGTCTCGCCACACATCTGCCCGACCTTCATATGATTGAGCCCTACTTCCATGAGGGCCGCGTGATTGCTTATGGCTGGTGTTTCGTACACTGCTCGGATGTCGGCGGACGGGTGCCATCTAGCATCTCCCCAATGAATACTGAAATCTTTCAGGAAGGCTTGCGCATCCCGCCCGTCAAGCTGTTGAAGCGCGGAGAGATGTCACCTGAAGTGCGCCTGTTTCTGGAAGCAAACAGCCGCACGCCTGAAGCCAATATGGGTGATATCCGTGCCATGCTGGCAGCTCTTGCTGCCGGTCGTCGTCGCTTCGAACAGGCGATTGCCCAGCACGGAGCAGATGAGGTTTCGGCAGCCAGCACCGATCTTGTTACCTACGCAGCTGAAAAGGCACGTTCGGTTCTGCGCAAGGTTCCCGCTGGCTCCTATGCGTTTTCGGATTATCTTGATGATGACGCAGCCGGTAACTTGCCTGTCCGTATCGCACTGACCGTAACATTCGAAGACGGAGAAGTGCATCTGGATTTCACAGGAACTGATCCGCAAGTGGCCACCGCCATGAACATTCCTTCGCGCGGACGCCCCCATGCATGGCTGACACTCAGGGTACTCGCATTGGTCAACACGCTTGATCCAACAGCACCGTTAAATGTCGGCCTGCTTGATACGGTTCGGATAACTGCACCTGAGGGAAGTCTGGTCAACCCGCAGGAACCCGCCGCAACAGGTGTCCGTCATGCCGCCGCCATTCGCGTCAATGACGTTTTGAACGGTGCCTTCGGAAAAGCATTGCCTGATGTCATGCCTGCCGCATCATCCGGCACAGTCATTCCCGTTGTAATGGCGGAACCAGATGGCAAAGGCGGGCGTCGCGTACAGGTCATCGAACCGATGATCGGCGGCACCGGCGCACGTTTTGGTCGCGATGGCGTTGACGGTCGAGACAGCGGCATCTCCAATCTCGCCAACAATCCCGTTGAAACGGTCGAAGCCGAGCTCGGCGTCGAAATCCTGCACTACAGTCTGCGTCCGGATTCCGGTGGCCCCGGCCAATGGCGCGGCGGATGCGGCATGGAACTCACCTTTCGCGCATTGACCGATGATACCAATGTACTCGGTCGAGGCATGGAGCGCCTGCTGTTCCGTCCATGGGGTTCCTATGGTGGCCAGGCAGGTCTGCCCGGTGCCTTGATCGTTAATCGCGGACGTCCTGATGAACGCAGGCTTGGTAAAATCGATGTGCTCAACGTCAATGCAGGCGATACGGTAACGTTTCTGACCCCCGGCGCGGGTGGTTGGGGTAATCCGCATAAACGAGATCCAAACGCCGTTTTGCGCGACGTTCTGGATGGTTTTGTCACGCGCGACGCCGCTCATACCGATTATGGCGTGGTGATACACAATGGCGCGATCGATAAGGATGCCACCGAGGCCAAACGTCAATCACTGACAGACAACGGCGCCACCGACGGTTTTGGCCCTGAGCGAAAGCACTGGGATGAAGTATTCGAACCCGCCTTGATGGACAGTCTGAACCGAGCGCTTGTGCAGCTTCCCGGATCCGTGCGGCAGCGCCAGCGTAAAGCTGCATTCGACGCCGTTTTGCCTGCTCTACCCAAAGGCTTTCCACGAACAAAGGCAGAAGCCACGAACGCACATACAGCGGCTATCGCATTCCGGGCGGCAGTTGAGAAGCTCATCGCAATTTCCAGTTCCGCAAACGCCTGATTGTTCCAGTTAAGGAGTATCGCAATGACACTGATTACCAGACGAAACTTCCTCGGCTCAGGCGCCATGCTTGGTCTGGGTCTTGCCGCAGGCGGATTCCCGCGCATCGCCAATGCGCAGGCCGCAAATGAAATCACCGTGACTGCCTTTGGCGGCATATGGGAAGAAGCTGTTCGAAAGTGCTTTGTTGCACCATTTGAAGCCAAAACCGGCGCAAAAGCCAATGTCTCTCTCGGTGGCCCACCGCAATGGCTGGCTCAGGTCGAAGCGTCGCCAGCGAAACCGCCGGTCGATGTGCTCATCATGACGCCGGACCTTGCGTTGACTGCAGCAAGATCAGGCCTTGTTGACGACTTTACGGTCGAAAAGCTGCCGAACCTTGCAAAAATTCCACAGCAGCTGACGGACTCAGTCGAGGGAAAAGGGACACTGTTCGACTATGGTGTAGCTGGCATCACTTACAATAAAGACCGCGTAAAAAATCCGCCAAAGTCTTTTGCCGAATTTGTCGACAGGGTTGCCGCTGGTGAATTCGTGGCCTCTATCCCGTCCATCAGCTATGCCGTCACACCGATCATGCTGATCTGGGCCATGGCCAAGGCATTTGGTGGCGGAGCTGACAACGTCGATCCGTTCTTCAAGGCCGTTGAGCGGATGAAGGACAACCTCGTCTATTGGGCAGGACCGAACGATTTCTTCAATCACCTTTCTTCCGGCGAAGCGGATATCGGCATTTATTTCGATGGCCGCACCTGGAACCATTACGATGCAGGCGCAACCTGGATCGACTTCATCAATCCGGAAGAAGGCGGTTCACTCAACGGTCTGGCAGTCCAGAAGGCGAAAAACGCCAACCCACTCGCCTGGGACTATATCAATGAAGTTCTCGACGCAGCCAACCAGACGCAATTTGCCGACATCATGAATTACGGCGTCACCAATGTGGATGTGGTGTACAGCGAAAAGCTCAAGCCCCGTATCACGCCATGGCAGAAAACCGCCTTCCCGCCATATGAGCAAATTGCTCGGGTTCGCAATGAATGGGTGGATCGCTGGAACCGGGAAATCGGTCAGTAAGGTCGCGGAGCAAGAATATGAGCCAGACAGAAACATCAAAGGTTACGGCAAGAAAGGGGCTGGCTTTACCAGGCTGGCTACTTGTCTTGCCTGCTCTGGCGTTCCTGCTGGCTTTTTTCGTCCTGCCACTGTTTGACAACAGCGCCCGCAGCTTTGTCGATACTGAAGGCGGTTTGACTTTCGTACGTTACGCCACGCTGCTGACCGATCCCTTCTATCTGCGCGTCATCGGCGAAACGATATTGCTTTCAGGTGGCGTGACACTGATTTGCGTAATCATCGGATATCCGGTTGCCTATTTTCTGGTGCGCAAAGCAGGCCGATGGGCTGGCTTGATTATCTTTCTGCTTATCGCTCCACTCCTGACTTCAATCATCATGCGCACCTTCGGCTGGCAGGTTCTGTTTGCCCGCCGTGGCCTCATCAACAATCTGCTTGTCGATCAGCTCGGTCTCATCTCAGCGCCCTTACGGTTTACCAACTCGCCGGAAATCACCATAGCCGCTCTCGTGCATGTGCTCGTTCCTTTCATGGTTCTTTCGATCAGTACGGTTTTACAAGGTATCGATCGCAGATTGGAAGAATCTGCAAAAATTCTCGGTGCCGGACGTCTGCGCACCTTCTGGGAGGTGACTTTGCCCCTCTCACTCGACGGCATCGGAACCGGCGCGATACTTGTCTTCATGATTGCCAATGGAAGCTTCGTAACGCTGGTAATGCTCGGCGGCGGTCTTCAGACATTGCCATTGCTCATTTACCAGCAATTCAACACCACACGTGATTTTGGCATGGCGAGTGCCATGAGTTCGATCCTTCTGGTGATCGCAGTTGCCTGTCTCTTCCTGCAATTGCGTCTCGTGCGCCGTCGGGGAGCTTAAACGATGAAACTCTTTGGCAAAGACTGGACAGACATTGCATTGACCACCTTCGTGGTCGTGTACTTCATTTTCATGCTGGCACCCATTCTTGTTGTGGTACTCGTGTCCTTCACGTCTGCGGGCTATGTGGCCTTTCCAATTCCCGGATGGTCGCTCAAATGGTTTGCGAATATTTTCGCTTATCAGCCCTTCGTGGATGCCCTTACCGTCAGTTTTAAGATTGGAATCGGTGCGACCATTCTTTCCTGTCTGATCGGCATCCCCGCGTGCCTTTATCTGGCGCGTTCACGAACAGGCTGGGCAAGCGCCGTCATGGCATTTCTGCTGTCCCCTTTGTCGATGCCGATGATTGTGATTGGCTTCGCATCGCTGTTCTTCATGAGCAGGCTTGGGTTGGGCATTTCATTCAGCGCACTGCTGATTACCCATACTATCGTCTGCCTTCCTTATGTCGTCCGCACGGTTGCAGGCGTTTATGGCAGTCTGCCCAAAAGCTATGAAGAAGCGGCCGCCATTCTGGGTGCTAATCCCTTGCAGGTCTTCTGGCATGTAACATTGCCGCTCATACGCCCCGGCATCATGGCTGGATCGCTGTTTTCATTTCTCACCTCGTTCGACAACTTGCCTGTGAGTTATTTCTTTGCCAGCGCAAGCACAAACACCTTGCCAGTTGTGATGCTCAGCTATCTCGAACATCAGTTCGACCCGACAATCGCCGCTCTCAGTACGCTGCAACTGCTCATGGCAGTTGCGACACTCATCATTGTCGACCGCATCTATGGCATCAGAAAAATGACGGTGGCCGCATGACTTTTCACTTACCCATCGACCATGTTGTAGTTCTCACAGGCGACCTGGATGTGGCCGCAACCGCCTTCGAAAACGCCGGATTCCATGTCACACCAATCGCAAAACACAGCGCTGCCATGGGTACGGCCAATCGCTGTGTCATGCTCAATGACACCTATATCGAAATCCTTGCAATCGTTGAGAACACAGAAGCCAATGCCAAATGGCGCAAACTTCTCGAAAATGGTTCTGGATTGCATGGGATTGCGCTGCGCAGCAAAGATGTAGAGGCGGACGCTCAAGCCTTCAAAGATAAGAACATCGAAACTGAAGCGGTAAGGCACTTTTCACGACAAACCGACGCTGGCGAGTTACGGTTTTCGATAAGCCGTTTCGAAGATAGCGTTACCCCAGCCTATCAATGTTTACTCTGCCAGCACCACACACCGGAACTTCTCTGGACACCTGGCGTAATAGAACACCCCAACGGCGCGCAGCGTCTGATATCTGTTGCCACAACGAACGTCTCGGAACTTGAGGTGCTATCCAGCGACAGCTTCGCAGATATACCGATATCGGCTGGAAGGGATCGCCTGACGATCATCGGAAACAGTGATGTTGTTTTCGATTTACGGGAAAGTTGCGGATTGGAAATCGCGATGGTTCGCGCATGAAATCCTGGCCATCGAATAAACCTTCATCCTTGTGGATGTCGCTCTCACGCGAACAGTTTGAAGGTAATGCTCTTGAAGGTATTGTAAAAACCGAGATCGCGATCATTGGCGGCGGCATTGCTGGTCTTGCTGCAGCCATCGAGCTCGCGAGGCGTGGTCGCAAAGTCACCGTACTTGAAGCAACCAAGGTCGGCTATGGCGCTTCCGGGCGCGCCAATGGGCAAGTCATTTCGGCGCTGACACGCCATGGGCCTAATGCTTTAAGGAATGTTTGGCCGGGAGAACAGGCGGAACGTTTTATCGAGCTTGTGAGGGGCGCTGCCGACAAGCTTTATGAACTCGCCAACAGTTACAGGATCGATTGCGATTTGAGCCGTGCTGGATGGCTGCAACCCGCACACAGTCCCGGCCGTTTCAAGCGCGTTTCCGCTCTTGCTACACAATGGGCTGAGGCTGGTGCGCCAACTGCCGTTGTTTCTTCTGATGATCTGGCAACCCGGCTAGGTACAAATGTTTATCATGGTGGATGGGAGCATCGTGGCGGCGGGCACATAAACCCTTATGCTTTTACAGTTGGTCTTGCACGTGGTGCCGCATCAGAAGGCGTCACAATCTTTGAGCAAAGCCCCGCGATTAATCTCACGCGAACGTCAACAGGCTGGCTGATCGCGACACCATCCGGCAAACTTCACGCTGAAAAAGTCGTATTCGCAACTGCCGCACACACCGGCAATATCTGGCCGGAGCTTCGCCGCTCCATTGTGCCGGTGACATCCTATCAAGCGGCAACCGAGCCGCTGGGGGATTTGGCGGATACAATCCTGCCCGGCAATGAAGCATTGTCAGACACCCGATTTGACCTTCGTTATTTCCGCAAGGATCGTGAGGGGCGACTGGTTTCTGGCGGCGCTCTCGCCATTCAGGCCGGTGCGGCGTATCGTTTGCCTGCAATGGTTGAGGGTCGATTGCGCGAGCTCTTCCCTCACCTGCCAAACGGAACAGTGAAAACGTTCTGGGGCGGGCGCATCGCTATGACAGTGGATCGCCTGCCGCATCTGCATAAACGCGACGACGGAATTTACAGCTGGATTGGCTGCAATGGACGTGGCCTCGCTCTCTCATGTGCTATGGCGGATGTCGTTGCCCATGCCGTTTGCGGCGTAGCGGATGACCAACTCGCATTGCGTCCAACACCTGTGCCACAGGTCGCTTTTCACCCCATTGTTAGCCGAACGGCGCGCCTCATTCTGCCTTATATGCGATGGCAGGATGGCCGCGAAGTCTGACCAAAATTCCAAGGAAGCCCCATGCCCCGCGCCGCCGTTATTCAGCTCTTTCACGAAGCCAACGCATTTACGCCGGTCAAGGCGAATTACGATGGATTTCTCTCAGCACAGCATTTTCGTGGCGAAGATGTGCGGCGAGAATTCGGCTCAACCAGCAACTGGCTGGGCGGTGTAACGGAAGCGCTTGATGAAGCCGGCTATGACATTGCTTACGGCGTCTGTACCGGATGCCTTCCGGGTGGAACGCTCGAGGCAGAAGGTTATCACCGTCTCGTGGCAGAAATAATTCAGTCGCTAGAAGAAATTGCAGCAACGGGCCCTGTAGACGTCGTAGCGCTTCTGTTGCACGGCGCTCTGGTGGTTGAGGGCGTCTCCACGCCTGAGACAGATCTTGCCCAAAAGGTACGTGCAATTGTTGGCCCTAATGTCCGCATAGCCGTACCGCTCGATTTTCATGCCAATGTCGAACCGACGCTGCCGCATGTTGTCGATGTGGTGATAGGTGGCAAACTATACCCACATTCTGACACTCATGCGCGCGGCAAAAAATTGATGCAGCTGGCGCTCGATCCTGTGAGCTGGCGAACACGACGTTTCCGCTTGCCAGTAGCAGCGCCCATGAGCGCGCAGACCAGCGATGCAGAGCCATTCAAAAGCCTGGTCGCGCTTTCCAACGAAGTCGAGCACGGCGAAGGGCTTGCCGATGTCGTTGTAATGGGCGGCTTTCCCTATGTGGATTCCGATGATGTTGGAAGCTCTGTTCTTGTAACAGGCACCGACGAAGAAGCCATGAAGCAGGCCTATCGCAACATGGCAGAGGTCATCTGGCAAAAGCGCGAGGCCATCACCCGACCAGCGCCCGCATTCAATGCCATTGCACCGGAAATCTATGAGCGTGCCACCAAAGGGCGTGTGGTCATTGGTGACGCCGGCGACAATCCTGGTTCAGGCGGAGTTGCCAACGTCGCCGATATTTTTGCAAGTCTTTCTGCGCAGGACCTGCCATTCGCAGCTGGTTTCATGGTTGATGGCGAAGCGGCCATGGCCGCGCAGGCGATTGGTGAGGGCAATCGCGGCAAAATCGCCATGGGGCGCTTGCAAAGTGGGGAGCCGTTCGTTGTCGATGCGCTCGTGGAACGCATCGCGGATGTTCGTTATCGCAATGAAGGCGCCAATCTGCATGGCGAACTGCTGGAGGGCGGTCTGGGCGCTGTTCTTCGTGTCCGCGATCACGGTCATATCGTTCTCGTCACCGAGCGCATTCAGGCCTATGACACGCAGGCTTTCCGTAGTCTGGGTATCAATCTCGAAAGCAAGGCTATCATTCACGTCAAATCGAGCAACCATTTCCGCACGTCATTTACGCCGCTTGCACAACAAGGTGTTTTTGTCGTCGACAGCGGCGGTTATGCTTCGACGGATGCGACCAAGTTCCCTTTCACAAAACGTGCTACCCGCATTCTTCCGCTTGCGTCATTCGACAAGAGCGAATGGGACCGTCAGGTCGCGGAAGAATGCGAGATTGCATTCGAGATCTTATGAAGAATAGCTTTTAACGATTTCACCACCTTTAATGACGAACTGGAGATGCTTGGCAAAGCTTTCCAGAACACCCTTATCCAGCGGATTGGCTGAGAGAACATTGAGATCGGCGCGGTAATTTTCCTTAACGTGGCCGATTTCATTCTCAAGCCGCACCAATTCCGCCGCCGTACTCGTTGCCGCACGAAGCAGGTCAAGCGGTGGTACAACGTCGGCGCGCAAGGCAAACTCATGTAGCTGGCGCGAATGCATTGGGCCGATCAGATCGGTGCCATATGCCATCGGCACCCCCGCGCGATAGGCAAGTTCGACAGCATAAAGGCCAGAATCGAGCACCAGCCTGATCTTGTCCATTCGGTCTTTTGGGAAACCGCTTTCCGCGCCGACTTCCGCCAGCGCCCGGAAGCAAGAGAGCGTCGGCGTCAGGAAACTTCCAGCCTGCTTCATCAGCGCGACAGTCTCTTCATCAAGCAGATTACCATGTTCGATTGAGCGCACACCGTTACGCACAGCGCGTGCAACCGAACGGGCGGTATAGGTATGTGACACGACATAAAGATCAGCCATATTGGCTTCGTCGACGATTGCCGCAATTTCCTCTTCCGAAAACTGATCCGAAGTGATGCGGTCGGTTGGGGAAGAAATACCACCATTAGCCATAATCTTGATGTGGTGTGCGCCGCGCCTAATCTCATCACGCGCTGCTCGGCGAACCTCATCAATACCATCGCAGCGCCGACCAAGGCTGACCTGCGCATAGGTTTCGTCAGTCCGATCCACACCCATGGCGCGATGATCGCCATGACCACCACTGGCTGAGAGCGCCTTGCCCCCGTAAAGAAGTCGCGGTCCCGAAATCAGCCCTTCCTCGACCGATTGTGCGAGACCAAAATCAGCACCACCGACATCACGCACAGTCGTGAAGCCACGAGAGAGCATTCCGTCCAGCACCTTTGCCGCACGTGCTGCTACATACATCGGCGATTGACGCGGCAGCTCGCCCAGATTCGCAGTGTAGGCTGTTGCATGGACATGGGCATCAATCAGCCCCGGAATAACGAATGCACCTTTAAGATTAACCCGGTTTGCCTCGGAGTGTGGCGATTTTTCTTCGCTCACCTCGCGAATGAAACCATTCTCCAGAACAAGGCGCTGATCGGGGAGCACGTTGCCATTTTCAACGTCGACGACATTGGCATTTTCGATAATCGTAATCACTGCAATCTGTTCCTGTGATGAGAGCTGGAAACTGCAAAAGCCGGACTGCACTACAGTCCGGCTTCAGGGCTTCTTCGATCCGTTTACTTTTCCGACCAGCCGACGCGGTTAAGAAAAAGGTTCTCATTTGGCAGGGGCGCGAATTCCACATTCTTTGCCGCACCGTAAAGCACTGATGCCTGATAAAGCGGAATGATATAGTTCTCTGCGGCTACGATCTCGTGGACGGACTTGTAGAGTTCGAGACGACGTTCCGGGTTGATGACTGTTCGCGCCTCATCCAGTGCTTTGTCGAGACGCTCATCCTTGATCGTCGACCAGCTGCTCGAAGAATGCAGAAGCGGATAGAGCGTGCCATCGGCGTCCTGACAGCCACAGCTCCAGCGGCCAAAGGCTGCCGAAGGGATCGTATCGGCACCAGATTGCATCTGCTGCATCCAGTTGCCCATATCAGTGGTGGCAATTTTGACGTTGAGGCCGACATCATTCAGCATCTGTTGGATGGCCTGCACGACACGCTGATCATAGGTCGGCGTGGTGAGCAGAGTGATTTCGGTCTTTGCCGTATCACCGACTTCCGCCACCAGTTCTCTGGCTTTATCAGGGTTATATTCTGGAGCCTTTATACCCTCAACAAACCCAAAGGAAACCGGAGACGTGAGCTCGTCAATCGGAGCATCATAACCACCCAGAATGCCCTCGACGATGCCCTGTTTATCAATGGCATGGGCAATTGCCAGACGAATGCGAGGATCATCAAGCGGCGCTTTGTTGATGTTGAGCGAGAAGAAAGCAATGCGTTCGCCGCGAACCGGCAATACCTTGCCCTGCCCCGATGCTTCCAGTTGAGCGGCAAGATCATTATCGAGATTGCTTGCGAGATCAGCCGTTCCGGCCTGTAAGTTAGCAATGCGGGTTGAACCATCTGGAACGGCTCGGAAGGCCACTTTCGGGAATTCACCCTTCGTGCCCCAATACTCGTCATTGCGCGCGAGCAGAACTTCAACGCCACGGTTCCAGTTCTCAAGCTTGTAAGGACCAGAGCCCACAGGCTTGAGGTTGAACTCATCCTTGCTGACCTTCTCCACCACATGCTTTGGTACGATGGAAAGCTTCGTCAATTGTGCAAGCAGAACAGGATAAGGGCCCTTGGTGGTAACAACGACAGTCGTATCATCCTTGGCAACCGCATCACTGATTTGATTGAACTGGCCAATCTGTGGGCTGGCGAATGCCGGGTCAATAATACGTTTGATGCTGAAGGCAACGTCCGCAGCGGTCAGTGGTGTGCCATCGTGGAACTTCACATCGTTGCGGATTTTGAATTCGACTTCCGTGTCAGAATTATATTTCCACTCAGTGGCGATTTGCGGAGCGATCTCGCCTTTGTCGTCACGCGTCAGCAGATTGTCGAAAATATTGCGATAGACATTGAAGCTGTCGGTATTCCACTGCACATGCGGATCAAGAGAGCTCGGCTCAGCAATGAAATCCACCGCCAGCAGGTCCTTCGCGCTGGCACTATGTGGCTGAACAGCGAGTGCTGTCGCGGCAAGCAGCGCGGCGAAGAGTGCGTTTTTAAAGCGCATCGAATTTTCTCCCGTAGGGTTCCCCGGTTTTTCCGATTGAACGATAAGCAGGTTGCAACTCAAAAATACTATTTGACATCTCAGTTTTTTGTTTTGCAATATTAATATCAAATACTGTCACTTTACGGGAAATCGTGCAACCAGCGCATTTTCTAAATCTGCATACGATTGAAAAATGTCATTTCAATTTTGTGCATCGAGGAGAAACAGTTGATTTATGGGAATTGTAGAGGCAACATGCTCCTGTTTCCTCTGGAGAGCGATACGGAGATAAATTCTTCACTCCGGTGATCCGGAAAAGAAAATCTGTTCTTTTCTTTAGTATATAGAAATTTCAAAATATGAAACTGAGAGGTCAGTTATAAATGTTGGATAACGATGCCTATACGTCGCCTGTATCGCTCGAGGGCAAGGGAGATCTGGCGGAAAAGGCACTGCGAAATGCGATTGTAAACTGCGTACTCGCGCCGGGTGAACGGCTGTCGGAATCCGCACTTGCGACCGAATTTGCACTGGGACGCGGTGCACTGCGTTCGGCACTCGCGCGCCTTAAAGCGAGCGGGCTGGTATCGTCATCAGCGCGAAGCGGCTGGGTTGTCACTCCAATTTCTGCGGGCGAAATCCGCGAATTGAGTGCGGCGCGGCGACATCTGGAGCCATTGCTTTTCGCAGCGGTACTGGATGAGGCGTCTATTCAACGGCTGAATGCGCTGGGTGAAATGCATCTTGCACTCACACAACGCAATGAACTTGGCGGCGACATCCTTCCGACCATTCGCCGCTATGAGCGCGAAATTTTGGAGTTGCTCGCCAACCGGCTCAATATGCCGATTGTTGCAGGCTGGCTGACCGACCTTTGGGATCGCGCCGTACGTTTGGTTAACTTCTTCGAGAGGACCGGGCGCGTCAGACTGATCCCCGCCAACCGTTCGCTGTTGATCCGTGCGATTATCGAGGGGCGAAAGAGCGAAGCGCTGGAACTGTTTGGCGCGGCCAACACCGCGCTCGAAACCTATCTGCTCGACCGCTTCCTTGAATCGGAAGCAATGGTCAGCGCAAAACCCGCCCGCCGCAACGCGGGCAAAAGCGAAACCGGGAAACAACCTCGTCCAGAATCACATTTGGATAAACCAGGGGCATTATAAATATGGAAGTAGTGAGCCGTTCGATCCGTTCCGTCATTGCAGGCCTCGTTCTGGCCTGCTCACCGCTTACAATGACCGCAGCCTTTGCCAAGGATCAGCTCGTCATTGATCTTGTGAACGAGCCGTCATCGCTCGATCCGCACAAGCAATGGAACCCGGACAGCTACTACGTCTATCGCAATGTTTTCGACAATCTGGTCACGCGCACCGATGTCGGCGAAATCGCGCCGCAGATTGCCACTGAATGGAAATATAATTCTGACACGGAAATCGTCTTCAAGCTGCGCGATGATGTGAAATTTCATGATGGCTCGCCACTGACGGCGAAGGATGTTGCGTTCAGCATCAACCGCATCATCAACCCGGCCTTCGCAAGTCCACAGCTTGGCCAGTTTAATAAGATCGTATCGGCAGAAGCCACCGGCGATAACGAAGTCACTGTGAAGACCGACGGTGCTTATCCAGCGCTTCTGGCACAACTCGTCAAACTCTCCATCGTTCCGGAAAAGGTTGTTGAAGCAAAAGGCGACGACGCCTTCAATGCGGCTCCTGTCGGCTCCGGCCCTTATAAGTTCGTGAACTGGCAGCGCGGCGTTGCGGTTACGCTGGAACGCAATGACGACTATTGGGGCGAAAAGGGCGCGTTCAAAACTGCCGAATTCCGTGCTGTTCCCGATGCGGCCACCCGCATCGCCAATCTGCAATCGGGCACAACCGATCTTGCGGTTGGACTTGATGCAGATCTCGCAGCCCAGATCGAAGGTTCTGCCAATGCTAAGCCATTGGCAGTGCTTACAGAGCGTGTGGGCTACGTAAAGCTTAACCCGAACCTTCCTCCATTCGATGATAAGCGGGTCCGCGAAGCCGTTGCTCGTGCAATCGATAAGGAAGCGATTACCGAAGGGCTGCTTGGAGGCGTTGATAAACCAGTCGCACAAATGGCGACGCCCGCACATTTTGGCTATGTCGAAGGCATTGAGGGCTATGCTTACGATCTGGAAAAGGCCAAGCAGCTTATCAAGGATGCAGGCGCAACCGGTAAGGCAGTGAATTTTGCTACCGCCCCTACATTCGACCAGCGCATCGTGCAGGCCGTGGCGCAGATGGTCGGCGAAACGGGGCTTACCGTCAATATCGAGATGACCGATATGGCGACCTATCTGAAGAGCGCGCAGAGTGAACCGAAAAGCCAGCCTGCCATCGCTTTCGGTCGCTGGTCTTGCGCCTGTCAGGATGCGGACGGAGTGCTCTTCCCGCTGCTTCATTCATCAAGCTCGTGGTCATCCACGAACAATCCAGAAATCAACAAGGCACTGGAAGCCGCACGCGGCACGCTGGACGAAAAGACCCGCCTTGAGAATTATAAGACCGTCAGCACTTTCGTTGCCCAGGAAGTGCCGCTTGTGCCGCTTTATCAGGCCGCGATCATCTATGGCGCAGCAAAACAGCTTCAGTGGAAACCGACCGCCAATGAAAGCCTCTTCCTGAACCGGATGAGCTGGCAGGACTAGAGCACCAAAGGTCAGCGTATAACTGCGCCGACCTGCAATAAAAATAACTAGGGAACAATACACGCAGTGCCAGCCTTTTTTCTGACCCGCATTGTGCAGGCTTTGATCGCCATTCTTGGCGTCATGACGCTTATTTTCTTTCTGCAACGTCTTGCGGGAGACCCTGTTCTGTTGCTCGTTCCGCAGAATGCAACTCAGGCTGATATCGAAGCGATGCGCACAGCGCTCGGCTTTGATCGGCCGCTTGCCGTTCAGTATCTCGAATACCTGCGCGGCTTGCTGACGTTCGATCTCGGTCGTTCCTATGTGCAGAATGTTTCGGTCTGGACACTCATTGCGAGCCGCCTGCCCTATACGCTCATGCTCGCCGGAGGCGCGCTTCTGGTTGCCGTGGGGCTTGGCATTCCGCTTGGTGTCATCATGGCCGTGCGGCGTGGAAGAGCGGAATCAAAGGCCATTATGGGCTTTGTACTTGCGGGCCAATCCATGCCGACATTCTGGAGCGCGATCCTGATGATCATGGTCTTCGCGGTCTGGCTCGGATGGCTGCCACCTTCCGGTGCGCGTGACTGGCCGAGCCTCATCATGCCGTCCGTGGCACTCGGCCTTCTCTCCATGGCAACATTTGCACGTGTGGCACGCACAGCTGTACTCGATGAACTTGAAAAAGATTATGTGCGCACCGCTCATGCCAAGGGCGTACCGATAACGCGCA
Organism: Brucella sp. NBRC 12950; assembly: GCF_030268145.1. NCBI lineage: Bacteria > Pseudomonadati > Pseudomonadota > Alphaproteobacteria > Hyphomicrobiales > Brucellaceae > Brucella > Brucella sp. NBRC 12950. The sequence continues at coordinate 50,558 of NZ_BSQC01000021.1, forward strand.
TCGTCATACGCCATCTGCTGCGCAACGCATCCATTCCGGTTGTAACCGTTGCAGCACTTGAGATTGCCAACCTTCTGGCAGGTGCGGTAATCGTCGAAACCGTATTCGCATGGCCCGGTCTGGGGCAGTTGACCGTGCAGGCGATTGCTGCACGCGATTTCATGCTGGTGCAGGGGGTTGTTCTGCTCGGCGCGGTCACCGCAATTGCACTCAATCTCATCGCCGACGTGCTCTATAGTATTATCGACCCACGCATTCGCATGGGAGGTCATTCATGACGTCCCTCACTTCATCGACCAGCACATTCGTCAAATGGTCGAAGAAACTGCCATTATCGGTTTCACCTTTTCTGGCGATATTGATCCTCCTGATCCTGATAGCGATTTTTGCACCTTTCTTCGCACCGATGGACCCCAACAAGCAGAACCTGCTTGCGCGCCTCAAAGCGCCGGGCTTTGAGAGCCGTGGCATCGTCTATTATCTTGGTTCCGATGAGCTGGGGCGCGATGTTTTAAGCCGGATGATTTACGGTGCACGTATTTCGCTACTGGTGGCAATTTCCTCAGTCGTTCTTTCCGGAATCCTGGGAAGCATCCTTGGTATGGTTGCAGCCTTTTATCGCGGCTGGGCAGAAACCATCATCATGCGGCTGGTCGATATGGTCTTGTCGGTCCCAGCCATTCTTCTGGCAATCATCACGGTTGCGATCCTCGGGCCAAGTCTCGCCAACGTCGTCATCGTCCTCGCCCTCACCCGTTGGCCGCGCTATGCGCGTGTTGCCTATGGACAGACACTTTCAGTGGCCAATATGCCCTATGTCCGCCTGTCACGTTTCATGGGAGCTGGATGGTTTCGCCTGTTGCGGCGGCATATTCTGCCCAATATCGCTGGCGCGCTTGTTGTCGTTGCCACGCTTGAATTCGGGTTGATGGTCCTGTTTGAGGCCGGATTGTCTTTCCTTGGATTAGGCGTGCAGCCGCCGACCGCAAGCTGGGGAGCGATGCTTTCGACCGGACGCAACTACGTCGCTTCAGCATGGTGGATCGCGACTTTTCCGGGCCTTGCTTTGTTCCTGCTTGTCCTCTCCATCAATCTTATCGGCGATCATATCCGCGACCGGCTCGATCCGCGCGGCAGATAGGAGTTTTATCCGTGAATTTCGAGAATGAATTCAAAGGCAAAAAAGTTATCGTGACAGGCGCTGGCGGCATTATTGGCGGATGGATCGCTGCGGTTTTTGCGCAGGAAGGCGCAATCCTCTGCCTTACCGATCAGGATCAGGCAAAGCTTGATGCCCGCATCGTGGAACTGCCCGGCGAGGGCCATTTCGGCATTGTCTCAGACCTTACTGATGCAGCTTCTATCACGAGCTTTGCGGACGCGGTTGCGACACGCTGGGGCGCGCCGGATATTCTCATCAACAATGCGGGCATATATCCTTCAGGATTCCTGCTCGATATTTCGCTGGAAGACTGGGACCGCATCATGAGCGTCAACCTGCGCGCTCCATTCCTGCTGTCTCAACTTTTCGCAAAACAGATGGTCGACACCGAAACTGCGGGTTCCATCGTCAATATATCGTCAGGTGCGGCACGCAAGATGCGTACCACGGTCGTCCCTTATTGCACCTCCAAGACAGCACTTGATCGCCTGACCAAAGGCTTTGCGCTTGAGCTTGCCGAATATGGCATTCGCGTCAATGCGGTCGAACCGGGTTTTGCCGCCGGAAGCGATGTCAGCGCCTTGTCCGATGAGCATGTGAAGACTGTGACTTCGTCGATACCGCTTGGGCGTGCTTCTTCCGCACCCGATGTCGCATCTGCAGTCCTCTATGTGACATCATCGGCCGCCGCTTATGTCACTGGCGCCACCCTGACTGTGGACGGCGGCAACTCCATCGGTTCGCTTGCTGTATTTCAGCAGAAGAAGAAGGCGCTATGACCGAAGGACTAAACGTCAAATCGCCCTGGCCCAACTATCAGTGGCCGTCTGGAAAGCAATCAGCGACACTCCTGTCCGTCGATGTGGATGCGCAGGTGCCGTTCATGTGGGCGCATCGCGATGGCCTTCCAGATCGACTGGCTACGCTCGAAATCCGCAACTTTGGACCGCGCACCGGACTTTATCGGCTGATTGACCTTTTCGCACGCTACCACGTGAAAGCCAGTTTTTATGTCCCGGGATTAACCGCAGAAACCAATTCGGAAATCCTGCCCGCACTCATCGAGGCGGGGCATGAAGTTGGCCTTCACGGCTATTTTCATGAGATTGTCGCCGATGTGACGGATGCAGAATTCACCGGCGCGCTGGAAGCAAGCATAGAATTGTTCGTCAAACAGACTGGCAAGAAACCAGTCGGTTTTCGTTCCCCTGCATGGGAAATCACGCCGCATATGCTGCGCGAGATCAAGCGGGTGGGATTGGATTATGACTCCTCACTCTCCGGCTTCGATCACCCTTATGAGATCGACGGCATCACGGAAATTCCAGTCCAGTGGGCGACCGACGATGCCATTTTCTTCAAGTTTGAAGGTGGCGGACGCGACAAGTGGCCGTTTCAATCCGGGCAGGCAATATTGCGCGACTGGATTTCTGAATGGCGCACACTTCATCGCTTTGGCGGGTTGTTTACGCTGACTGTGCATGACTGGATTTCAGGTCGCGCACAGCGCATCGCTCTTCTCGAGGAACTGCTCGATAACATCACCAGCCAGAAAGACGCCTGGGTCACAACGGCGGCAGAAATTGCGGCCCACCATGCATCATCCGCCAATGTAGGGCGCTTTGCTGTCGAAGCGAAAATACCCGACTCTATCGGAAACCGTAGATTTGGACACACGAATGGCTGAGAGCTGGGCAATCCAGAAAAAGCAAACCCTCAGCAAACACGGCATCATCGCCTGCCAGAACTGGCTCGCAGCTGAGGCAGGAGCTGCGGTCTTGCGTCGGGGTGGCAATGCCATGGATGCCGCGGTCACGACCGCGCTTGTCTTGAGTGTAGTAGAGCCATGGCTTTCCGGTATCGGCGGTGGAGGTTTTCTCTTGCACGCTGATGGCAAAGGTGGAAGCGTCGATGCGCTTGATTTCAACGTCACGTCGCCACGCAATATTGATCCAAACGACTATCCGCTTGCCCCGGGCAGCGATGGTGACTGGTTCAACTGGCCCAAAGTTGTCGATGACAAAAATCTCATAGGTTACAGCTCCATATGTGTGCCGGGCGCAATTGCGGGGTTGTCATCTGCACTGGAACGCTTCGGCTCAATCAGCTTCGCCGATGCGCTAAGCCCTGCAATCGATCATGCCCGGCATGGATTGCAAATCGACTGGTTCACCACGCTTTGCCTTGCCATCGACACCGAAGGACTGAACCGCTTTCCCGCATCAAGCGCACTGTTTCTTGACAAGGGCCGTGCGCCGCGCGTTCCTGAAACCGGTTCGCCGCGTAGCATTCCAATGCCCAAAAAAGCCGCGATGCTGGAGCGGCTGGCACAAGCAGGCGCGCGCGACTTCTACGAAGGGCAAATCGCCGAAGAGCTCATTGCCGATTTGCGCGCTGGTGGCAGCCTCATCGACAAGGACGACCTGCGCAACTTCCAGCCAGAGTGGAAAAAGCCGCTCACTGTTGATTATCGCGATACCTCTATTCACGTTATGCCAGGGCTTTCCGGTGGTCCAACACTCGCACGCGTTCTTGACGAACTCGACAGAACATTGCCGCAGGAAGATGCCCTTTCGGGGAAAACCGCGCTCGCCTTTGCGCGAGCCATTCGCCGGGCATCCGAAGAGCGGCTTCGTACACTCGGACATGGCAGCAGCGGCGAAAGCTGCACAACACATATCAGCGTTGTTGATCGTGATGGAACCATGGTCTCGCTCACCAACACGCTGTTGTCGCGCTTCGGTTCGAAAGTTGTTGCGCCCTCGCTCGATCTTCTCATGAACAATGGCATGATGTGGTTCGACCCGCGCCCCGGGCAACCAAACTCCATAGCGGCTGGTGTAAAGCCGCTTGCAAACATGTGCCCGATCATTGCAAGCAAAAATGGTCAGCCCCATATCGCCCTGGGAGCTGCAGGTGGGCGTCAGATCGTTCCAGCCGTTGCACAGACACTGTCTTATATAGAGGTGTTCGGCCTTTCACCAGAAGAGGCATTTCATGTACCGCGTATCGATGCAAGCGGCGTAAAGCTTCGCGTTAGTGAACGCGCGCAACCCGATGTGGCAGCGCGTTTAAGTGAAGAATTTCCGGTCGAAATAATCGCCGACACGCTCTATCCGGTGAACTTCTCCATTCCTTCCATCGTGATGCGCGAAGACGGCCAGAATATCGGTATGGCTCATCCCTATCATCCATGGGCAGCGGTACGCACGGAGGCAGAATGACAAAACCTGTGCTTATAGTCGATGAGCTTGTCGTTAATATTGCAGGACAACCGGTGGTGGATGGGGTGAGCTTTCAAGTCAATGAAAGCGAAATCCTGTCTGTTGTGGGCGAGTCGGGTTGCGGAAAATCGCTGACGGCCTTCTCCGTCATGGGACTATTGCCCAAGGTAGCAAACATAGCATCCGGACGCATTCTATTCGGCGGGCAAGATCTTGTCAGTACGCCTGAAAAGACCAAACGTGACTTGCGCGGCAACGACCTCGCAATGATCTTTCAGGAGCCGGTCGCATCGCTCAATCCACTGATGAAAATTGGCCGGCAGATCGAAGAAAGCCTTGTCGTACACCGCGATCTGAGTGGCAAGAAAGCGCGCCAGGCGGCCATCGCTATGCTCGAAGAAGTGGGTATTCCAGAACCTGAAATTCGCTTCGGACAATATCCTTTCGAACTGTCAGGCGGCATGTGCCAGCGCGCTATGATTGCCATGGCCCTGATCTGCCGTCCTCGCCTTCTGATCGCGGATGAGCCCACGACAGCTCTCGACGTGACCATTCAGGCGCAGATACTTGACCTCATGAAAAAGCTTCGCGACGAGACGGGAACAGCAATCCTGCTCATCACGCACGACATGGGAGTTGTCGCCGATATGGCCGATCGTGTGGCCGTGATGTATGCAGGCCGCGTCATCGAACAGGCGCCCGTCGATGCGATTTTCTCACGGCAGGAGCACCCTTACACAAAGCTGCTGCTCTCAACCATTCCACGTCTCGAAGGCGAACCGAAAACCCGACTTCCGACGATTGAAGGCATTGTGCCTGATATCGGCTCATGGCCCGACGGTTGCCGTTTCGCGCCACGCTGCCCGATCTCGGAAGATCAATGTCGAGCAAATGTACCACCACTTTCAGCGCGCATGGATGTTGGAGCAGCGGCCTGCTGGCGCTCGCAACGAGTGGAGGCGCTGGTATGAGTGACATGTTGTTGTCTGTTGAAAATCTTAAAGTTCATTATCCCATTCGGGGCGGTCTGCTGGGCCGTGCCGTTAACTTCGTGAAAGCCGTTGATGGCGTCGATCTTGAGATTGGCCGGGGAGAAAGCGTAGCACTGGTCGGTGAGTCTGGTTGTGGTAAATCCACACTCGGCACAGCTATCCTTGGCATGACCAGGGCGACATCTGGCAATATCAACTTTGATGGGAAACCAGTCACGCATGGCTTGTCTGAAACAATACGCGGGCTTTCGCGTGATATTCAGATCGTGTTTCAGGACCCAGCATCGGCACTTAATCCGAAACTGACGATTGGCGAGAGCATTGCCGAGCCACTGGCTATTCACAATATAGGCACAGCATCCGAACGGCTTGCCCGCGTTGAAGAACTACTCAGGCTCGTAGGCTTGCATCCTGAACACGCGCGCAGAAAGCCAGGTGCATTTTCAGGCGGACAAAGGCAGCGCATCGTGATTGCCAGAGCAATGGCACTAAATCCCAAGCTGATGATTTTGGATGAGCCGGTTTCAGCGCTCGATGTTTCGATCCGCTCGCAGATACTAAACCTGCTTCTCGACCTTCAACGCGAGTTCGGATTGTCATACCTATTCATCAGCCATGATCTCTCGGTTGTCAGGCATTTTGCTGACCGCGTAGCCGTCATGTATCTGGGGCGGATCGTTGAAACGGGCAAAACCTCCGAAGTCTTCAACCGTCCTGAGCATCCTTATACGGAGGCTCTGATATCAGCCATTCCACTACCTGACCCAATCGCGCAACGTCAACGTAAGCGTATTGTATTGCGTGGTGATCTGCCAAGCCCGGCCAACCCTCCGACGGGTTGCGGCTTCTCGACAAGATGTCCTCTCGCTGTCGCAGAATGTCATCAAATAGGGCCACCTTTGGTGGCACGAACCTTGACACGGCATGTGGCGTGTCATGTTCGACACAAATAAAATCTGGTATTTTCTTGCGCCGCGCGACTGGCCTATCACGCCGTAACAGCTTATTTGCAAGAACAGCAGGTGGTATCTCGATCACACCGCGACAGGCAAAATAACCCTCCTGCATCAGTCATGATTCTTCACGTAACTGTATCGTAACTTCGATTGAGTAACGTAGGTTAATGTATTTGGCGTTATATCGAGCCGCATGACATTGACGGAACGTGAGTAAGCGCCGACAAATGGTACCGCGTGCTTAACAGCCTTCAATGGCTGTGAGACAAACCATCTGATTGCCAGTCAGAGTTTCGCGTATCTCGCTCCCGACCGGATCGCGTTCCAATAAAGAAGCGCTGAGTTACATACAGATTCCAGTTGAATGCACATAAATATGCGCATATAATAATCAACCAAAGGAGTTGTCTTATGCCACGACTGGAGTCTGCCCGGACATTCAAGCGCGCGACCAATCTTTCAATCGATAATGAGCTTCTTTCTGAAGCGCGCCAACATAGAATAAATATTTCGCGTGCAGCCGAGAGTGGAATTGCGCAGGCGATAGCTGCTGCCAAGTCAGCACTCTGGAAAGACGATAATCGTCCAGCGATACAAAGTTCTAATGCTTACGTCGAAGCAAATGGCTTACCTCTTGAACGTTATCGTCAGTTCTAATGGCGAGATATGACGTTTACTCCAATCCGAGTGGCGGCTATGTGCTCGATGTGCAGGCTGATCTGCTGGATGAGCTGAAAACACGTATTGTCATCCCTCTAATTATTAAAGCGCTGGCCCCCATCCCAGCGAAGCGGCTCAATCCGAGCTTCGAGATTGAAGGCGAGGAACATGTGTTGGTTACACAGTTTATGTCGTCAATTCCGGTGTCCGTATTAAAGGAACGAGTCACAAACCTTTCTGCTTCACATGACGATATTGTATCCGCGCTCGATATGGCATTTCACGGGTTTTAAACTCTACCGTTCAGTTATTCAACTGAGTGACAACATTGATTACCGGTCAGAAACGTCGGCTCCTTTTAAGCGAGCATGAACTGGCGGATCTGAGAAAGGGGTAGATTTGGTGGCAGGAACTGATCCGTTATATGCGCTGTCCCGAAGATTGACGTAGAGTCAGAAATGCGTGACATAGTGTGCAGCAACCGCGGGACTAATCTCCGATCAGTATACTTTGAACGGCTGATGAGCGCGGCCAATCGTAAATCCTACGCGACTTTAACGACCGCTTCCGACCCCATGTCGGTCGCTCACTCCCAGCGCCGAAATGACTGCTTCGAGATTCCGTTTATTGCTTACCCCAAGATGTTCTCCTAAGGTTCCATACGAATCTGTCAGAGGGTGTCCGTCATGTCGAAAGCCAGCTCGCGGGGCGAACCCGCCGATCACATTTCCCTGGCGGTCAGCGTGATCATCCTGACCGTGCTTGCGCTTTCTTTAGGCGATGCGCTGATTAAAATAACAAGCGGCAGCTTTGTCATCTGGCAGATTTTCGTGATCCGTTCGCTGCTCGCGATTCCAGTCCTGCTTCTGCTCCTCATTGCCACATCGCCTGAAAGGCTTCAGTTCCAGGATGTTCTCGGTTGGGTGTTACTGCGTAGCCTGATGCTGGTTGGAATGTGGATCTGCTATTATCTTGCGCTTCCGAGGCTGACACTTTCGGTCGCAGCAGCATCCTACTACACGCTTCCCATCTTCATAACACTGTTCACAGCCATTTTTATTGGCGAACGAATTTCCGGGCTTGGCTGGATTGCCGTGTTTGCGGGGTTTCTGGGTGTCCTGCTGATCTTTCGGCCCAGTGCGGGGGATTTCAACGCATATACAATCCTCCCAATTGTGGCTGCCATGCTTTACGCCGGAGCCATGATCCTCACGCGCACCAGATGTCGGAAACAGCACCCTATTGTCCTGGCGCTCGCGCTGAATATTTGCTTTGTTATAGTCGGCGCACTAGCCGCCGGGGCGGTCAAACTACTGCCAGATGCCGCGCGGCATGGCTTTTTGTTGGCACCGTGGGCTGCGATGGGGCAGGCCGAATGGATTTCGATTGGACTACTGACAGCAGCTCTACTTATCGGCAGCATCGGGGCAGCTGTCGCCTATCAGAATGGACCGCCATCCGTGATCGGAACTTTCGATTTTGCGTATGTGGGGTTCGCCGTAATCTGGGGAATGATTTTCTTTGCCGAGGTGCCAGATGTAACCTCGACGCTCGGTATGACCCTTATCGTGGGAGCCGGCATTCTGTCTTTGAGGCAATGACCGCTTTGCCAGCAATGCCGTCGTTCTCATCCAGGAATACTAATGGCAGCTAACCACCCCATGTCAGACAGCCCACAAGGAACGCAAGATCTGATCAGACCCTTGGGTGCGCACGAATTTCAAGCCTCGATAGTTAACGGGACAAATTTGTAGGGTTGCTTTTGCTTTTGATTCGAAGTCGAGGACATGCGTGTCTTGTTTCCAGCAGTATACCGGGCCGAGATTGCAGATTGCTAGTCAAGTGCGTTGCGACCTTAACTGCTCTGTATTGCCGAATGAGCCAGGGTGGAATTGTTGGCAACCCATATATCGATCTGTTCAAAGCTTCTTTTAAGCCATTATTTTTATGGGCTATTTCAACTTTGGCCATTTCTGAGCGCCATGAATGACGGTAATAATTTCAATTACTCCGGAATGTATCCGGTAAGCGATGACGTATGGAATATCTGCAAAGACATATTCGCGGGTGCCTTTGATGCGACCTGGCCGCCCCATTGCGGGGTGGCTCGATAGGTTGTCGACAGCCGATACTATGCGTGCCACAATTTGAGCGTCGGCATCTGGATAGTCTTTCGCTATATAGTCACCAATTTGGTCTAGTCGACAAACCGCTCGGCGCGTCCATCATAACGTCAGAACTGGCATGCGGTACGACGATCCTCAGGTGCTTGGCCAAGACACGACCCAAATCCCCTGCTGTGGCGAAGTCTTGGCTATCAGCTTCAGCGAGACCTGCTTAAATTCCGCCAATTGCCATTCTTCCCGCATTGCGTAATTTTCGATGTCTTGCGCGGCCAAACAGGCACGTGATCGATCGGACAGCGCCGCGATTTCATCGAGTTTCCGGATGAAATCATCCTGTACGCGAACTGTCAAAGCAGCAGTCATGACCTATTCTCCTTGGTTCGGTTAGATTGTTAGTGAACCATTGTGGTTCGTCAAGGATCATACGGTTTTGTTGCGTGTCATCTGCATTCGTTAGCGTTTGAGTTTTGATTGTAATAATCAGGGCATTTGCTTATTTTGATGACCAGTCAAGAAAATGAGGATAGGCATTAAGCTATGCGCGCCAAGACATCCTCGCATCCCGAGATCTATTAAGATCGGCCGTGACCGAATAAGTCACTATGCATCAATTCCCGCCGACAACCTTAATAGTATCCTTAGCGGCCTGCACAGCGCTTCAGTGCTATGCATTTTCTTTACGTATTAGTCCAACTGCAATGGCCATTTCTGAGCGCCATGGAAAACAGTAATAATTTCCACTACCCCGGACTGTAGCCGGTATACGATAATATACGGAATGTCTCCCAATGGATATTCGCGAGTGCCTTTTATACGCCCCACCCGTCCCATTGAAGGATAACTTGCTATATTATCGACGGCCAACACAATCCGCGTTACAATTTGAGCAGCAGCATCGGGATTGTCTTTTGCGACATAGTTACCTATCTGGTCGAGTCGACGAATGGCGCGGTGCGTCCAGCGTAACGTCGAAGCACTCATGCGCTGCGGCCGGTTTTTACGTACTTTTCTATTACGTTGCCTAGTTCTTCCGCAGTGGCGAATTCTTGGCGATCAGCTTCAGCCAGCCCTGCATGAATCTCCGCCAATTGCCACTCTTCCCGAGCCACATAGTCTTCAATGGCTTGTGCAGCCAGATATGCACGTGATCTATCAGACAGCGCAGCAATTTTATCGAGTTTTCTGACGATGTCATCCTGAACACGAACTGTGAACGCAGCAGTCATGATGCAACTCTCCTTGGTTCACTCAGATTATCTATGAACCATCACGGTTCGTCAAGACAAGCTCGTATTGCTGCGCTTCTCGCAATCACTCGTATTTGTAATTTCCACATAACAATCGAGAGCGTTCGAGGCTTGAGTGTCAGTCAAGATTCTCGGAGACTTCTCACGCCACCAGCAGTTTAGTCCCTCGCCTTGAAGTATGCTGCATATTGTCGGAATTTATCTATCAGCCTGAATTCTTCGTAATTCTTCACTCCGACAGTCAAATCGGCAAACTGGACGGGCGCGCTGTAGTTTAGATCAAATGCAATATCGCGTTCCAGGGTTTCTGAAAGTTTCTATGCGCTTAGTGAGAGATGATCCATTTGCTGCTAAATCTAATTTCGTTGGAAGGTAAATCAACGAAAGGCTGGATGGCACAAAGCTTCCTGCGGATCGAACGTCACTTGCGCCAGCCATGCATAACAATACCAGTATCATCGTCTTGGCATTACCCAAACAGCAATGACAAGCATCAGCAGCGTGGCAGAAATTATGCTCTCGATTGTATAGAACCAATGCATGCTGAACTCGTCCACTTCAGTATAATCTAAACTTCAGTGCTTCACGCAAGCTGTGTGGGGTGTTGGCCATTCGTCCTTCCCATCCCTCACTTACGTCTGTCTTTTAATGATAACAAATCGGACTGCGGCCACCAGGACGACTATACGCGCTTCGTCCACCACACAGACGACCATTACGCATCAGATCATACGGGCAGTCACAGGTCCCAACATAAGCAGAGCGGACAGGTTGCCCGGACCGCCTTACGAGAACACCGCGCGCCGGTGGCGTTGGCGCATTGGTCATTGGAGCACGCGCGGTTCTTGTTTCGGTGGCAAGTTGCTTCTGAGATAAGTATTTTTCTGAAACCCAGCCCACATGATTGGCGTAGGAGACACTGAACCAGCCGCTTCTGTAATTCAGAACCTTCACAGTCGCACCCCGGCTCATTGTCGTAATAATCTGAGCCGAAGTCGATGGCTCAACCCGCATGTTCACACGGCTAATCGCATAAAGCCACGTCCCAACAAAAGGATGTTGATTGGTCGCCTTTGCTCGCTCATCTGAGTTTCGATGGGATGTTGTCTGCAAAAAGCCAAAAGCCGCTTCCTGTTGTTGTGAAGCCACGGGCTTTTGTGATTCACTGGAAGGAGAAACAGGAACAGGCGGCGACGCCGGCCTAGGCGTGTCGTCGCCAAACACCTTCACAATGATAAAAATGGCTGCAGCGCCAATGATCCAGTTTTTAGTTTTCGACACTGACAATTCCCCAATCCCCAACCGGATCAAAGCAAAATTGTCAGTGCCTGTCGAGTTTAAAGCTTTGGGACTGCCTCACGCATCAATCCGCATCAGAGGTTCCGGGCTTAAGCTCGTTAAATTTCGCAGCCATTGTCGGATTACCACGCGTGAGGCACTTGACCGTCAGATCCTCAGCCTTGTCATATACGAGTCGAAGATTATTAGCTGACTTGTGAAGTGCCTCTTTCGTCTTTTCCAGATCTTTGATGGCTTCATCAATCCGTTTGGCTGCTTCTTCGAAACCATCTGAAGCCAGACGCCAGTTTCGCCCGAAAGCAGATTTGAAATCTTCAACTCGACATCTTCGGCAGAATGGTGGAATGGCGTGAAACCATGCGAAGTCCATCCTTCTTTATGTTGGATGGGTATTTCGCAGCTCCATCAGATGCCTGGTCAGATTCGCCTGACCGAAAGGCAGATACCATTGAAGCATAGTATCGCGACCAGCTATAATCTCCTCACGAGATCGCAGGAGTTCGAAGGCGGCTAATCTGATCCCGGTAATCGTGGCTCCCCTCTCGATGCTCGAACCATCGCGCATGGTAAGCAGAAACGCGGTTTCACGCAACGACCGCTTCTGACGCTTTCCAGCCGAGCGCGCCTCTTAACAAAGGGCGCAGTCCCTATCCTATCCTGCTCGTGTAGCATTTCATGTCTTTTCGCGACCCGCGCTTCTCTCCCGGATCGGCACTCAGCCCTCCCATGATGGGTTCCAGTAGATGAAGTGATCCAATCTATGCTGCATCCTGATGACGGATCATCGGTATAAGCGACGCCGCGAACTCACATCACCACCGTCCGGGAAGGACGTTTTCCGCTGCTGCACGGAAATCTGCGCGGTGAAGGCTTTTTTGATTGCCAGTTCAACCGATCCGGATATCGCATCGTCCCGACGCTCGAAGGAAAGCAGTAACCCGTCAGTGCCGATGACTGCGGTCGAGCATGGAACATTCAACGCGTTGCCTTTGGATATTGATGTTTCCATCATCTGTCGGTGATGTGAAGCCGAAAGCGTTTGTTTTAGGCAGGTCATTTCACTATACATTTTCGGTGGCGACCGCCGTTTGTTGGCGGCCGTCCACAATGCTGAATGATTAGGATGCCCTGATCCGCGTCTGGCTCAAGGCGGTGAGTAGTGCTTCGGCAGCCTCACCGGAAGACCCAGGGTTCTGCCCGGTGATGAGTTGGCCATCCACGACTGTGTGGACGCCCCAGTCCTTCACCTTGGAAAACACCGCACCTTGGGCGATGAGTACGTCCTCGACCAGGAAAGGGACCACCTTGGTCAGACCAACGCCTTCTTCTTCAGTGTTGGTGAAACCTGTGAGGTAGCGTCCCTGAGCGAACGGCGAACCATCGGCATTCTTGACATGGCGCAGTACACCAGGAGCATGGCAAACCAGAGCTATGGTCTTGCCGGCAGTGATGAAGGATTCGATTAACGCGATGGAATTCGTGTCTTCAGCCAGATCCCACATCGGGCCGTGACCGCCTGGATAGAAAACCGTGTCGAAGTCCTTCTGGTCGACGCTGTCGAGGCGCACCGTATGGGCGAGCTGCGCGTTCGCATCAACGTCTGCCTTGAAGCGGGCTGTCAGTTCCGTCTGAAACATCGGCTCGTCACTCTTCGGATCAAGCGGTGGCTGGCCGCCTTTTGGCGAGGCGAGCGTGATCTCGGCGCCAGCATCCTTGAAGACGTAATAGGGAGCGGCCAACTCCTCAAGCCAGAAACCGGTCTTGCGTCCGGTGTCGCCGAGCGTGTCGTGCGAAGTCAGTACCATGAGAACTTTCATCGTCTTATCCTTTGATGGTTGCGGCCGGATCGGCCTGGCTTGTCGATCAGCGCTGCTGGCCTTTCGATGAAGTGATCATGTCATCTGCAGAGATATTTTAGAAATTTACTTATTGGATTTTAGATATTCACACGGCATTATATCTAGATGAAATACGATCTGAACCTTCTCCCCGTGTTCCTGGCCCTCATGGAAGAGCGAAGCGTTACGCGTGCCGCCAGCCGTCTCGGCATCACACAGCCCGCGCTGTCGAATTCGCTCAACCGGCTGCGTGACATGCTGAAAGATCCACTGTTTATCCGGGAACGGTACGGAATAAGGCCAACACAGCTTGCCGAAGAGATCGCGCCAACCCTCGAGGCAGCCCTGGCACAGATCGACAATCTTGTCGTCCATCAGCAGGGTTTCGATCCGGCAAGTGCGGAGCGGTTGTTCCTGATCGCGCCGAACAGTTACGTAGAATTGGTCCTGATGCCGGCGCTTGTAGCGAGGCTGCGGGAACATGCTCCAGGGATCAAGCTTCGCATGACCCCATACGGCAACGATCTGGCCGAGACCGGCGTCATCTCAGGGACGACCGCCATGGTGCTGGGACGGGTCATCGATCCGCCGGACAACCTCGTCGTCCAGCATCTGATGGACGATGGGCTTGCCTGCATTGTGCGCCGTGACCATCCGGACGTTGGTGATAGACTAACCCGAGAACGCTATGAGAGCTTTAAGCACGTTAACGTCCTTCCGCCGGGTCGCATTAAGGCTGGTGTTTTCCAAGCCCTCGGGCAACAAAACCTCAAACGTGAGGTCGCCGTTTCCGTGACGCATTTCCTTGCAGTTCCCGAGATGGTCGCTGTGACCGACTACTGCGCTACGCTTCCACGGCTGATCTGCCGCAGCCTCGAGCGTGACCCTCGTCTGAAGATCATTGAAGCGCCTGTCGATCTCGGAACATTCCCGGTCGAAATGGCCTGGCATGTGAGATATCGCCACGATCCCGCACACAGGTGGCTCAGAGGCGTGCTGAGTGAACTCGCCAAAGACTTGGTCCCCTCCTAGAAACAGGCGCTGCGTTTCACAAAAAGCGATACAGCATTCGCATTGAACCAAATTACACCACCGCCCCGTGGTAGAAGCGGCGATCTCAATCCTGGCTCTTAAGAAGAAGTTTATCAGCTGTAAGGCGAGTACGCCGACGGCGCTATAGCGCGCCGAGGGTCGGTGGGTCCTTTGTGTCAGTGGCCGATGACCTGCCCAGTCGAGAGCCGAGGGCCCGGTGTGAAGCCGCGATACTTGGCTGACCATGCGGTGAAAAATCCGACAGTCAGGAATACGGTCAGTGCCCATGGAAGCGACGAAGCACCCCATGTATCGAGAAGCAGGCCGCCGATCACTCCACCTCCTGCGATCGCTCCGTTCCAAGCAACAACATTCATTGACAATGCTACGTCCGCTCCGTCACCGGCGGTGTCAGCCAACGCAGTTTGAAGGAGTGTCGCGGCCCCTCCAAAAGTGACGCCCCATATCACGACACCTATGAAAAGAACCACTGGAGAATCTACCCATACTCCGAATGCGATTGATGTAGCAGCAAAGGCGAGCAGGCTCGTGAGGACCGCCTTTCGCAGATAGCGGTCTACGAGTTTGCCAGCAATCCAGATACCCATTAATGCAGCCACGCCGAATGCAAGCAGTACAAGGTCAACGCGATCTGGGGGCGGCACAATATTAGTTCAAAATCGTACGTTTAGATCGAACGAAAAAGGAACGCGTTATTCTGCTGGCTTTAAACGTTGCCGCCACATATGATCACCCAAAGTCTGCGATATGACCTTGGAAGTTCTTGCTCGGAAATCGCAGCTAATGCCAATGCTCCGCTCGGCTCCGCCTGTATTCCGGTTTCGCGAGCCATAAGCGCTTGCGCTTCAATGACGCCTGCGTCTGATGCTGCAAGAGTACGGACCCCGATTTTCTGCAGAATGCTAAAAGCAAGAGAGCCTATTTCGGTAACTCTCAAAGCGTCACATATGGTCTGCTCTTGAGCTACGATCTCCACAGGATGCGACACGTTAAAAGCAGCATACAGGCGAGGATAATGCTCAGGCTCAGCTACATAGATATCATTTTCGAGTCCACTGATCCGTAGCCCCAATGATGTTCCTGCCGCTAAACCGCCGCCGCCGCAAGCGACGACAATAGCATCGTCGGGAGAACCATCATCCTTCATTGCACGAGCTAGCTCCACGCCAAGGGAACAGCTACCGACAAGCATCGATGCGTCCCTGAATGGATGCAACAATGGTAATCAGCGATCAAAGAAATGTTGTTCTGGTTGGTGGCAGGGGAACAGGAAAAAGCCATCTGGCCATTGCAATTGCGCGTGCGCTCATCCGTAACAGCACGCGTGGCCGTTTCTTCAATGTAGTTGATCTGGTCAATCGCCTTGAAACTGAAACACGCAACGGGAAGCAAGGCAGAACCGCGGAATATCTCAACCGTCTCGACTTTGTTATTCTCGACGAGCTGGGTTACTTGCCATTCGCTCAGGCAGGAGGACAGTTGCTGTTCCACCTTATAAGCAAGCTCTACGAGCGAACCTCAATTATCGTTACGACCAATCTGGCGTTCGGCGAGTGGCCCACCGTCTTTGGTGATGCCAAAATGACAACCGCACTTCTAGATCGCCTGACGCACCATTGCGAAATCGTAGAGACAGGCAACGATTCATGGCGCTTTAAAAACCGCTCTTAAAGCTAAAGCCGAAAGAGCTAATCACCCGCACTCGGCCTACCCTTTGCAACCCCGGCCGGCGTCGGGCAGGCCAAGTGCTAATCCGTAATCAGGGGGTTAATATTGGATAAGTAAAAGGGGTGAATATTCCGTTCCGATTGACAGCTTGCGCATCTGAGCCTGAGGGCGATTTGAGGCGAGTAGCGAACAACCCATCTGTTCAATGTTGCATGATCGACGCATACGCACGTTCGGCCAGAATTTCCTGAAGGTCACGATAGGAGGCGGGGTAGCGCACGTAAAAGAAGACCGCGTGCAGAATGACACTTTTAGGGAAATGAGTTCCCTTAAAATCGACTGTCATTCGCAGCCACCTCGCTCATTTATTCACAATGACCGGCTTATAGATCTGTGAACATGAAAATTTGCAACACTACCCGTCGGCACCCGGGTAGGAACGGAGTTCAGCGCGGTCGTGGGGAATGAACAGACCCGTTTCGGCATCGACTAGCCCCAGGACCAGAGGGCGTCCGGTTTCACGATCGACCATTTCAACGGGCGGCGCTCCGAGGCCGGTAGCGTCCCAGCGATCCCCCCATTCGCGTAACGCGACATTAACCTTCCAAATGTCCAGGCCCTTAGGGGTAAGGCGATATTCGTCCCTGGGCGGACGTTCATGATAGCGCACACGTTGAACGATCCTATGTTCGACAAGAAGCTTCAAGCGTGCCGCAAGTGTTGCTGCTGGAATTCCTGTACTGGAACGCAGATCGTCGTAGCGACAAAAACCCAAGGACAGGTCTCGAATTAATAGCAACGTCCACCGGTCGCCGATCATATCAAGCGCACCGGCGATCGAGCAGGGCATTCCAGCTCTCAGGAAACAACCGCCCGACCGCTCCCCAACCTTCCCAGTCGCTAGTAGTTTGAAAAGCTAAATGACTGCTTTCAGAAAACTTTTCGGAAGCTCGAACGTCCGACATGAAGGCGCATCACTGACGTTCTTATTGGATGTAGCTAACGACGGCCTTCTGCCAAAATTTGCAATTAGACGTATTGCCAAGACGATCTGTAACCTGCCTTTAGCTCTCCGCCTTGCGCACAGATTTAATTTTGTCTCAGAAATTCAATTCTGAGATTAGCACATATATTTCCTTCATCTCGAGCGCTCGGGGCGCTAGAGCCTTGCCAGCACCTTTAGACTACAAAATGTGGGAACGATACGACTACACGCTTGTTCTCTATACACTCAAAGTCGAGAAGGAAAAATAGGTTATTCGTATTAAGCACAACTTCAGGCTGCATCGCGCTGTTGTCATAAAGCGAACTGCGGCTAATGTATATCCAGCCGGATATTCCGGAACACACGACTCGAGAGGTTTGAAATAATGACCGTCGTCCTTGCTACCGTTTGCCAAGATGGAGTAGTGCTTGGCTCTGACTCTCAGATTACCGAAAAGGGGAGAGGCATGACATACCCGGCCGAGAAGCTGCACCCTTTGGGAGAGCTAGCGGCTTGGGGCGGAAGTGGCGCGCGATCAGTGCTGTTCGACGTCAAACGGTGTTTCAATGAAAACAGTGCGGCTATTCTGGAGGCCCCGGATATCGGCCGCGCGTTGCAAGAACAGGTGCTCCCGATCCTGCGCCATCACTACGACACGTTCATCTCGGACGTTCCGGGCGAGGAAGGTGGCGGCTCGCCATCGGCCTACGTGATGGCTGCCGGGTGGCGCAAAGGTGAGCCGTGGATCGTTGAGATAACACCTTCTGGCATGATCGGGCACTACGCTGATATCGGATTCCACGCGATCGGCAGCGGTGCGGCAATGGCACAGCAAGCCGGCTCGCTTCTGTCTCACTATAATTTGACCGAGCGGTCGCTGCGCTTCGGTTGCGCGGCCGTCCTGCGTGTTTTGGAAGCGCTTGACCTTACGTCCCCCACCGTCGGTAAGCCATTCAGTCTATGTCGTATCGACCAGGACGGTGCGCACCACCTCAGTGACAAAGAGATTGAGCAGGTGACTAAGGACGTGCGTCGATGGGAGGAAGCCGAACAAGCCGTAATCGACAAAATGTTCGAGTGACCAGCCTTGATGCAAATGGTTATGTCGCAAATTTATCATGATGTTAGAAGCGGCCTGAACTTCAGACGCAATTATGCTGCGAGCTCCGCAAAGACTTCAAATGGCGAGCGGTTGTCATTTGCGAACTGCTTCTTACGGATCATATGCGCCACTTCAATGCCCGCGATTGTCGCTGAGGCCGAATGAAAGGCGCCGTAACGTTAACCTGCTTACGGACATATCCCGGACTTTGAAGCTGCTTTTATGCAGATTGCAGGCCAGCGATATCGCGCCAGATAGTATTGGCGGTTTGGCGCAGCTCGCGGTGAATGGCAGAGGTGAAGCGGTCACGGGGGAAATGGTGAAGGTTGTAGATCGGGTCGTGAATGGATGCGAAACGCTGCAAGTGTCGTACTGACTTGAAACGCTTCATGACCCGTTCTCGTCGTCTTATGGGTTGATGAGAATTCTCAGCCCGATTGTTCAAGCCCTTATGCTGGCGATGATCACAGAGCGTGAGGCCGATCTCCCGATTGGCAGCACCATAAGATCCCAGTTTATCCGTGACCATGACGCGGGGAACTGCGCCCTGACCTGACAGCAACTTCCGAATGAAACGCCTCGCAGCCCTGGTATCGCGACGCTTCTGGACCAGCACTTCCAGCACAAAGCCATCCTGATCAACGGCGCGCCACAGAAAGTGCCGTTCGCCGTTGATCGTCACGACAGCCTCATCAAGGTGCCATTTGTCGCCAAAGCGCGGTGTGCGGCGACGGATTGTACTGGCATAGTCTCGTCCGAACTTTTCAGCCCATTCGCGCACGGTCTTATGGGTGACGATGATCCCTCGGTATGCCAGCATGTCCTCGACCATGCGAAAGCTCAGCGGAAACCGGAAATACAGCCACACTG
Organism: Brucella sp. NBRC 12950; assembly: GCF_030268145.1. NCBI lineage: Bacteria > Pseudomonadati > Pseudomonadota > Alphaproteobacteria > Hyphomicrobiales > Brucellaceae > Brucella > Brucella sp. NBRC 12950. Next base: position 69,740 of record NZ_BSQC01000021.1, read on the forward strand.
CTTCAGCGATAATCTCAGGCGCAAAGCGGTGGCGGTGGTAAAGCGAGGAGCGACGGTCGTGCATGCCCTCTTATCCACTGCTGAGATTTACATCAAAGTTAACGTTACGGTGCCAGCCATTCTCAGCCATAGTCGATAATTTTAGATAAGCTGTACCAAAAGAAGTCCAGAAATATAGCGCGAATACGCCAATCAGATACAGGCTAAAGAATTACAACATTGCATTCTCAAATCTGTCCGATGCAGACAAGTGAATTGTCGGAATTCTCCCTCAAACCTCAGATATCTCAGACATACTAATCGTAGCATTTTGTCTGAGACCAAATTCTTCTCGCTATTCAACAAGCCAATCAACGGACCAATTTCTTCACAGGCAGAACTCTAATGCCCTCGTTCAAGTAATTTCCGTCTTATATTTTCCGGTGTTCGCCCGTCTCCGGTGATCTCCAACGCCGGCGATCCTTATACCATTCCTCAAAAACCTTCTTGGTAACGAATATCAAGCAACCAATTAAAGGAACCATCAATGTTCGAAATATTTCTGTAGTATCCATTTTATTGCTCTGTCGACCCGCTTTTGAGGTATTGATCAGTCACCTTCACACGGACTCGATAGTAAAAGCACAAACTGGGTGCCCCAACCGAGCAATCAGCTTTGTCAGCTGGTAAAAACCTTTGAGGGCGTCAACCAGCAATGACTTCTCCCGATTACTTAGGAGTTGCAGATCGACGCCCAAATCCAAACGCTAGTCCGCCGAAGTTGCCGGCTTGCTCATCGATAGTGGCATTGACAATGTCAGAATAACTGCATCGCCTTCGGCCCGGTTTTCCGCTGCGAACTCATGGAAATATTTAACGCGAGCAGAAAGCGGCGTCTCGCCCAGTTCAAAGTTCCAGCCCATAGTTGCACCAATGGCGGCCACACGGCCCTTGAACGGAACTGCAGCCCCATCCCCACTATCGCCAGAAAGCTGCTGATAGTAATAGCCAACCAAGCCTGCATCGAATTTGGCATTGATATGTTTTACGGCAGCCCATTCCAGATGGAACTCATTGCCGGTTCTATAGTCGGTAGCAGGATTTTCCGCGTTGAAGGTCATCCCGACCACACCAGAAAGATCCCAACCGATAGCAGGGTCCAGCCAGGTTCCGGCGGCATATATGTCAGCGCCCCAATGGTGAAACGCTATGTTGGAAATCTCGCCATCCTGATAGTCGCCAATAGGCACATTGACTATTGTGCCGACCTGATAATGGAAATTACCGGTCTGCCAGCCGAGAAATCCGCTAACAATAGGATCGCCCATGGTAAAGACCGTATCCCGAACGCCCCTCGAGACCTCGCCGACGCGCGGACCATTCAAAACGACATCGGCTTCAGTCTTCTTCCAGCCAAATGGCAGCGATGCACCCAAACCGAGAGACCCTCCGGCAATAGTTTCCGGCAAAACCCACAGCACTGTCGGAATATCGATGGCTGCAATACCCGTCACACCGACGGCCAACTTACCACCCGTCGGAAGGCTTTTATTTCCGCCAAGTTCCCCACGATAATAATAGAAATCGTTCTGGAAATAGACCCCCGGAGGAGGTGTTATGCCCGCTGCGGGGCCCTTCGATCCTAACAGGTAGAAACCCGCCCCTCCTTCCGCACTCATCGCAACAGACGGAACAAGAAACGTTCCCGCAAGTGCCCCTAGTGCCAGCATATCCAGAGAAATTCGACTCATGACATCCCCTCAACCACGAGCAAAATGCTCTGTATTCTTTACGAATCTGCGCACACTAATTTTTAACAATACTCGTTTCTTTTTGCTTTTCACGCAATGTTTAATAAGTACGTTACGGTAAATCCCGACCGACGAAGATCGTCGTATTTCAACTTTTAAAAACAGTGGCTCGACGCGACGATCATTCAACGGCTTAGACAAGCTCGATAATCAGTTCTGTACCGTCGGCTTGGGCAGCTCTGCCCTCGTCTGCCCAATCTGGATTTGATCCATAATGACATTGGCAACGATACGTGGAACGCTCATTCCTTCCAGCTCGTTGCCGATAGCCTGATGCAGACCGGGATTAGACTGCGTTACATCCTTCAACTCCGCTGTCCCTTCAGTGGGCTTCAGCTGAACGAGCGCCGCCAAACGAAATCCAACTGCCAGATCGTTCCGCGGCGGCAATTGATTGGCAAACAACAATACATCATGCCAGTTGCCACGCCGGGCAGCGTCAAGCGCGAGAACTGTACGCGCTTTCAATGCCGTATTGCGCTTCTGCTGTTCACTTTCGTTAATCAAAGCAATGGCTTGATCCCAGTTCTGGTTAGCAAACAAGGCAAGTGCCAGAGTCGCCTTTACCTCCAGGTTATTGGGATTAAGAGCTACGGCGCGCTTTCCAGCGTCCAGCGCATCTTCTATCCTGCCCTTACGAAAATTAGCTTCCATCAGGGCAAATTCGGCTCGATCTGACCATGGTGCGATAGAGACAGCCTCCTGAGCAAGTTCCAGGCTACGGTCGAGCACATCTTTGGCGATAACCGACCCGCTGGAATTGACAAGGACGCGGGAAAGAGCAGCCATCGCGTCCGTCTGTCGCGGATCATACTTCAGCGTCCGTTCAAGACAATTTTGGGTGTCTGATTGTACCTGACCTTTCGCCAACGATACTTCTGCTTTCAGAACACAGACGTTGCCAAAGAACTGGCTCTTCACATCCGTAGCGATCCGACTATTGATTACGCCCGTTGAGGCGGCCAACTTTTGTGAAAGCCCGGACGACAGTTCCGCCCGCACCTGCTGCGCAGTCAATCCTGGTCCCAGCACTTCTTCAACACCTGAACTCACAATGACGTTCTTGACGTCGTCATTGACCTGCCACCAGATGCTTCTGGTCTGGTCTTCAACCCGATACCGCATGCGTACCGTATAGGCGGGAAGTCGCATCTGAGGATCAATGGAACCTTTATCGTTGGAACGAAGTGCTAGTGTGTGAAAATTGCCCAGCGCGATCAGCAATGAATCGCGAACACTTTCAGCCTCTCGATCAAAGACAGGGTTGTCGGGGCTAAAATCGATTGCAATCGTCGGCTTGACTGTATCCGTCGAACGATTGGTCAGAAAATAAACAAGTGCTAAAGAGCTTAACAATGCGAAACTGGCAACTGCCAGATCGAGATATTTAAAACGACGCCTTAATGTTACGGGCCGCGTTGAAGGTGGCGGAATCGGGGCTTGCCCCACAAGAGAATCCGAAGTTGCCTCTTCGGCATCGTCACGACGGTTGAACACCAGTGCATACTTGCCCTTTGGCAGCTCGATCTCTATCGACTTTTCTCTGCCGAAAGCCTCATAATACTGAACGAGCGCAGCGCGCAAGCGGCTGACTTCGATACGGACGATCGGATCGATAGAAGGATCGAAGCACTCTGGCCGCCCAAGGACATCAATCGCTATTGAATATCCTTTCACTCCGTCGTCGCAGCCCGCAAAATGAAGGCCCGCGATGTAGTTGAGTATTGCTCTGCCCCGATCCGTGGCACGGAACCGCTTGTCCGCAGCCAGGTCAGCCAGCGCAGATTTAATTTCCTCATCTGAGATTTCTCGGTCATCAAACGCATCACTATTCAGTGCCATACCACCCCTCGCGGACCTGACATGAGAATAAATTAGCTGTTTGGAATTAAAATAAACCTCAGACGAATATTGTCAATATTCTCGTCTAATTGAAGAACAATGTTTCATTTCGGGGCGTGAACTAGCGATGTGATAAGCAATACTCCAGGACATCGTCTTCTATCTCCTTGCATATTGTCTCATATTCCAAGGAAAGTGGACTGATTTCAACTTCATTCCGTCTCAACCTTTCCAACATATTGCTAGCTTCGTCATAAGCCTCGAAAAGACCGATCAGCGGCTCCCCGGAGAATTGCTTCAGCTCCAAGCGGACAGATGGAAGCTTTAACATGAGTTTGCTAAGTCCGCTTCTCGATGCAGAGCTGGCGTTGCAGCGGACTGGTCTATCCTGGTTCACTGTCCACGGATCTCCCCTCAACGGTTTGGATATAAAGCATGACACCAATTTGTGCGGGTGGCAGTACGTTACGGTAAAGCTACCTGTATCACCGGGGCCACGCGATCTCTGCCAGCGAGAGGCGTCAAAAGTAATCGAACCTGCCCAAGAGTATTTACTGTAACGTACTTACGAGCGCCCCTGAATTATTCGAGCTTCTTCAAGTTGCCATCGATATGAGCATCGACGACATCCAAATTTGCCTCGCGAACAGGAGTACGGAATGTTGATACAATCCATTTTGAGGAGGCCGTTATGAAGAAACCCGTCATCCGCAGGCTGCTTTCAGCAACCGCGGCATTGGTCATGACAGTGACTTCTGCAACGGTCGCTACGCCCGTTTATGCACAGCAGGCTGCTCCCGCCGAACCTGCGGCAAAACCGAATATACTCGTTATCTTCGGCGATGACATCGGACAGACCAACATCAGCGCCTATAGCGATGGGCTTGTCGGGTACAGAACCCCCAATATCGACCGGATTGCCAAGGAAGGCATGAAGTTCACCGATTATTATGCCGAAAATTCCTGCACGGCGGGACGCTCAACCTTCATTACGGGCCAGGTATGCCTACGAACGGGACTGTGTAAAGTCGGCGCACCCGGTGCACCAGTCGGTCTTCAGGCAACAGATATCACTATTGCGCAGGCACTCAAGCCGCTCGGATACGCAACCGGCCAGTTTGGCAAAAATCATCTTGGCGACAAGGATGAGTTTCTGCCAACCCAACATGGTTTCGACGAGTTCTTCGGAAACCTTTATCATCTGAATGCTGAAGAGGAACCGGAGCAGCCCACATGGCCGAAAGACGACAATGAATTTCTTAAGGCATATTCTCCGCGAGGCGTAGTGAAGGCCTCAGCTGACGGTAAAGTCGAAGATACAGGTCCGCTCACCAAGAAACGGATGGAAACGATCGATGACGAAACCACAGCCGCAGCAATCGATTTCATTGACCGTCAGACGAAGGCAGGCAAGCCCTTCTTCACTTGGATGAACACGACCCGTATGCACGCCTTCACCCATGTTCGTGACTCATTGCGCGGCCAAAGCGGCGTGGCTTACAATGAATATGGCGATGGCATGGTCGAGCATGATGGCGACGTCGGTAAACTTCTCAAAAAGCTTGACGATCTTGGCATCACAGACAACACGATTGTTGTCTACACCACCGACAACGGACCCAACCAGTGGTCATGGCCGGACGCTGCCACCACCCCATTCCGTTCCGAAAAGGACACCAATTGGGAAGGCGCTTTCCGCGTTCCTGCAATGGTCCGCTGGCCAGGACATATCAAGCCCGACCAGGTTTCAAACGAGATGTTTTCCGGGCTGGACTGGTTTCCGACACTTCTGGCGGCAGCCGGAGACCCGGACGTAAAGGACAGACTGTTGAAAGGCTGGCGGCCAGATGGCGGCGCCACCACCTTCCGCAATCATCTCGACGGCTATAACCAGCTCGATTATCTGACCGGAAAGTCTGATAAAAGTTCACGAAGTGAATTCTTTTACTTCGATGACGACGGCAACCTGGTTGCGACAAGATATGACGAATGGAAGGTCGTATTCCATGAACAGCCGGCGCCGGGAGGATTTGCCGTGTGGCAAACACCACTGGTCACATGGCGTGTGCCGAAGCTGTTTAACCTTCGTATGGATCCATATGAACGCGCCGACATAGTATCCGATCAGTATAATGACTGGCTGGTACGTAACGACTTTCTTCTTGTAAAAGGCCAGCTTAAGGCTGCGGCATTCCTAGAGACCTTCGTTAAATATCCACCCAGCCAACGCAACGCTAGTTTTAACATCGAAGGTGTGCGGGCCCAGGTGGACAAGGCGATTGATCAGTCGTTCAAGGACCGGGGTATAGAAAAGTAACGATTTAGGCGCGCTTTTTCAGGGCGCGCCTTTTCCCACCATTTCAGGACACCCGATATGGCTGCACGCGATGATATTCTGAAACTCGGCGAACGGATTGAGCAATCCGTCATCGGGCAGAAGCAAATGATCGAACGCCTTTTGCTGGGGCTCATTTCAAACGGCCATATACTGGTCGAAGGACTTCCGGGTCTCGCCAAGACTCGCGCCATCAAAAGCCTTGCGAAAAATCTGGAATCCGAACTTTCACGCATTCAGTTCACACCGGATCTGCTGCCAGCCGATGTCACAGGTTCCGAAATCTATGTTTCGGACGGCTCAAAAAGTGCCTTCAAGTTTCAGCAAGGACCAATCTTCGCCAATCTCGTACTTGCCGATGAAATCAACCGCGCGCCCGCCAAGGTTCAATCGGGTTTACTGGAAGCTATGGAAGAACGGCAGGTAACAGTCGGCGGAAAGAGTTATCGATTGCCGGACCTGTTCATGGTGATGGCGACGCAAAACCCGATTGAGCAGGAAGGGACCTACCCTCTGCCCGAAGCGCAACTGGATCGTTTTCTGCTGCATATCCGGGTCGACTATCCAGATGAAAAATCCGAAGCCGCGATCATGCGTCTTAACCGGAGCGAGGAACAGGAAGCCCACGACAAGGCTCCCGCAAAAGAAAAGATGACCCGCCTATCGGCGCAGAGCATCTTTGATGCGCGCAAGGAAATCGGCACGATCACAGTGTCCGAGCCGGTCGAAAAATACATGGTCGCGCTCGTTTTCGCGACGCGTTATCCGGATCGTTATAATGCCGATCTTGCCAAGCTTTTACAGGTTGGCGTCAGTCCGCGCGGTGTGATTGGCCTTGACCGCATGTCCCGCGCCTATTCGTGGCTGAAAGGGCGGGACTTTGTCACCCCAGATGACGTAAAAGCAATCGTGCACGACGTTTTCCGGCACCGGCTGTTGTTGTCCTATGAAGCCCATGCCTCCAACACAACGCCAGACCAGATCATCGACCGCATCACCGAACTGGTGGCCATATCATGAAGGCTGGCGCGAGCGTTGAGACCGGCGTTTACGTAGACACTTCTGCGCTTGTCGCCCTTGAAGCTCAAGCGCGTGATCTCAGCTTCGTTCAAAAATCTCCCAGCCATCGCCAGCTTGCGGGGCGAATGCGCTCGGCAGTCCGTGGTCGTGGTCTGTCCTTCGAAGAGTTGCGGGAATATCTGCCCGGCGATGATATTCGTTCCATAGACTGGCGGGTCACAGCGCGGACGATGAAGCCGGTCGTGCGGATCTATAGCGAAGAGAAGGAACGTCCTGCCCTCCTGATCGTTGATCAGCGCATCAATATGTTTTTCGGCAGCAGACGCGCCATGAAATCTGTATGTGCGGCAGAATGCGCAATGCTGTGCGCTTGGCGCATTTTGGGATCGGGTGATCGTGTCGGGGGCATCGTATTTGGCGACACAGATACCGCGCAGATCAAACCGCAGCGCAGCCGCAATGCGGTAATCGGATTGGCAAGCCAGATCGCGGAGAAAAACGCCGCACTGAGTGCCAGCTATGCGCATGATCCTGCGCCAGCCATGTTGAATGACATTTTGCATCACGTCAGCGCCATCGCCTATCACGACTATCTTGTGATCGTTGTCAGCGATTTCGATGGCCATGACGATACGACCCGCGATTACTTGTTGCAGATCTCAAGCCGCAATGACGTGATCTGTCTTCTGGTTTACGACCCCTTTCTGCTCGATCTCCCAAAGACCGGTGAACTTGTGGTCAGCGGTGGCACCACACAGGCTGAATTGACCTTCGGCAAGGGCACGATGCGCAATTCAATCGATAGTTTCGCGCGCAATCGCGGGCGCGAGTTTCGCTCCTGGCAACGGGAACTTGGGCTCCCCATGCTGCCAATTTCGACAGCAGAAGAAACCGCGTCGCAATTACGCAATCTCCTTGAAAAGTCCATGTGGCGCCAAAGGAGACGGTAGTGGATCAAGCAACAGAAACCGCCCTACGGTCGCTCCACGACATTGCCATTCCGCCGCCTGTCTCATGGATGCCGCAAACCTGGGGATGGGGGTTGCTGGCAGCCTTGCTTCTGTTGGGAATTGCCGTCCTCATTGTCCGATGGGCAATCCGCTATCGTCGCAATGCCTATAGACGTGAGGCGCTCCGCGTTCTGGAAGCAATTTCTAACAATCCACCAATGACGCAATCATCTGGAACTAAAATCGCCGAGCTGATGAAGCGCACAGCGCTATCCGCTTGGCCGCGCATCGATGTCGCAACCCTATCCGGTCGCCAATGGGTTAGTTTCCTTGAGCAGCACAGTCCAGAACCGCTCGGAATCAACCTGAAGGCGCTCCTGACGGTTCAGGAATATGAACCGGGACCGACAAAAGACTTGCCTGTGATCGTCGGCCAGGCGCGCCTGTGGATCGAGAGGCATTATGTATGAACTCGATCATCCGTGGCTCTTGCTTCTGTTGCCAGTACCGTTGCTGTTCTGGTGGCTCCTGCCAAGCCATCGGGTGTCGACCGCTTCAATCAGACTACCCTTCTTCAAAGATGTCGCGCGCGCAGCTGGCGTTGAGCCAACGGTAGGATCGATCATTCCACGGCGAAGCTGGTGGCAAATCGCCCTCGATCTGCTTGCCTGGGGCTTCATGGTTCTGGCGTTGGCTCGACCGCAACTGATCGAACCGCCGATTTTCAAAACAATACCACAGCGTGATATTCTGCTGGCTCTCGATCTTTCGCAATCGATGGACACGCGCGATTTTGCAACATCAAGCGGGACCTTGGACACGCGTATCAATGCTGTGAAAACAGTCGTCGCTGATTTCGCTTCACGACGGGCAAGCGACAGGCTGGGCTTAATCGCCTTCGGCGACGCTCCCTACCCGCTAGCGCCTTTCACGATGGACCACGATTTAATCCGGACAATGATCGGCTCACTCGCGCCGGGCGAAGCCGGTCCCCGAACGGCAATGGGCGACTCCATCGGCCTCGCCATTCGCATGTTTGAAAAATCGAACGTGCCTGAAAAGGTTCTCATCCTGCTGTCGGATGGCAATGACACGGCTAGCAAGATGCCGCCTTTGAAAGCGGCTGAAATTGCCAAAGACGACCATATCGTTGTTCACACAGTAGCCATCGGCAATCCAACCGCAACCGGAGAAGACATGGTCGACGTCCAAACACTGAATGCAATCGCCGCACAGACAGACGGAAGCTATTCTTTCGGTCAAGATCAGACCAGCCTGTCTGCCATTTACGATATGCTGGACCGCATAACCCCGCAGGAACAGAAGGAGCTTTCATGGCGGCCACGCCGGGAACTGTTCCAGTATCCGGCCGCAGTATCTTTCTTGATCCTGGCACTCTCCCTTTGCCTCAGTTTTGTGCAGGCACGCATGGCGCGGAGAGCTTCCGCATGATCTCCGACTTTCACTTTCTGCGCCCGGTCTGGCTGATTTTGCTCATATTGCCGCTGATCATGATCTGGCTTGCAGCCCGTTCTGCCAACATCAGGCAGAAGTGGAAAAACATGATCGCGCCGCATCTTCTCGACCGACTGGTGATCGAAGGCGATAGCAAGCGACGTTTTCAACCGGAAACATTCCTCGCGCTCATCATGGCGATCATGATTGTCGGAATTGCCGGTCCAAGTTGGGACAAGGAGACGCCGCCCTTTGTACACGACACGGCGTCACTGGTGATCGCAGTCGATCTTTCACAAACAATGGATGCGATTGACATCAGCCCCAGCCGCATCGAGCGAGCCAAGCTTAAAATTCATGACATTCTGGCAAGCAGAGCTGGCGCCAGAACCGCCGTGATCGCTTATGCAGGAACGGCTCATCTGGTTCTGCCGCTCACGGATGATGCCGATTTGATTGAATCCTATACCGATGCCCTTTCCACCGGCATCATGCCACGTCCGGGCAAAGATACCGGTGCGGCCCTTGCCCAAGCGTCCAATCTCCTGAAAGAGGACGGTTCACCCGGAACGATACTGTTCATCACGGACGGCGTTGAGGCCGCCGCGATCAAAACATTGGATGATGAGAGGGATAACCACATTGTGGTACTGCTGATCGGCACGACAGATGGCGGACCGATAAAGTCCGACGGTGGGGGCATTTTGTCATCGGACGGTGGAACACGCCTTGTTACCAAGCTCGACACCGAAAGCTTCGCGCAACTGCAGGCCTCGAAATCGATCGCAGTCACAATAGTCACAGAAGATGATGCCGATGTTCGCTGGATCAACGCACAGGTAAAAGAAAATTTTGCGCAACAGCAATCCGATAAGGAAAGTCGGTGGCGCGATGGCGGATGGTGGTTCCTCATCCCCGCCGTGCTGCTATTCGCATTCACCTTCAGACGTGGCTGGGTTGTGCGGTTGGGGAGTGTTTTAATTGCTCTTCGTCTGATTGGCAACGATCCGGCAAGCGCTGGATCATTCGAAGATATGTGGCTGACACCGGATCAACAGGGACAAATCGCACTCAGGAACGGCGCTTTTTCCAAAGCCGCCAGTATTTTTCGCGACCCTATGTGGCGCGGTGTCGCTGAATATCGTGCCGGGAATTATCAGGAAGCCATCGAAGCTTTCGCCATCGTTGACAGCCCTGAAAGTTGGTACAATCAGGGCAATGCACTCCTGCATTTGAAGAAGTACGCGGAGGCTGTAACAGCATACGAAAAGGCACTTCAGGCGAATCCCGCATCGGAAGACATTCAGGCCAACCTTGCGACGGCAAGACGCCTTCTGCAAGCGCAGCAGAAGGAAGATAAGGACCAGGAGGAAGCACCAAACCTGAAGCCCGATAGTGACCAGTTTGATGATAAGGGCAAGCAAGGCAAAGATATTGAGATTGCCCTGTCCGAACAGGCATCTCAAATGTGGATCAAGAACATCGCCATAAGCCCAGCGGCTATGCTGGCGCGCCGGTTTTCGATTGAAGCGGAAGGCGGTGCCAAATGAGCATTCTGCTTCGGCTTATGTGTTTCAGCCTTATCGTTTCAGCCACGCAATTCATCAATGATGCCGCAGCGCAGGAACCCATGGTCCGCGCAAAAATTGGAGAAACGGGACCCATCGTACCGGGGCAGCAAGTCCAGCTTGTGATAACCGTTCTTGCTCCGGGTTTCTTCACCTCACCACCACAATTCCCTTTATTCGCGCTTCCGCACGCTCTGGTTACTCTGTCTGATGAACGGTCCCAGAACATCACTGATACTATAAATAACGTTCAGTTCAGTGGCATTCAAAAGCGGTATTCCATCATACCACAAGTCAGCGGCAGTTATCGTATTCCAGAAATTCAGGTTTCATTTGATTACCTTGAGGATGGAGCCCCGAAAAAAGGAACCGTGAAGAGCCAACCGCTAACTTTCACGGTCGGCGCTGCACAAAATAACCGACAGACGGGATTTGCAGTCGGTTCACTGGAACTATCGCAGAGTTTCGACAGGCCGCCGGACAAGCTGCAGACGGGAGATGCGCTGGTCAGAACCCTGACCATTACCGCCACGGATACGGTAGCGATCACCATCCCGCCCATCAATATTGGAACTCCAGAAGGGCTGGACCAGTATGTCAAACCAGCGACCGTCGCAGATAACGTTTCTGTCGGGCGAAAAACTGCGAGCCGTCGCATCGAAACCATCGTCTATACCGCTTCCAAATCCGGAGCCTTCACCTTGCCTGAAATTTCGTATCGCTGGTTTGACGTGAAATCACAGCAGGTTCAGACCGCCACGTTACCGGAAACAACCGTGACCGTCACCACAAGTGCCGCGAAATCTGCCACTCCCGTCGAACCTGCCAGTAAAGGCACGCTTAGCCGGAAGTCCCTTTGGACATTGGAAATAACCGCGCTTCTGATCGCTGGGCTTATAGCCTTCGAAACATGGTACAGAGCCCGGTTTACAAATCTGTTGCGCCAATGGAATGAGCGGCGCCGGAATTCGCTTCATCATCAAAGACGGCAGACCCTCCGCATTATCAGTACCGGCGATAACGCCCGGATAAATGCGGCACTGGAAGTCTGGTCGCGTCGTCTTGGTTACTCTTCCATCCATGCTTGGGCCGCAGCCGCGAATGACGGGTCACTTGCCGCACAGGTCGAAATTCTGCAGCGGCAGCTATACGGAAAGGGCCAATCCGGGGAAATTGACCGACGCCTTCTTGCTCACGGCGTTAAGAACCGCCTTTCGCATAAACACGCCGCAAAACCACCCGCGCTTTTGGAACTGAACCCCTGAAGCCACCCGATTTACCGTAACGTACTTCTCGCCGGAGTAGCGTAAAGGCAAGCTCTCCATAATTTCGCGGAGGATGACGATGGGTATGAACGCTTCGAGCAAACGTTATTCCGGGCAGGCTTCGGATGAAATGGTCTGGATACCGGGCGGGACGTTTCAGATGGGGTCGAACAACCATTATCCCGAAGAAGCGCCACGCCATGCCGTGAGGGTGGACGGGTTCTGGATCAGCACGACACCTGTTACCAACCGGCAGTTTTCGCGCTTTGTCGACGAAACAGGCTATATCACGATGGCCGAGATAGCGCCCGACCCGAAGGACTATCCGGGGGCGCTGCCCGAAATGTTGCGCTCAGGGTCTCTTGTGTTCACTCCCCCAAAGCGGGTCGAGGGTCGGGATATCAGCCAGTGGTGGAAATTCAAGTTCGGAGCAAACTGGCGTAAGCCATTGGGCGGGCTCAGCGATTTACGCGGCAAGCTCGATCATCCAGTCGTCCATGTGGCGCACTGCGATGCCCTTGCCTATGCGCAATGGGCCGGTCTTGATTTGCCGACCGAAGCCGAGTTCGAGTTCGCGGCCAAGGGTGGCTTTGAAGATCTGGAGTATGCGTGGGGCGATGAACTCATGCCGGGCGGCGTTGCCATGGCCAACACCTGGCAAGGTATCTTTCCCGTGAAAAGCACGAAGCCCGCAGGGCGCGAGCGCACCTCGCCAGTGCGGTCGTTTCCGGCCAATGGTTATGGTGTTTACGACATGATCGGCAATGTCTGGGAATGGACGAATGACTACTGGACGACCCGACATGCCGAACCAGCGGCAAGCCCGTGCTGCATCCCGCGCAATCCACGCGGCGGTGAAGCTCTGGCAAGTTTTGACCAGCAGCAGCCCGCTATTCGCATTGCCAGACGTGTTCTAAAAGGTGGTTCTCACCTCTGTTCACCCGACTATTGCCGCCGCTATCGCCCGGCGGCGCGACATGCAGAGCCGGAAGACACGTCCACCAGTCATGTCGGATTCCGGTGTGTGAAGAGACCAACAAACTGAGGGGAATTTCATGCGTTTGTTTGCGCAGATTTTGTTGATCGCCGCGCTTCAAATCTCAACCTCTGCGTGGGCTGAAGACCTCGCCTCTTGGAACGATGTCAAATCCAGACAGCAGATCGTTGATTTCGTCGATAAAGTGACAAAAGAGGGAAGCAAGGATTATGTTGCGCCTGCGGACAGGATCGCCGTCTTCGACAATGATGGCACACTTTGGACCGAGCAACCCTATTACTTCCAGTTGGCCTTCATGCTTGACCGTGTCAAGGCGTTGGCGCCCGACCATCCAGAGTGGAAGACAACACAACCGTTCAAATCCATTCTGACCGGTGATCTGGCTGGCATTGCCAAAAGTGGAGAGAAGGGTGTCGTCGAACTGGGCATGGTGACCCACGCTGGCATGACGACCGACGAATTCAACAAAATCGTTACGGATTGGTATACAACGGCCAAGCACCCAAAGACGGGCAAGGCCTTTGCAGAAATGACATTCCTTCCTATGCGCGAGCTTCTCGATTATCTACGCGCTCATGACTTCAAGACGTTCATCGTGTCGGGCGGCGGTGTGGAATTCATGCGCCCCATGACGGAGAAGGCTTACGGAATACCTTCACAACAGGTCATTGGCAGCAGTATCAAGACCCAATACGCAGTCGAGAACGACCAGCCCGCGCTGGAACGCCTGCCGGAGATCGATTTTATCGATGATGGTCCCGGCAAACCTGTCGGCATCAATCGGGTCATCGGCAAACGGCCAATTTTCGTCGCGGGCAATTCGGATGGTGATTACGAAATGCTGCGTTGGGGCACCACCTCTCCCAACAGCCTCGGTATCATCATCCATCACACCGACGGATACCGAGAATATGCCTATGACCGGCAGTCGTCATTTGGCAAGCTGGACAAAGTTCTGACCGAAGCGCCGAAACGAAATTGGACCATCGTCGACATGAAGAATGATTGGAAGAAGGTCTATGCCTTCGAATGACCTTTCATTCCACGTGCAATCATCCGCAGTCCATAAACAGCCTAGGAGGACTCCAATGCCGATCTACAGGTGCATTCTCCGATGTACAGTCAGCGGGCTATTCTTGCTCGGCATGATTACCATATCTGTCGCTCAAGACAGCAAGGCTGCTTCTGACAGGATCGAACCAGCTTCGATTCATGCCTTAGAGAATATGGGGAAGCATTTGCAATCCTTACAGAAATTTTCCCTCGAATCTCAAACCAGTGTGGAGACCGTTCTGGATACCGACCAGAAACTGGAGATTGGCGGCGAGATTGCTTATGAGGTTGAGAGACCGAACAAACTCCGTATCGATCTGAAAACCGATGTTGTTCAGGGTGAGTTCATTTATAACGGATCGACCTTCACCTATGTCTCGCCAAACAGCAACACTTATGCTCAGGTTCCAGCCCCTGCGACAATCAAGGAAACGCTGGAAGAAGCCGCCCACAAATATCATCTGACATTCCCATTGGCGGATTTGTTCGCCTGGGGCACTCCAGACGCACCCATTAAAGAAATTGTCGAAGGTTTCCACGCTGGTAATGCAATGGTGAATGGCAAGCCGACAGATCATTGGGCTTACCGTACAGGAGATCAGGATTTCGAAGTCTGGATTGCATCGGACGGTCCACCCTTACCCCTCAAGGTCTCACTTGTGGATCGTGATGATCAAACGCGCCCGCGCATGACAGCCGTTCTTAATTGGAACGAAACACCTGACATTCGGGCTAGCGCATTCGAATTCACGCCAGCGGCCAATGCACAGAAGCTCCGTTTCATGGAAGAGGGGAACCCGCAATGAAACTCTTTCGTACCACGGTAGGACTTTTGTTCGCCACGGCCATGATTACTCCCCAGATCGCCGAGGCTCGCGGAGCCTTTGGCGGGCGCATGCCACGCATGAACTTGGGCGGCGGCGGAATGCATGGCTTCGGTGGTGGCGGTGGTTTTCCTGGCCACCGAATGGGCGGCTTTAATGGCCCAGCGCACTTCGAACCACGCTTTAATCCATCGATGCCGCGCCCTCGCGGCGGCCATGTTCCGCATGCAAGACCAGCACCGGGCCTCCATCCAGCGCATCATCCCGCGCCCGGGCCTCATCCTGGTCCCAACCCGAAACCACACCCGGCTCCGCATCCAACACCAACGCCCCACCCCGGGCCGGGACCTGCTCCACATCCGGGACCTGGGCCGCATCCTTTGCCGCCCCCACCTCCTCCACCGCCGCCGGGTCCATACTGGCCAGGCTATTGGAATGGAGGCTGGGATCCGGCAGCAGCAGCCATTATTGGCACCGCCGCAGCCGTGGCCATTGGTACGGTTATCGCCAATGTTCCATCAGACTGCGCCAATGTTTCCGTCAACGGCATAAACTACAAGGACTGCAATGGAAACTGGTTCGAGCCGAAATATAACGGACATAGCATCGTCTATGTCGCTGTAGCTCCGCCAAAGTAAGAAGAAAGTGGCACTTCCTGCTTCGTCAACGATGGCGAAGCAGGTCACTCGGTAGGCGTCATAGACGCCAGATTGGAAGTACGTAACACTAAATTCTTGGATAAAACCAACAGTGCGTCTTTTCAATTACCTGACACATCATCGGGACCAGATCGCACGCGAAGCTGACCGCTACAGGTGCGAAACCGTAGCTGGCTAATCTTCAGACGCTGGAATACTGTGCCATGTGTGCTCTTAAAGCAACGGCGCAGGTTTGTTCACAGAGTGCGAAGAGTCTTAAATTATATGAACGATTTTTGGCTGCAAAACTACTAGTTTTTCCTTTGTTGAGCCAATATTGGTTTGAATAGGAACGACCAAAGAAATAATAGTTTATGTATGCCTCGATGTTCATGCGGATACGATTACTGTGTCATTGCAGATGACGGGCGGAATGGGGAAATCCCTTTTCACGATGTGATCGACAATACTGGTGATAGTGGTTAGCGACCTATGAAGCGCCTTATTGCTGCATACACCCATCCCACTGCGGACTCTGCATAATCCGGCGCTCCACATAATTGCGAAAATCGATAAGCTTGGTCGCCAACATGATCCGAACCCGGTTCGATGGAAAGATCATGCCGGAACCGCACATGCGACAGCGGCGATCCGGGTTGAAGATGCGCCTTCTTCCAGACGGATAGTAACGGACCCGACTATGATCTCGGGGAGGTTGGCTTCTTAATCGGCGGCTCCGAAATGGGTGGTTCGGCTTCAGGCCGTGTCGCTCTGCGACCTCATTGACCATCGCGCCCGACCGAAGGTTCTCCGAAACGATCTGCGCCTTGACCGTAAGCGGTGTTTCGCTTGCACCTCGACAGCAAGCCCTGATTTTGACAGGGCGATCTCCTCGACGAGACCTGAAGCCTAGCCAGCATCAGCTTCAGGAAATTAAAGATATAGGATGGAAGGCAAAAACACGATTATGCAAGCAATACCGGGACCTTTCAAAAACCGGAAAACCACAACCTCGTGTTCTAACCGCTATTGCACGTTACCTCGCCGGCTTCATCTGGGACATTGCATGGCACGTAGCAATCCAGGCTGCAATTTACCAAACCCATTTGCCGATGCAGTATGCTGAAGATGACGACCAGAGATCAGGGACGTACGTTGGGATAGATATCCGTGCTTAGAGAGAGGTAAGCCTGCATCGAATATGGTCAGGAGGTAAAATCCGCGGAAGAGAGTATGACAATCATCGGTTCGGCTCGTCATCTCGAGGACCGTGCACAGACCGCATCAATTGAACGTCTTCGTGAAAACGAGGAAATTTAAATGCATCCGGAAAACCTATATTACTCATGAGGGCGTAGGATTCCACCCTCTCCTGCAAACGAACTCTTTTTAGGAGCAGCTGCCGCATATTTCGGGAAGGCTGGTATGCCGCTGCTCCCAGAGCCTACTTCTAATCCTATTTGTGAGATCGGCGAGGCGTCGGCCCCGTCGCTTTCCATAGTTCTTTCAATATGCGGCTTCCTTTCATGAGTTGCAGTCTGAAAATGAAGTGATGCAGATGTTCTAACCTCTTTCTGGTTTTGACGTGGAGTCAAGAACGACTGCCGCATTCTGCGGCAATAGCGGAGACTATTCTCCGATCCGTAAACTTTCAAAGGCTGACGCTCATTGTCAAACTTAAATCCTAGGCGGTTTGATGACCGTTTCCGACCCTACTGATGTCATTTAGAATCGATGCGTGAATCCTAAACGCTGGTATTCGTTATTTCGTAGAGCTGCCAGATGTCCCCTTCATTAATACAGATCAGTCGGTTTGCTGCTCGATTTTATGAGTAATATCTTTCACCTTGAATAGCCGCCACACCCCAGAAGCGGCATTCAATTGTTTCTGGGGTATGTTCTTACGATGAATTCATTCAAGAAAACTGATGCATTATGGCTATGCCGTCGCTCGCCGCCTGGTCCGCAATATCTTGCCAAATTCTGTTTCTATGATGCGCAGAGTATTGTCAGCTCAACGGTGGAGGTTCAAATATCCGATAGCGACGATTACAGCGACTTTGTTTGATGCCTCGCCAAAGTTGAAGACGAGAGAGTTGTCTGAATGATATCAAAATAACCGCAAGCTAGACCAAGATTATCATGACGTCCATTAAGTCTTTCAACGCAGTCAATGTTTTCAGGAGTATCCGTCACAGTCAGTGTGGTCACTTCCATTTCTTTCGAACTGGTAGCGGTGAGTGCTGGTTTTACGTAGGAAAAGTGTTGCACGCTTATGATTTCGCGGGCTCATGCCAGCCCAAGAGCGTTGCCGATCAATGATTTTTTGGCAACGTGTCCCGCGCCCTGGTACCCCCCCTTTATCAGCATGACTTAAAGCAAATCTGTAATTGCCACCTATTGAATTATTACTACGTTATTGCCAAAAAGCCGAGTTGAATAATACCACCAAATGACCGGTGCATTCGAAGCTGCTATAACTCTCGATGTTCTGCCCGGGAAAGCATTCGCGTCAGAACACGCTGCGGAGGAGATCGATCAGTTCATCTGCTGTCCCGGATCCGGGTCGATTGACCTTTGCCGCAGCATTCACCGGGTCGGTTCCGTCAGATGCATGTAACTGGCTCACGTTCAATGCACGGTCCGTTTCACTGAGCGCTTTGTCAGAACTTTTAGGGAGGTATTGGCTCCAGAGTTTTTTGTCATCCTCCCATGGCGGATTGACGCGATGACCGTCCTTCCAGAACTGGACGACATCCTGCACTGCCGGATTGTCCCGATTTCGATACAGCCACCGCAGTTCTGAGCCAGTCGTAGATTTATTTAGGTTATAGAGTCTCTTTTCGATGACATCGCTCATGTTGACACCATCAAGTACAAAATGCACACTTATTCGGTCCTCAGCCGCCCAGTTCAGGCCGCCCTTGACTTTTCGCCTTATCGCAACGTTTCCGGCAGTGAAATTGTGCATGGGATCGCCCACCCTGAATTCGAGGGCAGTGTGATATTTCGGGTGCCGCTCGAGACTGGCAAAGAAGTGCTCCTGCCGGAGCGGTAATCTTAATGGCAATAGCCGTATGCTGAAAGGAGCAAAGCTATCAATAACAAAATCTGGAATGAATTCGGTTTCATTAGATATGAATATGCTCCGCGGATGCCTTAGCCCGTACACCAGATCACCGGGGCGAAGACGGTCGTATTCGGAGGCCGGAAAAGGCATGATCATCCTGTCCTGAATTGTGCTGACTGTTTGACTGCTGCACTCGGGACGCAATCATATGAACTTACATCTCACTTAGATAGCTGCTATTTTTACCGGGTTAGGGATCAACTATTGAAACGCAAGCGCAATAAAACCGCCATGGCGCACAAGGCCAAAAAGCTGTGCTTAGCTCAATGCGGACGTGATCCTTCCCTCGTAAGTGCATGATTGTCTGGCTGCCTGGTGTAATTTTCCGGCCGTTATAAGCGTGTCGTTTGGGTGCCGATGAAACTCATCAGAACACGCTTGCCGGGGGATGCGCGTCGGATCACCACAATTCACCTGAAGGGCACTGCGCCAGACGAAAGCGCAATGCTTGTATCCGGATCGCATTTCGAGCGTTTCCCTGACTGGTTGAATTGGATGGCTTTGCAAATCAGCTACTTTCTGATTCGAGCTTTCTGCCGATGGAGGTCGGCAGATATGCCTCGAGCCCTTTCCATTGATCTCGCGCCTGACGACGTCGGACGTTCATTGCAAGATCTTCGAAATGTCGCGAGAAATCTCGTCGAGGGATCGGGCCACCGCGTCGTGAACATGGTTTTGCAGGACGAGGTCGACCAGTGTATTAAATGCCCCATCGTTTAGGACACGAGCTATGACCACACGATTAGCTCCCTTGAATATCAACTGGCGTGGGTCCTACAGCAAGTGATCGATGGCATACACACAGGAGTGCTACCGGATAAGAAGGGTTTCAGTGAGCGGCTTCGATTGTTTCGCAGACGATCCAGGTGCTTTCGGTGCCACCTGAAAGCTACCGGCTACGTCCTGCCTCGCCGCCCACGTGCTGACACAGCACGTGGGCAGTGCTATGATTCATTAGCATTCAACCCGTTATCCGCCCGGCGCCACACCCAATTGCGCGAGCATGTCCCGAGCAAACGGCTGGGTGCGCCCGATTTTCGAGACTGGAAAGTAAGCGGAGCAAATTTGGTGGCACGGACTGATCAGTTAAATGTGCTTTCCGGAAGATTTTGACGTAGAGTCAGGAATGCGTGACATAGTGTGCAGCAACCGTGGGACTAATCTCCGATCAGTATGCTTTGAACGGCTAATGAGCGCGGGCAATCGTAAATCCTAGGCGACTTTAACGACCGCTTCCGACCTCATTCCGGCCCTTTCGGTTGCGCCACCGCCTGCTCAATAGCGGACGAGCTAAATGGGCTAGCTGCTAAAGAATGCGTCCTCAGCCTCGTAATCGAATAATGGAACTGTATAG
>NZ_BSQC01000022.1:0-46822 GCF_030268145.1 Brucella sp. NBRC 12950
GCTTCTTCAACCGCGATCTCGTCAAAAGGGTTCATCGACATCTTGACGTTTGCAAGCTCAACGCCCGAACCATCTCCCTTAACACGGATCTTTACGTTGTAATCTACAACCCGTTTTACTGCGACAACTGCCTTCATATAATCACCCGCTTTTAGCTTAATCCGATAGAAGCCCCTTCAAAGAAACGGCTCCGATTGAAAGGGCGAATAGCGTTGATGGAATGCACGCTATCTCGCAGATTTTAAAACTCTTAAGTCTGTGCATTTAAACAAACGCTCGCTCAACGTCAACATGTCATAATATGACTTAGTAAGAAAATTCTTGAAAGATCATCTCTCTTGAGTCATGTAGTCATTTCACCTGCGTTATATCGATAGCTGGAGAAGTGCAATGGATGAGATTAAGCGTTATGAGTTCGACACCCGTATTCACCATGCCGTCAGGCATAACGGGATTGTATACCTGACAGGACAGGTTGGGACACCCGGCGAAACCGCCGCGCAGCAGACGAGGGAAATCCTGCAGAAAATAGACAGACTTCTCGAACTTGCCGGCACTGACAAGACCAAAATTCTGAATACAATTCTTTGGCTAGACGATCTAAGAGATTTTGACGAGGTTAATACAGTGTGGGATCAGTGGATCATCAAGGAGCATGCACCCGCACGCTCGACTGGCCAAGCACGAATGGCAAAGGCAGGAATGCTTGTTGAGATCATCGTAACTGCAACAATCTGATCGACAGAACGCAAGCTGGCAGACTTGCGCCTCGGGCGTCTGCCAGCGAATTACACGACTACACGATAAGTATAGCTCTGAAGTCATTGACATTCGTCAGGGTTGGGCCGGTAATAATCTGATCCCGCAGTCGTTCAAAGAAACTGTGTGCATCGTTCCGTTGGAGGTAATCTGATGTCTTCATTCCCAACAAAGCGGCCCGCTGCTTAGTGTCGGGCGCGATGAAAGCCCCAGCCACATCTTCCATACCGTCAATGCCGTCAGAATCTGCCGCCAGAGCGAACACGTTGCTGGCATCAAGATGGTGACACAGTGACAGCAGGTATTCAACGTTACGGCCGCCCCTTCCGTTTCCTGTGACCCTGACAACTGTCTCGCCGCCTGACAAAAAGACAACTGGGCCGCGGCCTTTGTATTCCTGCGCTAACAGTGCGTGCTCTCTGCCCAACCTGTCAGCCGGCCCTTCAAGATTATCTCCAAGTATAATTGGCGTAACACCTTGTTGACGTGCAGTATTAGCAGCGGCTTCCAGCGCCATCAGAGGGGTGGCAATCATGTGCCATCGCGCATGAGCGAAGCGAGGGTCGTCCGGAGATGGACAAATTGCATCATTCGAATGAAGATGACGCAGCACGTTTGGTGGAACAACAATGCCATAGTCCTGTAAAATGCCCAATGCATCTGTGGGCTGTTTTGCTTCGCCAAATGTCGGCCCCGAGGCGATAATGTCTGGAAAATCCCCGGGGACGTCCGATACAAGTAACGTTAGGCATTGCGCCGGGAAGATTGCCAACCCCAGTCGGCCACCTTTGATGGCAGATAGGTGTTTGCGCACACAGTTCATATCTCCAATGGCTGCCCCGGATTTAAGCAAGGCGGCATTGATGTTACGTTTGTCTGCGAGAGAAACCAACGGAGCGGGCAAACTCAGTAGCGACGAACCACCTCCGGAAATAAGCACAACGACGAGATCACGCTCCGTCAATCCCGACACGGCTTCTATTATTCGTTTCGCAGCCAACTGTCCGGCTTGATCGGGTACAGGATGAGCGGCCTCTATAACCTCGATTTTCTCGCAGGGAAAATGATGGCCATAGCGCGTAATCACAAGTCCCGAGAGGTCCGCCTCAGGCCACGCCAGTTCAATCGCGCGTGCCATTTTGGCAGCAGCCTTGCCAGCCCCGACTACCACTACTCGGCCCTCGGGTAACTGCGGCAGGAATCTTGCGGTCTGGATCAGAGGATCTGCGGCTGCAAGAGCAGCATCGAACAGACTATGCAAAAACAGGCGCGGATCCATCCAGTTTACTCCTTACGGTGCATCAGATCACGGCCTTCTCAAGAAATGGCTCATTACGCGCAATGCGACCGTATCCAAGAGGCGAAAGGTCCAGACTTTGAAAAGCACCATAAGTCAGGAGTTCACTCAGACCACGCCCAATGGCCGGCGACTGTTGCAAACCATGGCCACTAAAGCCATTTGCGAAATGAAAATTCTGCACTTCGTCATGCGGTCCGACGATCGCATTGTGATCGAGCGTGTTGTAGTCGTAATGGCCTGCCCAGCAATTTTCCATCCGAATGGCTTCGAATTGCGGAATACGATGCGCCATGTGTGGCCATATCTGCTCATCGAATTCATTATAGGCTACATCAAAATCGTTCGGATCAACTGCAATATCCACATCTGGAACACCGCCGGACAAAAACATCTTTCCTTCCGGACGACAGAAGACACCGGAGGGATCAATGACATTGGGCATTTTTTGCAGGATTGGCGTTGGACACGAGAAAATAAATATACTGCGCCTGCGTGGCTCAACCGGAATTTCCAAACCTGCGAGGCGCGCTATGTGCGGGCCGAAATTGCCCGCTGCATTAACGATCGCTCCGCAGTGAATCCGCTCACCCGTCTTTAGCGTCACATCTGTGATCCGGTTGTTCGTACGACTTATGTCAACAACTTCGTTATCGACATATTCAACCCCGAGTGAACGCGCCCGGCGGCGAAACCCCTGTAGCAATCCATAGCTGTCAAACCAGCCTTCACCCGTACGACCCCAACTCCCACCCGCAAGATCTTCCACATTGATAAATGGAAACTGTGACCGAATCTCGCCGGGATTGAGCAGCACAGTATCGGCGCCGTTCTCCTTCTGCAGCGCGACATTCTCCCGAATAGTGTTCATTCCAGCCTCAGTCGCAAGGAACAGATAGCCGTTCTCATGAAATCCTATTTCAGGAGCGTCGTCGTCCACCTGAACATTTTCCCGAAAGTTCTTCAGAAACTCGACACCGTATTGTGAAATCTTAACGTTGATCGCGTTCGAGTATTGCTGGCGGATCGCGCTCGTCGAAAGTGTCGTAGCGCACTGTTTATAGGTTGAGTCCTTTTCGACAACCAGAACCGAACCTTTAAAATCCGGGTTCATCGCCAGAAAGTACGCCGTCGAACTACCGCTTACAGCGCCACCGACGATAACAACATCGTAGGATGTGCGAGTGGGGACAACGGCAAGTTTACCGAGTGTAGAAGTCTGCATTTCGCAACTCATTGTTCTTCAAAATGACCAGCAGTGACGAAAGCACCACCCTGGTAGGAAATGGCGCCATCGTCAGCGGCGGGCTTCGCAACAGTTTCCTCAAGCTTTGAACGCTGATCCTCTGCATTGTCTTTCGGTCGATAGCCAAGGTAAGCAACCTTGCTGTTATTCCAGAAACTCTGGTCATTGTCGGAACACCCAAAAACGATGGTATGATCAACTTTCGGAACAAGCAGACAGCGCTCAACCAGATGTTTGAGATCGTTGTAGCTCAGCCAGGTCGAGAGCATTCGCCAGTCGGTAACTTCCGGAAAACTGGAGCCGATCCGAATGGAAACACTTTCGAGCTTGAATTTATCGAAGTAATACTGCGCCAGCCCCTCACCGAACACCTTAGACACACCGTAAAGACTGTCCGGGCGGGTGCTGCAATCGGTTTCAAGGACATCGGTTCTTTTATGGAAGCCTACTGCATGCACTGAACTTCCCCAAACGATGCGTCTGACTTTGTTACGCCGCGCAGCCTCATAAACATTATAAAGGCCAACAATATTGCCCTGGACAATATTTTCGAAAGTGTTCTCTTTTGAAACTCCTCCCATATGAACAATGGCGTCGACATTGCGGGTCGCTTCCAAAACCTTGTCGAAATCCGCAAGATCCAGAACCGCCACCTCCTCCTTATCGGCTTCGATAGCGATGTCCTGACGTGCGCTCAGCCTTAAATGATTGCATCTGTCCCGCAGAAATGGACGCAATTCACGGCCAAGGCCGCCCACCGCGCCAGTCAGCAGAATTCTGTTGTACAAAATCGCCATAGTTTATTTCTCCATGTCCAAATTTCTGCAGAACGGTCGCCTGCCACACTGCCCCGGTCGACGCATCGGCCAGGGATCAGGCCTCAAATAGCCTGGCGGAATTCACGGGCAAGCATATCGGCGTTTTTCACCAACAAGCCTAAATCGCTGCCGACCGCGACCATTGTCGCACCCCATTCAATATATCGGCGCGCGTCTCCGGTCTGTGGTGCAAGAATGCCGGTAGCAGCCAAACCGTTGGCAGACAAAACGCTTCTGATTGCCTGCTGGACCCTATCTGCAAGCGGATTACCAATGTTACCCATATCTGCGGAAAGGTCGCCCGGACCCACAAAAATTGCATCAACGCCGTCGATTCCAGCAATTGTATGCGCGGCCTCCACTGCCGCAGCTGACTCTATTTGCACCGCGAGAAATATTTCCTCTGCTGCCCGCAAATGGTAGTTTTTCACCCGACCATAATTGTTAGCGCGCTGCGCTGCTGAATACCCTCTGATTCCATGTGGTGGGTAGCGTGTTGCCGCCACGATCGCAGTTGCTTCTTCAACGCTCTGTACATTCGGAAACAACAGAGAGCGAATGCCAAGGTCAAGTATCTGTTTGATCAAAACCGGATCGCTGCATGGTACCCGTACAACAATTTCACAACTAAATGCGGCAGCAGCCTGATGTTGCGCTAATACACTGAGCAAGTCGTTCGGGCTGTGTTCTGCATCGATGAGCAACCAGTCATACCCAGCCCCCGCCAGAACCTCTGTCGCCACCGTGCTGCCCAGGGAGCTCCAGAGACCAATTTGCAGCCGGCCTTCTGCCAAGGCAATTTTAAGCGGGTTAACCAAATTTCCCACCGGGCTGATCCTTCCTCTTGCGTAACTAACCATGTGACCATATGACATGTACAATAATGCGTCAATTAGATAATATCTTGTGAAATAAAGCCGCACCATCATTAATAAGAGAAAAGGACGTGAGAATGATTATTTCTTTCATAGGTCTGGGCGTTATGGGCGCGCCAATGGCAAGTAATCTCTGCAAAGCCGGATACAAAGTGATAACATCACTTAACAAATCCCCGCTGCCCGAAAGCCTCGACTCTACATCGGTCACCGTGGCGAGCTCGCCCGCAGACGCCGCCAGGCAAAGCGACGTGATTATCACGATGTTGCCTAACACGCCGGATGTCGAACGCGTTCTGCTGGGTGATGGCGGCGTGATAGAAGGTATCCGACAGGGTGCAACGGTCATTGACATGAGTTCGATCAGTCCTGCTGCAACAGAACGTTTTGCAGAGCAATTCAGACAGCGTGGATGCGCCTATCTCGATGCACCCGTTTCAGGCGGTGAAATTGGTGCCAAAGCGGCATCGCTGACTATTATGGTGGGCGGTTCGGCAGAGACTTTCGAAAAAATGAAGCCGCTGTTCGAACTTATGGGCAAAAATATTACACTAGTGGGCTCCAGGAGCGGTGCCGGCCAGATTTGCAAAATCGCCAACCAGATGATTGTTGCCATGAACATCGAAGCGGTTGCAGAAGCACTGGTTTTTGCAAGCAAGGCCGGCTGCGATCCGTCAAAGGTGCGTTCTGCCCTTTTAGGCGGATTCGCATCATCGCGTATCCTTGAGGTACATGGCGAGCGAATGATCAGCCGATCATTCAAACCCGGCTTCCGCATCCGGCTGCATCAGAAAGATCTGGCGCTGGCGCTGGAGGCAGCCCAGGCCATCGGCGTGTCGTTGCCCAACACTGCATCCTGCCAGCAACTGTTCAACAGCATCGCCGCCCAGGGAAAAGAAAATGATGATCATTCTGGCCTGGTACAGGCCATCGAAACCCTTGCAGGACACGCGCTCGGCTGACTTGTTGCCTGTCTGTCCGGAGCGGATGGGTATCAACGGGGAGTCGAACAAACTTTAGCTGGCACAGCAAAAGGCGGCGGTGCATAAACACCGCCGCCTGCGGCAGGCTGATACACTAGTGCGCGCGGTCAGGCGTTCAGCGATGCAACCATTCTGGCCAGACGATCACAGGCTTGGGCAAGGTCTTCATCAGACGCTGCGATCGAAAGGCGGATGAATGAAGGCGCTCCAAATGCCACGCCGGGCACACTCGACAACCCGAAATCATTGAGAAGATGTGCTGCGATCGCGGTATCATCTGTCAGCACCAGGCCAGTTGCTGTCCGCTTACCGATGAGCTTATGAACACCGATAAATGCATAAAACGCCCCTGCCGGCGGCTGAAAAATCAACTCTGGTATGTCGGCAAGCAGCTGCGCAACAAGGGCCGCCCGCCTCGCAAAGGTTGCCGCCGCCTGCGTCACGAACGACTGATCACCTTCGAGAGCAGCAAGAGCAGCTGCCTGTGCCACTGTGCAAACCGAGGTAACACTTTGTGATTGCATTTTATTTAAACTGGCAATCAAAGCTTTAGGTCCGGCGGCGTAGCCGAGCCGCCAGCCGGTCATTGCATAGGCTTTGGAGACGCCATTCACAACTAGTGTTCGTTCACGGAGCAACGGGCACGCGCTTGCAAAGGAAACGAATGGCTGATCACCCAGAAGAATGTGTTCATAGATTTCGTCCGAAAGGATCAGAATACGTTCATGCCGGGACAGAATCTGTTCGAGTGCGCGATATTCATCCTCGGTGTAGATCGCGCCGGTCGGGTTAGACGGAGAATTCAGCATCAGCCACCGGGTGTTTGGCGTGATCGCCCGTTCAAGCATCGGCGCGTCAATTTTAAAGCCGGTCTGCGGTCCGCTTTCCACGTATACCGGCTTTCCTCCGTGCAACGAAACTATATCGCCATAAGATACCCAGCAGGGCGTCGGAATGATGACTTCATCTCCGGCTTCCAGCGTTGCAAGAAAGGCATCAAACAAGATCTGTTTTGCTCCATTGGCGATCGTTATCTCGTCAGATCCGTATGTGACCCCGTTGTCACGCCTGAATTTGCACGCAATTGCGCTCCTGAGCGCTTCGCTACCGGCTGCGGCACCATAGCGAATGCCACCGTCTCTTATTGCTTTGCAAGCAGCCTCCCCAACATGGCGCGGCGGCTCAAAATCAGGCTCGCCTAGTGACAGGTCCACGATATCACGCCCTTCTGAGCGCAGCTTTTTTGCGGCCATCGCAATAGCCATACTGGGCGATGCCTTGATAGCGGCAGCACGATGATTTTCATAGCTCATAATCAACTCATCCTTTTGGGAAACGTCTGCTGTCACATAACTGGCCGGACATAATCGAAATCAAGGTCCTGTTTGGTCAGACTTGGAGCCCGGCCAGAGGCGGCGCCGTAACCGCCACCGCCTGGCAGCTCGAGGATGAGACGACGCCCGGCCGGGACATGCTGACGGCCTTTGGCGGACAGAATAGTTCCGTCGTCAAGCCGCACGACGCCCGGGGCGCCATCTTCACCGCCTTCACGACCGCGAGGCGCGTTATCCACGCGATCAAACATTGCGTTGAAGTAAATTTCGTGGCCCGGTGTGGGCGATATTTCCACCACCTGCCCCAGACCTCCACGAAATTTGCCCGCTCCCCCCGAGCCGTCGCGAAGTTCTTTGCGCCAGAAGATAACGGGACCAACATGTTCGGTGGCTTCAATGGACATCGACTGCACACCGCTTGGAAACGCCGTTGCGCTGGGGCCATCTAATCCGGGACGTGCGCCCATCCCACCACTGTTGAAGAGCAACACTTCCGCCCGCTGCCCTCCATCGGCAGGGCGTTTCTCACCGGTCAGTGGCCTTGCGCTAATGTGCAGATTCCAAAGTGCGCCTGAGCCCTCAGCCGGCACATGGCCGGGAAGCATTTTATGGATCGCGCCAAGGACTGCATCAGGAACCAGATGACCGAGGACA
Source organism: Brucella sp. NBRC 12950 (assembly GCF_030268145.1). Taxonomy (NCBI): domain Bacteria; kingdom Pseudomonadati; phylum Pseudomonadota; class Alphaproteobacteria; order Hyphomicrobiales; family Brucellaceae; genus Brucella; species Brucella sp. NBRC 12950. The sequence continues at coordinate 7,967 of NZ_BSQC01000022.1, forward strand.
TGGCGCACCGAGACGGGCGCTGGCCGCTGCGCATTCAGAATGCAATCGTCCGGCGCAACAATCTTGAATGGTTTCAGCGAAGCGTGATTGTTGGGAATCTCCGGCGCAATTGCGCACTTAATCGCATAACAAGCATAAGCCGCAGAATAAATCAGCGGACAATTTATACCTTTTGCACTCGGTGCAGAAGTGCCTGCGAAATCGGCAACAATATGATCGGTCGCAATATCGAGGCGAACAACAATATCTATGGGTGCATCGTAGCCGTCGACACGCATGGAGTTCTTGTAAGAACCCGCGGGCAGTGCCGCAATGCTTTCAAGCGTCGCATCGTAACTTCGTTTGAAAATGAACACTGCCAGCTCTTCGAGATCATCCATCTGGAATTCATTCATCATCTCCATAAGACGACGCTGTCCGATCTCGTTGCACGCAGCCAGGGAATAAACATCACCAACTACCTGATCGCTTTCACGCACATTGTTGCGGATAATATTTACCAGATCGAGATTGACCTCTCCGCGACTGGCAAATTTCATAATGGGAACAAAAATGCCCTCCTCGTAGACTTCGTTGGCATCGGGCCCGAAACCGCGACCACCCACGTCCACCACATGCGCCGTGCAGGCGAAATAGCCGATCAGTTTACCGGCACGGAAACTAGGCGACACCACGGTGAAATCGTGGAGATGTCCCGTCCCTTTCCAGGGATCGTTCGTAATATAAACGTCCCCCTCAAAAATGTTATTCTCCCCGATATCACGGATAAAATGTCCAACGGCCTCTGCCATCGCATTAACGTGCCCTGGTGTTCCCGTCACAGCCTGTGCAACCATTTCCCCGCAACGGTTAAAGACGCCCGCTGACAGATCGCCCGACTCCCGAACGCTTGTACTGAACGCTGTTCTGATCAGGGTAAGCGCCTGCTCCTCAACAACGGAAATAAGACGGTTCCACATGATCTGCATATGAACGTCGGATAGGGTGTTCCTGGTCATATTGCGCTCCCTTAAGCCGCTTTTGTACGTACGAGCAGACAACCATCAGGTTGCATAATCACTTCACGGCTCGCCGTGACGATGGTCGATGTTTCGCGTTCGGTTATGACAGCAGGGCCGGCAATCCAGTCGCCGGGCTTCATGTCAGCGCGCGCAATAACCGCCGCACTCTGAAATGCCCCATTCTGGGCGTCAAACATGTGACGACTGGCAGAGGCATTCAGCTGCCGCACTTTCTGACCGGAACTAATTTGGTGCGTTGCTGCGAGAGGTGAGCTGGCACGCAGTGACCAGCTGACGATTTCCACGTCCAGACTGTCAATTGTCCGGCCAAAGAAACTCCGGTAGTGCTCTTCAAAATCCTTCCGGAACTTTGCCGCGTCGCTTCCGTCATAGTCACGGACTTCGACACTCACCGGCACTTCCCAGCCCTGCCCGACATAGCGCATATATGCGGTACATTCGAGTTGCGGGTCGGTGTCAGGTGCACCGGAATGGACAAAGGATACTGCCTCTTCCGCCAGGTCACGAATGACACCGTTGATGAAGCTAGCATCAAAACGGCTTAATCTGGTATGAGCGCTGCGCACACTTTCGAAGCCGAAAGGCGCACGCAGGAAGCCAATCGCCGAACCGACGCCTGCACCCGGAGGTACCAGCAAAGCATCAATTCCGAGCTTCTCGCACAGGCGCGCGGCATGAAGCGGTGCAGCGCCACCAAACGCAATCATGGTAAAGTCTCCCAGCTCTTTACCGTTCTCCACCGCATGCATACGTGCAGCGTTACTCATGTTTTCATCGACGACTTCACTGACGCCAAAAGAGGACGTCGTCGCATCCAGGCCAAGTTTCGTCCCGACGTCCTTATGCATGGCGTCCTGAGAGGCCTGCACCGACAGTTTGATGGCGCCGCCGGCAAATGTATCCGGATCCAGACGCCCGAGCAAAAGATCAGCATCAGTCACTGTCGGATTGTTGCCTCCGCGCCCATAACAGGCCGGACCGGGCTCTGATCCTGCACTATGAGGCCCCACCCGGATCTGCCGCATACCATCAACACTGGCAATCGAGCCGCCGCCCGCCCCAATTTCAACCATTTCGATAACCGGTATTGAAATTGGCATGCCACTGCCTTTCTTGAAACGATAGGTGCGCGCAACTTCGAAGGTTTTCGACGTTTTGGGCACCTGGTTTTCGATCAGGCAGATCTTTGCGGTCGTCCCGCCCATGTCATAGGAGACCACACGATCCAGCCCAAAGCGTGTGGCCACGTGCGCGGCAAAGATCGCGCCACCTGCTGGTCCTGACTCGAGCAGGCGAACAGGGAATTCGATAGCGCTTTCGACGCTGATGATCCCGCCGCCGGAGTGGATCATAAAAACCGGGCAGGACGCACCTTCCTGTGAGAGACGACCAACCAGCCGATTGAGATAGGATGCGATTAGCGGTTTCACGAAAGCATTCGCACAGACGGTGTTGAAGCGCTGGAATTCGCGCATTTGTGGCGACACCTCACACGACAATGAGACCGCAATGTCCGGCTTTATCGCGTGCAAGCGTTCCCGAACGCGCGTCTCGTGAATTGGGTTCAAATAGGAGTGTATGAAACCGACGGCGACGCTTTCATAACCGGCATCGACGATTTGGCGGCACAAAGCATCTACCGCTTCATCGTTGATGGGCCTGAGAACGCAGCCGTCCGGACCAATTCGCTCATCCACAACAAACCGTTCATTTCGTGCGACCAGTGGCGCTGGCAAAGTGATATTGAGATCATATTGCTCAAACCGGCTCTCGGTACGCATTTCGATGACGTCCCGGAACCCCTTTGTGGTGATAAAGGCGGTTTTGGCACCACGTCTTTCAATTAATGCATTGGTCGCAAGCGTGGTGCCGTGAATTATTGTGTCAATTTCATGCATGCCAAGAGCGGCAGATTCACATACATCCCGAAGACCTCTGACGATCGCTTCCTCTGGAAACGAATAGTCTGTCAACACCTTCGTTGAATGCAGACTGTCACCGACCTCCATTGCAACATCAGTAAATGTTCCGCCAATATCGACACCCACCCGAACCAGCATACCGTCTTTCGTCATTGTAAATCTTTCTCCGACCAGGGTTCCCTGCAGCCTGTGTGGTTGCCAGGAGTATTACCAGCAAAACACACTATAATCATATCACCTGTCAACACGAATTATAGTGATATTATCTTTAATTGCGCTGTTTGTTGTTATTGTTGGTTTTTTCTGTCTATTATTGATCATATCTCTATAGAATTAGCTATGGTCCTGCGTTTCACGTCGCACGGCTGGCCTGCGCAAACAAACCAGACAACTGCCAATCGACCTTTCCCACAGCTGGACAATGGCGCAAAAAATCATGATTGGGCTCTGCGTTCGGGCACAATCGATATAAATCAGTACGTGATGGCCTCATGCCTGCGATGCGGAAATCGCTGCAATGCTTGAATCGACAGAACAGAAAAAGGGAAACCGGCTCTGCACTGCGATCTGAATAGGGTCGTCCTCGGAGATCCCACCCAAAGAGCTGAGCATCAGTACAATAAAAGCATTATTTCCCCGCCCGGTGACAAGATGCACCAGACCCGGGAACCTACGAATTGCCCTCCTGCAGGCGGCATGATTTCGTTGAGCATGCATCCGGGAAATAAGCGGTCCCCGGGTCTGGTCTATCGGAATTCTTCAACGACAGACCGGACCCGAAAGAGCCTAAACGCTGCGGTTTATCAATCCCACTCCGGGACCCAAGGGACAATTCCCTTATAAACAATTCGATAGTTCGCCCGGTTCAGGCAATCAATGCTGTCCATTTCCGCTTCATTGAGTACGAAATTCTCAATATCAAAATTGGCTTTGATGTTATCGGGATTGGTCGACATCGTGTTGATCGAGACACCCTTCTGCAATATCCAGCGTAACGCCACCTGCACAGGGCTCTTGCCATATTTTTTCCCGATCTCTGCCAAAAGCGGATATTTCAGTATTTCGCCTCGCGCAACAGAACAATAGGATGCCAGACGAATGCCGGTCTCTCTGGAGGCATTCAGAAGCGAAGACTGGTCGAGCAATGGGTGAAACTCGACCTGATTTACGACAATTCTCTCATCGATAATCTGTTTTGCCTGACGCAGCATCGTGGAGGTAAAGTTCGAAACCCCTATGTGTTTCGTCAAACCCTGCTTTTTTGCTTCTGCCAGCAACCTGAGCGAGGGCGCAATCTCCCCGCCGATTGGTGGCCAGTGCAACAGGACAACATCCAACTGATCAAGACGAAGCGACGAGAGGCTCCGCTCAAGCGATCGAAAGAAATCGTCTCGTTTGTAATGATCGGGATGGACCTTTGTCGTAATCAGCAAATCGCCCCGGTCGATGCCAGACACTGCGAGCGCCACACCAAGATCGTGCTCGTTTTCGTACATCTGCGCTGTATCGAACGCCCGATAACCAGTATGCAATGCATGCGACACAGCCTGCTGCAAATCTGATCCCTTCAATGGGTAAGTACCGAACCCGCGGGCATAGGTCTTATCAAAATAGACTTCCATTCCGAACTCCCGTTTCTGGCGCAGTCTTTCGTCGCAAAGTATGCGACGGGACAGAACCAGGTTACGTCCTGAACCTCATTTCAGTGAGGATCGCATTTCATTCTCTCAGCTCAGATCAGCGAGCGCGATTGCAGCTTGTTTCTTCCACTTCAGATAAACGTAGTCTCCGGGTTTAAAGTGTTGTCCTCCAACAGGCCGGTGTTCCTGGCAGCGCAACTCGAGTGTATCGGCGACCCGCACGGTGTAAAGGATCCGACTGCCAATAAACATGAGATCAGTGACGACTCCCTCAAGGGAGTCCTCGTCGCTGCTCACACCGCTTAATTCACTATGGACAGAGATGGCTTCCGGTCTTAGTGCCAGACAGGTAGCATTTTCACGCACCACCGAAAATCTCTCGCAATGAAGACTCCCACCTGGCGTTTCCATAATGCATTCATCTCCCTTACGCTCTCTGAGCTGACAAGGAATAATATTGGTGTCACCAAGAAATTTTGCACAGAACAATGTTCGGGGGGCTGCATACATCTCCTCCGGACTACCAATCTGTTCGATGCGCCCCTTGTTCATGAGAACGATGCGATCCGAAAGCATCATCGCTTCGTCCTGGTCGTGCGTTACATAAAGAAATGTGGTCCCAGTCTCCTGATGAATACGCTTGAGTTCTGTCACCATATATTGCCGGATTTTAAGATCGAGTGCCGCCAGCGGCTCATCGAGCAACAAGACTGCTGGCTGGTTGGCTAGAGCACGAGCCAGCGCCACACGCTGAGCCTGTCCGCCGCTCAGCTGGCCAATCCACCGGTCAGCAAAGTCACCCAACTGAACCAGGTCCAGCATTTTGCGTACAGTCGAGCGTACTTCACTCTCGGGGCACTTTTTAAGGCGCAAACCAAAGGCAATGTTGTCGAATACATCCAGATGCGGAAACAGCGCATATCGTTGAAAAACCATGTTGACTGGGCGTTTTTCTGGGGGTGTCTTAACGACACGGTTCCCATCGATGATGATATCGCCCGAAGTAGCATTCTCGAAGCCTGCAACAAGACGCATCAAGGTCGTCTTGCCACACCCACTTGGCCCAAGCAGTGTCACTATTTCGCCAGCTTTGACCTTAAGCTCTATATCCTTCAGGACATGTAACTCGCCAAAATATTTCTGAATATTGTTCAGCTCAACAACGTGAGAGACCATTTCCTCAAACCTCAAAATTTCGGGAACGTTGCAACAGAGTCCGCTTTCTCTGCCACCAGAGCAGAATCCCAAGCCCGACAATCGTAATGAGGATCGAACCCAGCGCGAGCATCGAGGCGGCATTGATCAGCGGTGTCACCGAGCGGCGCATCATGGACCAGATAAAGAGCGGTAAAGTACTCTCGTTGCCGCTGACGAAAATCGTGATGATCACTTCGTCAAACGATATTGCAAAAGACAGAATTGCTGCGCCAAGCAAGGTGGGCGCAATAATTGGCAGCGTTACAAGACGGAACGCGGTTAAGGGGCCAGCGCCCAGGTCTCTTGCTGCCTCCTCCAGTGACAAATCAAAATACTCCAGCCGCGAGCGGCTCGATTCTACAAAGAATGGAATTGTTATCAGCACATGCGCAAGGGTAACCGTTATCAGGGACCGTTGAATTCCAAACTGGGCGATCATGATAAGCAGGGCGATACCGACGAAAAGACCAGGCAGAGCAATCGGAAAAAACGTAAGAAGACTGAGCACCGTCTTGGTGCGCCCTGAAACTCTCGCGAGTCCGATGGCGGTCATAGAGCCCAGGATCGTGGTAATAACAGTTGTCGCAACACCCACAATCAGGCTGTTTTTGAAAGCATTCAGCAACTGAGGGTCGCTGAACATTGCCTGGTACCAGCGCAGACTCAGACTCTCGATCGGAAACGTCAGTGCTTCGCTACCATTGAAGCTGAACAGTCCTATCAACACGATGGGTGCAAAGAGCATAAAGAGAAACAGACCAACATATAATCGAAGCATGATCTACCTCTTGCTATGCTTGAAGGGAGCCAGTCCTGCCAGTCGAAGACCCTGTACAAGAAGGACATAAATGACCGCGAAAGCGAAAAAAGCGATAAACGCCATCGCCGCGCCGAATGGCCAGTTTCCCGTCTGACGAAACTGATTGGAAATGAATACACCGACTGTCGTTCCGTCCCGGCCACCAAGCAGCTGCGGCGTCACGAAATCGCCAGCAGCAAGGATCAGTGTGAACATAAAAGCACTGATAAATCCCCGATGGATCATAGGCATGATCACTTTCGTAAAGACGAGAAAGCCACTGGCTCCCAGATCACGCGCTGCATCGAGATAATCTGATTTAACATCTCTCAAAGCCGAAACAAGCAGGAGCAACGCTACCGGAATATAGACATGGACTAGTGCAATTATCACGGCCGTAGAGTTGTACAGGATGAATTCGAGCGGCTCTTTAATTACGCCCAGCTCCAGAAGCGACGTATTGATCAGCCCCTTTGAACCCAAGATCATGCGCCAGCCATAGATCCGGACCAGATAGCTCGAAAGCCATGACGCAAGGATCAGATATAGTACCGTGTTGCTGGTGGAGCGATACACAATGTACATAGCCACTGGAAAACTTAGCCCAATGGCGACGATCGCCGTCAGCACCCCGATTTTGAGACTGCTGAAAAGCACCGTATAGAAGCCGGGGTTCATGAGCGCGCGCGTGTAGTTCTCAAGCGTCATCGCCGGGATCAGCGTGAAAGACTTCGAGAGCCAGAAGCTGTAAACAAATAACAGCACTGCTGGCACCAGAAAGAATATGATTGTAAAAATGGCCGCCGGGCTGGCAAGTACCAGGCCAGTGACAGATTTAGCATCCAGATTTCGCATATTTCCGCCACATCGGAAGGAACTCTCTGCGAGATAGTCAGATTTCTTCTATCTCAGATGAAAACGGCGGTCGGCGTGAGGCGACTGCCGCAGAGGCAGGAGGCCGCTGGCCTTCCCGCCAAAGAGTCATGATAATTACAGACCGGCCTTCAGGTCCTCATAGGCTTTCACCCAGTCGTCGTAGGTCGCGAACTGATCCGATTGCCGTGGTGGGATCCCAAACAGCGGCGCTGACTTAAACACCGAATCCAGGTCGTCATAATCGAAAAGGCTACGGGTCTGTTCATCCATCAGAGCCACGGCGTTTCTGTTTACGCAGCCGGCCACCGCTGTTTTTGCGATTGATGCCTGCGCTGCGGGAGTAAGCGATTCGTTCATGAACGCATGCGCAGTGTCGATGTTCTTTGCAACCGCAGGCGTAAACCAGGCATCTGACCACATGATCGCGCCTTCTTTTGGAACAGTATAGGCAGTCTCCACGCCCTGCTTTGCGGTTTCAACTGTAATTCCGGACCAGCAGTTCAGACAAGCCACCACCTCACCGCTTGCAAACAGAGAGACCAGATCACCGTTCGACGCAGCAAAGGTCTTCGATGCCGCCCTGAATTCTCGCAGAACCTCGAAACTTTCAGCCAGCTGTTCCTGAGTCAGGTTGGGATAGACATCACCATGCCCCGCGAGAACTGCTGCGATCGGCCAGGTCCCGGTCACTTCGTCAACAATGCAGATTTTTCCGTTCAGCTTCGGATCAAGGAGATCGCGATAGGAAGTTGGCTTATCCATCATTGCTGGGTTATATACCAGCGAGTTCAGACCCCACACCCAGGGGATACCCCATTGCACTCCATCGCGATACCAACGCTCGGTCTGATAGAAGCCCGGGAAAATATCGCGCTTATTGTAATTGGGCACTTTGTCGACCTCGACGGGTCGGATAATTTTCAGCTCATCCGCGTATAAGCGGTCATAGCCTTGATTATATTCTGTCAGATCGATGGGCACCGGACTCCCCCCGATAAACTTCGCCTGAACGTCGTCCTGCATTGTAATAGTGCTCAGATTGACCTTGACATTATTCTTGTCCCGCCATTCTTTCAGCTCATTGTGCAGGTCGTAGCCTTCCCATGTCATCAGATTCAGATTGCCGCCGACCGCTGCCCTCGCGGTCGATGGAATGAACGGTCCCAAGGCCAAAACTCCCGCACCCAGTGCCATGCCACCGAGCAATTGCCGCCGCGTCAGCAAATTCTGGAGCGTTTCCAGATCGCCATCAGCGGCAGCGCGCACTTCATCCGCAGTCCATACAGGTTTCATAAGCTTTTCCCCTTTTATCGTTTACCTAGTCATCGTATGACATGCTTTTTATATGTCAATACCAAAAAGAGATAGGATGAATAAGAGTCAATTCATATGTTGACTCAAGACTCTCACCAGGTTTTGACAGAGAATCCGACTAGTCCACGCATGCCAGCGCGCGCAGTTGCTTCAACTCCCAGCGTTGCATTTACGCGGCCTGCTTAGTTGATTACGAAAGGCGATCCGGCTGCCACAAAACGCGCCCGACGGACCGCTGATATGCCTTTCCGTCCGGATAGGAAATCAGTTCCATCTGCAAGCCCCAGGGCGAAAGAAAATAAACCCAGCTTTCGCCAGCGCCCGGCCCCTCTGTCTCCTGAACAGGTTCGCCAAGCACGCGAACATTGTGTTTATGCAGATGAGCGACACCCTCGTTTATATCGTCGACATAAAACCCCAAATGATGGCCGCCGACATCGCTGTTTTTGGGCGCGGTCAATTGTTGGTCGGGAGACCAATATTCAAAGAGTTCATAGTTGCAACCGTCCCCGCACCGGATGAACGCAACAGCTTTGATGCGTGCCCTTGCGTGAACATTAAGGTAATCCACCATGAATGAACCAAGGCTGTCTTCGAATGTCCCAGTTTGGTAGATCAGCTCGCCGCCAATCACATGACAAAAAAATGAAATGGCCTGATCAATATCCGGAACCGTCAGTCCGATGTGATCGGTCCCCCGTAAACCTGGAATTCCAATGCTCATACTGCCACCGCTTCCTGCGGAACCGGCGCATCCGTGCGGATAAGACCATGTGCCTTCAGGTCATTCCAGAATCCTGCCGGGATTACATAATTGATGAGATCGAGGTTTTGCTTGAGCTGCGCCACATTGCGTGTGCCCGGCACGATCGTCGCGACGGCAGGGTGTGCCAATGGAAACTGCAGAGCTGCCGCAGCCAGTGGAACATTATATTGCTGGCATAGAGTTTCTATGCGCGCTACACGCTGCATGATTTCCGTCGGAGCAGGCGCATAATTATATTTTGCACCGGCAACAGCTCCCGTCGCAAGGATGCCGCTGTTGTAGCCACCGCCCAGAATGATCGATGCATCACGCGCCTCGCACAGCGGCAGGAATGCGTCCAGCGCCTCCTGTTCAAGAAGCGTATAACGTCCCGCGAGAAGAAAACAGTCAAAGTCACCCTGTTCAAGGGCTTTATGACAGACCTGCCATTCGTTTACACCAAAGCCAATGGCTTTAACCACGCCCTCTTCCCGCAATTTCGCAAGGGCTTTATAGGCACCGTTCATAGCTTCGCAAAACCGGACTTTCGCACCGTCCGGGCCATGATTGTACTCATCAGCGTCGTGAATGAGCGCAACATCGATATAAGGAGTGAGCAACCGGTTGAGACTATCTTCGATGGAGCGCATTGTTCCGTCATAACTGTAGTCGTAATATCTTTCAAAACGCCCTGCATCGATCCATGACCCGCTAACAACCTGGCGCGTGCCGGCACTGCGCAACCGATAGCCAACCTTTGTCGAAAGAACAAACTCATCGCGTGGATAGCTGAACAAGCTATGTCCGCACCGATGTTCACTCAGCCCGTGACCATAAAGCGGCGCCGTATCAAAGATACGCAAACCAGCCCGCCACGCCTCTGATACCATGGCATCAGCCTCTTCATTCGACACGGGCTTCAAAAAATTACCGATAGGTGCCGCTCCAAAACCCATACGGGTGACCGACAAGCCACTCCGGCCGAAACGAACGCGTGCATCTGCTCTCATGAGACTAATCCCTATATTTCTGTGTGCATCAAGGGTGTGATGCATCCCCTTCGTGATTTATTTTCACCACATTAATAATATTGACCACAGGGCGTCAACATACTTATTTAGAAAGTGATCGGGTGATAAGCTTTATCCTGTCTGGCAGATGATCTCCTAACAGAATCGAACGCGAAATTAAGGACCGTAAACCGGTTCGCAAGCAAAATGGGAACGAGATGCAAACGAAAGAATTCGATTATATTGTCGTGGGCGGCGGCTCAGCCGGCTGCGCCGTTGCAGGGCGGCTGAGTGAAAACCCGGAAAACCGCGTGGCTTTGATTGAAGAAGGGCCTAGCGACTGGCATCCCTATATTCACCTTCCAGTCACTGTTTACAAAACCGCTCAGGGTGATCTGCTGCAACGCTTCTTACAGCAACCATCGCCCAACTCATCGCGAGAAACACACTCGATGGTCCAAGCACGCGTCCTAGGGGGTGGTTCTTCGGTCAATGCGATGCTCTATGTTCGCGGAATTCCAGACGATTACGACAACTGGCAAAATCTGGGGGCAGACGGCTGGAGCTACAAGGATGTACTGCCCTATTTTACAAAGTCCGAACATAACGACCGCCTTGCCAACGATGAACACGGGCAGGGTGGACCACTCGGTGTTTCTGACCCCGCTTTTATCCATCCTTTGTCGCGAGCATGGCTGAAGGCCTGCCAGCAAGCCGGATTGCCTTACAACGCCGATTTCAATAGCGGAGATCAGCTGGGATGCGGCTTTTATCAGACGACAACACGCGACGGTAGACGCTGCAGTTCCGCAGTGGCCTTCGTACATCCTGCCCGCAGGCGGCCGAACTTCGGCCTCTTCACCCAATCCCGTGTCACCCGGCTGATTATCGAGAAAGGACGCGCCAAAGGTGTCGAAGTGCTCAGGAATGGCGAACGACATGCCCTCTATGCCCAGCGCGAGGTTGTCGTATCCGCGGGTGCGATCAACTCACCACGTCTTCTGATGCTCTCGGGCATCGGCCCCGCCGATCAGCTTCGCTCGGTGGGCATAGACGTGGTCCACGACCTTCCCGGCGTCGGGCAGAACCTTCAGGACCATATGGATGTCTATCTAACCTACCATATGAACGGGCCGAACAGTTACGATCGCTACAAGAGGATCGGGTGGAAGAGTCTGGCCGCCCTGGAATACGGGCTTTTCAAACGAGGCCCGGTTACCTCAAATATCATGGAGGCTGGTGCTTTCTGGTGGGGCGACCCCACGCAACCGACTCCCGATATCCAGTATGTGTTCCTTCCTGGAAGTGGCGTTGAAGAGGGCGCGCCCTTGTCTGGCGGGTATGGCTGCACGCTCAATGCCTGCCTGACGAGGCCCCGGTCGCGCGGCTATGTTTCGTTACGCAGTGCCGATCCGACAGTGGCTCCTGTAATCGCACCCAATTATTTTAGCCACCCCTACGATCTTGAATCGATGGGGGAAGCTGTCCGTTTCGGCTGTGAGATCATGTCACAGAACGCCTTGCAGGGCTTGGTCGGCAAATCACATTTACCCGACAAGACGCTTCGCACGCGGAGCGAATTCCTGGAGTATGCGCGCCGATACGCCCAGGGCGCTCTTCACCCTGCCGGTACCTGTCGCATTGGTGCGGAAACCGATCGCGGTTCTGTGCTCGACCCGGAGCTTCGCGTCAGGGGTATACTTGGTCTCAGAGTGGCTGACGCTTCGGTTATGCCGAGCCTTACCTCCGGTAACACCAATGCGCCATCGATTATGATCGGAGAAAGAGCTGCAGCGTTTCTCAGCCGCCAAAACTAAGACACTTCGGGGGATAATATCCCCCGAAGATCAGACGATGGCCGGAAAAGATCGCTCCGGCCGGGCTCATCCAACAATTTCGCCCGACCCTAACTGACCAGCTTCAGGTCTGCCTGACGATTTGCCTTGCCGAGAATTAAGTCAGATGCTTTCTCAGCCAGCATAATAGTCGGCGCATTGGTGTTCGACGAAACAATTCTTGGCATCACCGAGCTATCACATACCCGGAGTCCTTCGACCCCGCGCACCCGAAGCTCCGGATCAACCACTGAAGCTTCGCTGCCCCCCATTCGACACGTGCCAACCGGGTGATAAGCCGTCCGGGCATGACTGCGAACGAAATCCGCGAACTCATCGTGGCTTTGCAGATCATGACCCGGCATATGAATGCGGCGAATAAAGGGTTCAAAAGCCTTTTGCGAAAGAATGCTGAGGCTAAGCTTGACGCCGTCGATCCCGCGCTCAAGATCGTAAGGATCGGAAAAACAGTTCAGATCGATCTTCGGTGCCTCGGACGGATCGTTTGACGCGAGCTTTACAGAGCCCCGCGATCGTGGGCGCAGATGGTATGAATTCAGGGTACAACCATTTCCCCCAGGAACCGATCCAATGCCTTTTTCAACTCCGGCTCCGGCAAGAAAATGAAACTGAAGATCCGGTGTCTTCTCTTTCCTGTCACTCCACCAGAAAGCACCACCCTCAACAATATTGGAGGATACGGGGCCGCGACGAAACATCAGATATTCCATCCCTGCCCAAAGCTTCCAGTGCGGCTTCTTATATTTGTCGTAGGAAAAAGGCCCCCTTAATTCCGCGACAATATCGACGTCCATATGATCCTGCAGATTGCCGCCTACGGCAGCTGCATCCTTCAGCACCGGAATGCCGTGATGCGCCAGTTCTCCAACGGGACCGATGCCAGAGAGCATCAGCAATTTCGGAGAACCGATCGCTCCGCTCGTAATGACAATTTCACCCGAAGCGCGGGCCTGTTCAATTCTGCCATCGACTTCATACTCGACACCGACGGCGCGCCGGTCTTCGAAGAGAACACGACGAACAACACATTGCGTGAGCAGTTGTAGGTTCGTCCTGTCGAGGGCGGGCTTGAGATAGCCAACAGCCGCACTGCATCTGCGGCCGTTTCGGGTCGTCGTCTGATAAAATCCACACCCCGCCTGCTGCGCACCGTTGAAATCAGCGTTGTACGGCAATCCCGCCTGCTGCGCCGCTTTTACAAAAACGCGTGTCATCGGGCTAATATGACTGTTGTCACTTACTGACAACGGCCCGCTATCTCCGTGATGCGGACGCGAGTAGCGGACATTGGATTCTGAGCGTATAAAGTAAGGAAGGACATCTTCACCGCTCCAGCCCGTACATCCCTCAACATCAGCCCAGCGATCATAGTCGTCTAGGCAGCCACGGGTATAAACCATAGCGTTGATCGAACTTCCGCCTCCAAGGACCTTACCCTGAGGGTAAACAAGAACACGGTTATTGGCATGAGCGACCGGCTCAGTCGAGTATCCCCAGGTCAGAGGCCCCTCTGTCATCTTGGCGAAGCCCACCGGGAGATGAATGAACGGGTCGCGGTCTTTCTTTCCCGCCTCAATCAGTAACACTCTGTTGCGATGATCCTCACTGAGCCGCGAGGCGATCGTGCAGCCTGCTGATCCCGCACCTATTACAATATAGTCGAAGTTGCCCTGCGTCATCACTATTTCACCCATGGCTTTCGAGCACCCATATCGATATGGACCGATTTAACCTCGGTATACTCTTCAACGCCATATTTCCCGGTCTCACGGCCCGTCCCGGACTGTTTGTAACCGCCAATAGGCATCTCAGGCCCCCCGGTCAGAAAAGTATTGACCCAGACACGTCCCGCTTTAATTTTGCGAATGGTTTCAAAAGCGGTAGTCAGGTTACCTACCCACACACCGGCCGAAAGACCGTATTCGCTGTCATTAGCGATCCTAACCGCCTCATCTGCACTTTCAAACTCCATAATGCTCGCCACCGGTCCGAAAACCTCGGCGCGATTAATTGCCATGTCTGAACGTATGTTCGAAAACAATGTAGGTTCGATGAAAAAACCGGGGCCATCCAGGCTTTTTCCGCCCGTATCCAGACACGCTCCTTCCGCCTGGGCATCCGAGATGTGAGACATAATCTGATCTCGTTGCTTGGCGCTGATGATCGCGCCAACCTGAACTTCAGGGTCGAGCGGATCGCCCGTTTTTACACGAGCGAGTTTTCTAAGAACTTTTTCCTTCAGGACATCCCCAATGCCCTTCTCACAAATAAAGCGGCTTCCCGACACACAGGTCTGCCCAGCATTATAAACCATGCCGTGAACCAGCCCATCGGCCGCCGCTTCGAGATCTGCATCTGCAAAAACGATCTGAGGGTTTTTCCCGCCAAGCTCAAGACTGACTTTTTTAATATTCTGCGCCGATGCCACAATTGCGGAACGTCCAACGTGAGTGGAGCCCGTAAATGATATCATGTCGACATCTTGATGGTCCACGAGTGCCTGCCCGACAACGCTTCCTGGACCCGTTACCACATTTACAACGCCATCAGGGATACCAGCCTCTACGATAAGTTCAGCCAGCCTTAGCGTCGTCGCCGATGTCATCTCGCTTGGCTTAACAACAGCTGTGCAGCCAGATGCAAGAATAAACGGCAACCTTTCAGACAAAATGAAAAATGGATAGTTCCAGGGGGTGATTACCCCAACCACACCAATCGGCTCTCGCAACACCATGCCGAAGAGATCGGAACCGAGATTATTGAAGCTGTCTCCATGTAAAACCTGAGCAAGGCCGGCGGCATAATCCCATATTCCGGCTGCTGCTGCTATTTCACCCCTGGACTGGCTAATGGGTTTGCCCGCCTCAAGCGTCTCCAGAATCGCCAGCTCTTCGGCATTCTTTCGTATTAGTCCTGCAACCTCCCTGAGCTTCTCAGCACGGATTGAAGAGGGAAGTGAGGACCATCGTCCGTCGTCAAACGCCGAGCGCGCCGCGGCAACGCCACAGTCTGTATCAAATCTTGATCCAGACTGGATAACAGTGACATTCGTTCCATGCGCCGGACTCTTGCGGACGAGTTCTCCGTCCGGGCGACCCTTTGTCCAGTTCCCGTCAATAAACTGAAGGAAATTGCGGGCCGTTTGCGGCAAGAGCGATTTCGGATCCATATCCATGAGTGTGGCCCTCCTAAAAGCCGTGCACCTATGAGATAAGCCTCATTATTCTTTTCATCTTATCTCTTTCATATTGGTAATACTACTTTTTTCGCCATGTAATGCAAGGGCCAAACGCCACTCACGGTGAATTTGAGGAACGTCCGCCTGCATTAGCACTGTTTGCATCAGGGAATTGCACAAAAACCGGTGGACTTTTTTAGCGGCCGAATTATCTGCACTGATAATCAATGGCTATGGCGACTGGATGTGTTTCTCTGTCGGAAGAAAACGAAGACTCCGGTTGTAAGTGAGTTTCGACGCTTTTGTGCGCACAATCGCTTTCCCGCCTATTCCGATAGCCAGACTGCCGAAAATCAAGATAGGGGTTGATATTGTTGAATTTCCACTTAAGAGATATTATCTTCTTTCGGAGGGTGATCGCACCGCCTGGCATTGAATTACGTAGAGGGAAGACCTGTGGAAACATTAACGAGCCGTACAATTAGTACCCTGAAGCGCCGGATAGCGGACGGTTCGATTGTGAAGGACAGTAAACTTCCCCGTATCGAAGATCTCGCTCTGGAATTTGGCGTCAGCAGGACCGTTATCCGCGAGGCAATTGCAGTCCTGCGCTCGGAAGGAATCGTTGAAAGTAAGCATGGTGCTGGCGTTTTCGTTCTGCAACCATCCGCGAAACCGGCTCCCCAGACCATGGAAGATGCACTGGCATCTGTCCACACGGGGGCATCTTTTATGGATTTACTTGAATTGCGCATGGCCTTTGAAGTTCATGCCGCAGGCCTCGCCGCTTCCCGTCACTCCTGGGCCCAGGAAGACACGATCTGGAAATCGCTCAGCGAATTCGAAAAGTTGCGCCACGATCCTGCTGAGCTCGACAGACTCGATTATGAGTTTCATAAATCGATCGCTGAGGCCACCAACAACACTGCATTTATTGAATTTTTCAAGTTGATGAGCGATCAGTTGATGCCTCAGCCTGCATTTTCGCGCGAGATAAACCCGGCACTCATCACAGATTCTTATATTGACCACACGATCGTTGAACATCGTGCCATCTGCGATGCAATCAGCTCTCGCAATGTCGAACAGGCCCGCGAGGCGATGCAAGCCCACCTCATTCGCAGTCATCGCCGCTATCGCGGTTTTGCGGGTACGCCTGAAAGGGCACTTGCCAACAAGCCCGCAGACGGAGAGTGATGATACCACTCTTGCCGCAGAGAGGTTGATCGAACAACGCCATGAGCAAGAATGCTGCCGATGAGACCTTTTTTCTAGGTAACTGAAACAGCGGTGGGGAGTTCATCTACGCTTGTCCAAGGTCTTCGCGCGTTTCAGCGTTCGCGCGCTGTGGTTACATGTTCTGTTGATGAGACTGCCAGGCAGCCACAAGCTAAATGAGCGCTGTTTACCTATGGAAAGAAGCGGTCACACGGAACCCGCGGGGACGGTTGGTGGTCAATACTATTGATGCACGGCGTCAGACGATCAGAAGTCGCCTGGCGCTCATCCTGACAAAGTTTCATTTTCAAACAATCTCACCCCTCGGAATCCGCCGGATCTCGGGGATTTTGCGCAGAATGGAATATGCCGCCGCGTGTATGGTGGAGTGTAAGGCTCACACGAAAAAACAATACAATCTTCAACAGTAACCCACTGTTCACCGCTCAAAAGAACGATTTGGCTCGACATGCCACACGCATAGTCGCCGGTCAACGAACTGCTTTCATCGATTCTTGCCAAAAAAATCTGTCCGTTATCGAAGCACTTCCTATCGACTGCAGTCTTACAATCATCACGAACGCGCCTTCAATTGCCATTGCACTTGAAAGCCGCCACCGATGCCAAATTGTCATGAGCGGGGGCAATTTCGATCGCAGGCAGGGTGCTGTTCTCCGATCGCCCGCGCCATCGACGTTCAGGCACTACATCCCGATCTGCTCGCCCTGGGCTCATGTCGCCTGGATCCCGAAGTCGGGATTACAACGCAGAATGCCGAAAAACCACGTTAGAAAGTCACCTCATTAAACAGTGCCGCAGTACCATCACTATCGCCACGAACGATATGCTCGGTCGACCCTTTCGCAGCCTGCCCAATCACAGAACTGGTTTTCTTAATCCCCGAGCAACCAGCTCCAGTTGCTATGACATCCTGGTTTGAGCAGAACAGCGTCAGGACCATGCAGCCGAGCCAATCTGTAGTGCCAGCCTTCGCCGTGGTAGTGCCATCTCACCCGTACCCACCAGGTTCAAAAAATCAATTCCTGACAACAGCAGGCGAATTCAGCCAGAAATCGTACCACATTCACCGCGTCATAATATGACATGTTGACTTATGTGAATTAAGCAGGTTAATTTTCTTCCGCCACGTCTGAGGAGTATTTTAATGGACCCGCAACTTATCAAGCAGAAACTCGGCTCGGGCCTGCTTTCTTTTCCTGTAACACATTTCGATTCAGAAGGGCTTTTTGCGGCAGAGAGCTACAAAGAGCATGTCGAATGGCTTTCAGGCTTCGATGCACCCGTCCTGTTTGCAGCCGGAGGCACGGGGGAATTCTTTTCTCTTCGTCCGGATGAAATACCTGCGATCGTTACCGCAGCGAAAGAAGCAACAACGAGCAGCGACACTGCCATTGTTTCGGGCTGTGGTTATGGCACCGAAATTGCGATCGAAATCGCAAAATCCGCAGAAAAAGCCGGCGCTGACGGCATTTTGCTATTACCTCATTATCTCATCGATGCGCCGCAGGAAGGCCTTTATCAACACGTACGGCGCATCTGCCAGGCAGTTGGAATCGGCGTGATGGTTTACAATCGGGACAATGCGGTTTTACAACCCGACACCCTTGCACGTTTGTGCGACGCTTGCCCTAATCTCGTTGGCTTCAAAGACGGCGTCGGGGATATTGCACTGGTACGGCAGATCACAGCGAAAATGGGAACCCGCCTCACCTATCTCGGCGGCATGCCGACGGCCGAACTTTTTGCTGAAGCTTACCTCGGTGCGGGCTTCACGACCTATTCTTCTGCAGTCTTCAATTTCGTCCCTGGTCTCGCTGTGGAGTTTTATCAGGCTCTGCGGAACCAAGAACGGCAAACCTGTGAGCGCATCCTGAACGATTTCTTTTACCCCTTCATGGCACTGCGCAACCGCAACAAAGGATATGCTGTGGCAGCCATTAAAGCCGGTGTTCGTCTCCAGGGCTTCCACGCGGGCGGTGTCCGCGCTCCTCTTTCAGATCTCACACGGGAAGAGGAAAAACTCCTGGACACATTGATTGGCAGTTACGACCGAAGAATCGCCGCTTGAGCCAAAACCGGGCTGCAAAGCCACGTCTTGCCGCCCGGAAATTTCCTACACGAATGGTCAGCGACTGGAGAAACCCTGTTTCCGGAATCACTCGTGAGATTTCTTGTTTCGATTCTGGCGCAGCCATAATGGAGACTTGTTCATGCTGTTGTTAGGCGCTCAGACCGACTTGCTGCAGGGCCCTGATTCTTGTTGACCGATGACCTCACACGGGATCGCCAAGGCGAACCCGGCCCGAAACATTTCTGCCTGCAACACGCAGCAAACCTGAGCACAGAACAGCTTCTCGACGTCGTACAGCGCCGATCAGTCCGATATTTTCTGGATGCCAGTGATCCTTCGAGCGGACTTGCTTATGACCGCCTGCGCCTCAACGGTTCGTCACCGAATGGCATCATATCGCTGGGAGGATGTGGATTTGGATTCCTCGCAATCCTTGTTGCGATTTCCAAGGGCTGGATAACCCGGTCAGACGCTGTTGCAAGAACACTACAAATGCTCAGATCGCTGCAGAAAATCGACCGGTTTCACGGTGCTTTTCCTCATTTTGTAGCACACAGATCGCTTAATGTACGCTCGTTTTCGCGCTACGACGATGGTGGCGATCTTGTCGAAACAGGGCTCCTGCTCCAAGGCCTGATCTGCTCACGCTCTTTCTTCACAAATGATGATCCTGCAGAACGTCAAATCCGCACCATGATCACCTCTCTCTGCGACAGCGTGGAGTGGAACTGGTATGTCCGCTCTCGCAAACGTCCCTCACTGTACTGGCATTGGAGCCCAAAGTACGGATGGAAGATGAATATGCCGATTACCGGGTGGAATGAGGCTTTGATCGTCTACATTCTTGCTGCAGGATCGAAAAACTTTGAAATTCCTGCCGAAGCATTTCATTCCGGATGGACCAATGAGGGAAATTTTCTCAATGGCCAGCAGTATTACAACACAGTTTTACCCGTTGGTGTGCCGTTTGGCGGGCCGCTGTTTCTCTCACAATATTCGTTTTGCTGCCTGGATCCGCGTGGTCTTGTTGATTCCAATATGAACTATGAACAGCAGGCTCGGGCCCATAGTCAGATAAATTACCTGCATTGCCTGCATAACCCAAACCGATACACGGGATATGGTCAGCACGGTTGGGGCTTAACAGCCTGTGATACGCCTTCAGGGTATTCCGTGAATTGTCCAGCAACCGATAGCGGGATACTCGCCCCGACCGCCGCTTTGTCCAGCTTTCCTTTTCTGCCTGCCGAAGCCGGACAAGCACTGCGCGCTTTTTTGGGCTATAAGGGCGGTGCTCTTTTCAAGGATTTTGGGTTCGTAGACGCATTTCGGCCGGATGGAAGCTGGGAAGCGAAAACACATCTCGCAATTAATCAGGGACCTATCATCGCGATGATTGAAAACTACCGAACAGGGTCGCTCTGGTCTTTGTTCATGGATTGCCAAGACGTCCAGCGCGGATTACAGCGACTGGGCATCACGACCACAACATACTGCGGTCCACTGAACGTCAGTACGTCTTCTGCCGGCTGAATTCAGGAAAGTCACACTCTGACAATGGCGGTTTCAAACGGTCGTCATCTTTGCTTTTCTTTCGGTCGGTCAGGTACTACGAGATTGGGCCAAACTCACATGGAATTATTTTATGAATCTGGGAGGCTTATGCCGATAACTCCGAGATCAGTCTGAAAATGCAGACAATATAACCCATGATTTTCAATGAGAAGTTTGCAAAAGCTACCTCTAATTGATAAGGAATCGCCTGCGACTGCTATCATCAGTCGATCAGTAAGATCAATTCATCTGAATATCCAGGAAGCAAACAAGGAAATTGACCCGCGGTTCTGCCCGAATTTGACGAGGATTGCCTGGGCTCAACGCCTTTTAATCTCCGAGTGAATAAGAAGGAAACACGGTGTCAGATAAGACAGCTAGCTTTACCCTCTACGGCAAAACGTTCGACCTGCCTGTACGACAAGGCACTGTCGGGCCGGACGTCGTCGACATCGGTCCACTTTATAAGAACGCCCACGCTTTCACTTACGATCCAGGTTTCACTTCGACCGCTTCTTGCGAATCCAAGATCACCTATATCGACGGCGATGAAGGCGTGCTGCTGTATCGTGGCTATCCGATTGATCAGCTTGCTGAACATGGCGACTTCCTCGAAACCTGCTACCTGCTGCTTTACGGTGAACTGCCTACAGCAACCCAGAAGGCCGATTTCGATTACCGCGTGACCCGTCACACGATGATCCACGAGCAGATGACGAAGTTCTTCACCGGCTTCCGTCGTGACGCGCATCCAATGGCTGTCATCGTCGGCTGCGTCGGCGCAATGTCAGCATTCTATCACGACTCGACCGACATCACTGATCCGCATCAGCGCATGGTTGCTTCGATCCGTCTGATCGCCAAGCTGCCTACGCTCGCTGCAATGGCCTATAAGTACCACATCGGCCAGCCATTCATGTATCCGAAGAACGACCTCGATTTCGCGTCGAACTTCCTGCACATGTGCTTTGGCGTTCCTTGCGAAGATTACA
This sequence comes from Brucella sp. NBRC 12950, assembly GCF_030268145.1. Taxonomy (NCBI): domain Bacteria; kingdom Pseudomonadati; phylum Pseudomonadota; class Alphaproteobacteria; order Hyphomicrobiales; family Brucellaceae; genus Brucella; species Brucella sp. NBRC 12950. The sequence goes on from NZ_BSQC01000022.1 coordinate 29,382, forward strand.
AGGTCAATCCGGTTCTGGCACGCGCCATGGACCGCATCTTCATTCTGCACGCTGACCACGAACAGAACGCTTCGACATCGACTGTTCGTCTCGCTGGTTCGTCAGGCGCAAACCCATTTGCATGTATCGCTGCTGGCGTTGCCTGCCTCTGGGGCCCTGCACATGGCGGCGCAAATGAAGCAGCGCTCAACATGCTGGCTGAAATCGGTTCTGTTGACCGCATTCCAGAATTCATTGCACGCGCCAAGGACAAGAACGATCCGTTCCGTCTGATGGGCTTCGGCCATCGCGTTTACAAGAACTACGATCCGCGCGCCAAGATCATGCAGAAGACCTGCCATGAAGTTCTCGGCGAACTCGGCATCAAGGACGATCCGCTTCTCGACGTTGCTCTGGAACTCGAAAAGATCGCTCTGACCGATGAATATTTCATCGAAAAGAAGCTCTATCCAAACATCGACTTCTACTCCGGCATCACGCTGAAGGCTCTCGGCTTCCCAACCGAAATGTTTACGGTTCTGTTCGCCCTCGCCCGCACCGTCGGCTGGGTCGCTCAGTGGAAGGAAATGATCGAAGATCCACAGCAGAAGATCGGTCGTCCGCGCCAGCTCTATACTGGTGCTCCAGAACGCGATTACGTGCCAGTTGCAAAGCGCAAGTAATCCTATCCCCGAATGCAGAAAACCCCGGCAATTTGCCGGGGGTACCCATTACTCGCTTCACTACGCGGTGAGACCGTAGTCATTTGGAATGATTGGCAGAAATCAGGGGGGGAAAGAGACCTAAAACATCTTGGCATGTTTTGAGATCATCCTTATCATAAGCGGTCGACGGCACGATATCCAACTGGTAAACGCAGTTTACTTAATTGCGAAACATGTAAACGAGAGTAACATTCTTGGCTGGTCAGACCAACATCGTAAAGAAACGGCCGACAGCAAATGATGTCGCCTCTCGCGCCGGGACGTCCCAGTCAGCCGTGAGCCGCGTTTTTACTGAAGGTGCAAGCGTATCTTCTGAGTTACGCAAACGGGTGATGAAAGCCGCAAACGAACTGGGTTACAGACCAAACGCGATTGCCCGTTCACTGATAAGACGCCGCTCTGGTCTAGTGGCCGTAACAATCGCACCTATGCACAATCCTTACAATGCGGAACTGATCGAGACGCTCACACAAAGGTTGCAGGATCAGGGTTATCAGGTGCTGTTGTTTACTGCGCCTCATGGTTCTAGTTCGCCGTTTTTGCTGGAGCAAGTGTTACAGTATCAGGTTGAAGCGGTAATCCTGGGTTCCACAGGTCTGACTCCATTACAAGCCAGTGAGTGCCAGCTGGTGGGTGTTCCTATAATAATGTTCAACCCATCACTCCAGGATACGAACGTTTCTGTTGTACTCGGTGAGAACGAGCGGGCCGGCGAAACAATAGGAAATTTTCTCGTTCGCGGCGGACACCGCCGCTTGGCCTTCATGGCTGGACACGAGCATTCCGTTGGGAGTTACGATCGGGAGCGCGGTTTTACGCGCGCAGTTTTAAATGCCGGTCTGCCTACCCCCCTGCGAGCGCAAGGGGATTATAATATCCACACAACAGCGTCAGCGATGCGGACCCTGATGAAGAGAAAAGATCGCCCTGACGCCATATTCTGCGCCAATGATTCAACCGCAATTATCTGCCTTGACGTCGCGCGCTACGAATTTGGACTGAATATACCGAATGATCTTTCGATCATTGGTTTCGACGACATGGCACAGGCACGACTCCCCTGCTATGATCTTACTACTTATGCCCAGCCAGTTGCACCAATGGTAGATCTGACAATCGGTATAATCAGCGATTTCGTACGGGATCCGTCGCAATCTCCCCGGCGGATCACTGTGGCCGGAGAGTTTGTCATACGGGGAACCGCACGGATCCCTGACGGCATGACACGCCAGCAGAAGGAGCTGCTTTAAACCGATATTCCGGACATCCGCCGAAGAACATTTTCAGTAATTTTTGAGACCCCGTTTTTATAATTCCCGACTGGCAAACATCCAATCCAGCAAATTGAACCGACCGAAAAGACCGAGCCCCCATCCGGCGTGTCAAGCCAGGTGAGATCGGCCCGTACCAGCGGATTCGTCGAACCGCCCTGCATTGGCAACATATTTGTGTAATCCTCAATGACAGGCTGAAAGTAATCGCTGTGCCCGATCGAAGAGGCAAGCACCTCCGTCTGAACCGGCGTTCCCTGTAAAATGTCAGTATGATCTATTTCATCGCCCGCTGCACCACCCAGCATGAGGCCCTCTTCTCCGATGATCATGTCGGAAACCCCTTCAAAAATCCAGGAGCGCGGACCGGAACGCGCGGAATCGGCGATCCGGTAGGGTGACGCTCGACCCCAGCCTACGGCACCCATACCAATTCCTGTAAGTCGATGCGGGCTGCGCCCTTTGACACGCCATATACCGCCCATCTCACCACTGAAAGCATGTACCGTTTCGCCCGGAGGTGACGTCCAGTTGCGCGCGCCAGTGTTGCCCCGACGCACTTCGATCAACGCGCTGTCCTCCGGATGGAAGGTCGTTGTCCAGTAGAATCCGTTGCCGCCGAGGTACATCAGATTTCCACCATCAGAAATATATTCCTGGACAGCATCCAGCATCCGTTCAGAAACATATTCCGGATGTGATCCCGTCAGAACAACGTTATAATCTTCCAGCGCCTGACGGCCTTCAAGATGAAGATCCTCGTCGGTCAGGACATCATATTCGAAGCCAAGCTCAGTCATCCAGTCCAGTAAATAAAAGTCCGCCGCAAAATGGCGGTAAGAACTGTTAAGCCAGTTACGGTGAAACGGACGGAAGTTGAGAAGCGGACGCAGTCGCGATGCATAAGCAACACCAAAGCCATCGAGATGATTATCGTAGATCGACAGACCAAGCTCAGGATGGGCTGCGACATACTCATCTGCTGCCTGAGGCTCGACTGCATCATTTTTCATGAGCGATAACTCAGCGACGCCAATCTCGCTGAGCGAATTGGTTTCATTTCCATATGCGAGATATGTATTTGTAGGTGCCAGAAAAGCTATTTTCGCTTTCGCACCGTCGAGTGCGGGACGCACATAAAACGGAATCCAGTCTTCAGACTCATTGTCCCTCACGCGCAGTGCATAAACACCGCTCGCCCACTCTTTAGCGACCGGAAGTACAAGGCTCTTTTGCCAGTCACCACCGACAACCATATCAGCACGAAAGTGAATTGCATCATACTCATCTTCAGCCAGACGGTAGTGATGATATCGTCCGCTCCAGCGCGGCCCGGTGACAGCACGCATGGGCGCGTTCACAAGCCTCGCGGGCGGCCCGCCTTCAATCAGGCATGATATCGTAAAGGATGCCGGCCTGGCTCCCCAGGCCCATGCCGCCCACACGGCAGTCCCAAGCGCATTTTTAGCAGATTCTCCCTGACAAATACGGTCCGCCAGCCCTTCGTTAACTTTCCCGGTTGCAAAAACCAGTTCCGCGATTTTCCCGGTAAAATGGTTTTTCACGCCTGCCAGCGTCTGTGTGGCAGCAACCGTGACGGAGCGATGAGCTTTTGATTTGAACACGCGCTCAGTATGGGAATAGCTCCGGACTATAGTCTGTCGTGAATAACCTATTCGCGAATGGCCGCCAAGGTAAAGTTTGATCAGACTTGCCTCAACGCGCAAAACGACCGTATACCAGCGGTGGTTTTCAATGTCGGTGTCAATTTCCTGGACAACGGTGCCATTCAGAACCAGCTGAAGTTTGGCATGATGCAGACGGAGCGCAAGCTCTTCAACGGCTTCGACAGACAACAGCGTCTGGGGCACGTCACTTTGCACGAATGTCGGCAGGAACGAAAAGCAGATTGTGCTGCTTTCCTGCGCCAGCCTGCCAGCTGTGTCCTCAAAGGTGAGGAATGAGCCAATTTTCGATTTCTGGTGCCGTCCGGGATAATCGGCCGCTATCCGGGCATCAACCGGGTGGAGTTTTCGCCCGGGAGCGCCCTCCCGGTCATCAATACTCTGAATTCGCCATACCTCGGCTTTGAATGCGCTTTCGGCAGTGCTAACATAGAATGTAAGTTCTTCGCCCGCGCGTGCGCTAAGACGATCCGCATAACCCGTAATTCGGGTCGGATGAATTTTCTTTGACATAAATTAACACTCTCTTGCGGATTAGCTGTCGGGGTTACAGTGCTCTGCGCCTGTGGCTTTTGTTGAGAAAACCGGACAGCGACACCGCAATCAGCAGCATCGCGCCGTTGAATAGATCCTGAACCCATGGAGCAAAACCGAGCTGCTGTAACCCACTGACGCCGGCGCCCAGCAGAAAAACACCAACCAAAGTGCCCCAGACATTGAACCTGCCTGGTGTAATCGTTGTCAGGCCAAGAAATGCTCCGGCATAGGCCGGGAGCAGATACCCCATCGCGATCATTGGCTGTCCGGAGCCAAGCTGACTTCCACTCACGACTGCTGCAAACGCAGAAATCCCGCCTGCCAGCACAAAGGCAATTGCAACGACTCTGGAAATGTTGATGCCGATCAGGCGCGCCGCCGCGCGGTTGTCACCAACAGCACGCATATGCCGTCCAACGACAGTGTGCTCAAAAAGAATGTAAAGGGCGATCGCTACAATAACGACATACCAGACCGGGAAATCTATCCCCAGCAGGCTTCCCTGACCAAATGAATAAAAGGAATCCGGCAGATTTCCGGTGAGAATGGCGCCCCCGGAATAGCCCATGCCGATACCGCCAAGGATAGTGGCCAGACCCATGGTCGCCACAAATGAACTGACATACAGTTTGCGGATGAGAAACGCATTAAAGAGCCCGACTGCACAGCCGACAAGGATGAGGCCAGCTGCAATCGTTGCCCACGGCAACGTCGCCTGTGACACGATTCCGATGATCAGGACCTGACAAAGGCCCATCAGCGCTGCAAAGGAAAGGTCGAACTCCCCGACGATGAGCACACCCAGGATAGCGAGTGAGAGCAATGCGACAATTGCCTGCGAGCTTGCGATCGACAGTAGATTGCGGACTGTAAGATAGGTATCAGGACGCAACACCGCGAAAGTACCAAGCAGCGCCAGAACGATGAGAACCAGGCCATAACGAGCGAGAAACACTTCCAGTGTTTTGATGGTCGTCTGAGCGTTTTGTTTTGTATTAAGTGGAACAGATGTCATCGGGCAACCTCGTGGGTAAGCTGAGCCAGCGTTTCGGGATCGAACGGTCCGCATTCGAGCTCTCGCCCGATCTTTCCATTGGCGAACACGTATATTCGGTCGCAGACTGCGGCCACCTCATCGTGATCTGACGAGGTAAGAAGAAAGCTTACGCCTTCTTCCCTGGCCTTACGGCGCATAAGGGAATAAAGGGCGCTGCGAGTCGGCATATCCACACCGGCCGTTGGTTCGTCGAGGATGACCAGTTTAGGGCCGGCATCGAAACCCCGTGCAACAACCAGTTTCTGGGCATTCCCGCCGGACAAATCCGATATGAATGCATCCGGGTCAGCAGGTTTCACCCCATATTTCTGTATCACGTCATTCGCTGTTTCTTTTTCCCGCCGCCGCGAGCGCAAAAAGCTAGGCAGGGAGGATGTCCGGGGGTTAAGAAACAGGTTCTCCGTGAGGTTCATGGTTCCCGCCGTGGTAAGTGTACGATCGCCACTCACGAGAACAATGCCCTGCTTCATGGATGAGGCGGGGGAGACGGGACGATAAGCTCTGCCGTCAAACTCAATCCGGCCCCTGGGCCCCGAAAGTCCGAATAGCGCTTTTGAAAGCTCTTCCTGACCCGCACCTCGCAGTCCGACACACCCAACAATTTCCCCACGGTTAACATGAAGATCAACACCACGTAGTCCACCATCAGATGTGATGTTCCGCAAGGTGAGAACTGGTGGTGAACCGTCCGGACTGAAATTCCGCTCTTCGATCACCTGGTCACTTCTGGCTGACATCAGCGAGATAAGGTCCGCTTCGGACATACCCGCCGTAGGTCCTGAATGATGACACAAACCATCACGAACCACAGTAACCTGGCTGGCGATCGCAAGGACTTCTCGCAGCCGATGGCTGACATAAATCATTCCGATTCCGTGCGCGCTGAGATGGCGCAGCACTTTGAACAGAAGATCGACGTCGCGGCCGGGCAGAGTTGCAGTGGGTTCGTCGAGAACAAGTAAGCGGGCGTTACGCGTAAGCGCCCGCGCGATGGCGACAAGGGCTCGTTCAGCGACGCTGAGATCGGCAACCTCTCTGCGCGGGTCAAGTTCAACGCCCAGCTGTCGCAGGCTGGTTTCCGCTGTTCTGCTGGCAGTACTCCAGTTTATAAGGCCATGCCTTTTGGGATAGCCGGCGCCCAGAACAATATTCTCAGCGACAGTCATAGAGGATATCAGTCCGAGATCCTGATGAATGAAGGCAATATCGGCGCGTTCGGTCTCTTTGGGAGCAAACCGGAGGGTGCCTGCATCCGGCTGGTAGATTCCCGCGAGAATTTTGATAAACGTGGATTTTCCAGCACCGTTTTCGCCGATGAGAGCGTGGATTTCTCCTGGCATCACTGACATCGAAAACGCGCTCAATGCCTGTGTCGCCCCGAAAGACTTACTAACGTTCTGAGCATGCAGGAGCGCACCCACAGCGCCGGTCGCGGGCCTCATCATTTTTTGCCCCAGATCTGCAGGTAGTGGTCGCGAAAATCCAGGCTGTATGCCTGCTCCGCGAGGCCCTCTTTGCAGGTTTCCCGGACTGCAAGAAAGGCAGGAATATTCTGCGGCTGCGGTTCAGACTTATTAAAGACGCGGTTCAGCTGATCAACACCAGCCCACCCGGCCCATGACAGCATCGTGACTGCGACAGCTCCGACCTGACCCGAGCGGCACAGCTGAACCTGTTGCGCATTGCCGTCATAGCCAACGACTTTGACGTCGCTTCGCCCGGCAGCTCTCAACGCAGGAACGACAAGTCCGTCAATTGTCCCGTAGGGGGCAACAATGTAGTTGAGGTCATCGCTGAATCGTGCCGTCAGACTTTGAACGAGCTGCTGGATGTAAGAGGGATTGGCCCCCTGGGCGACAGTCAGATTTACCGAATCCAGAACTTTGCAGTCTGCACAGGCGTCCAGTGCTTTCCGGACGTTGGTCTGGCGGATAACCACTGCCTGAAATTCGTCAGCGCGCAGCAGTACTGCTTTCGCCTTCCCACCGCTGTCGGCGATCATCCACTTTCCGAGCTGTTCGCCCTGTGCTGCAAATTCCCGATCGACGCTGGCAGCGAAAAGATCATCTTTTGACGCGATTTCCGCGCCGTTGACGACGGGGATTCCGCGTTCGTGGGCATATCTTAAGCCATCCCGGATAAGCTGGGGTGCAATGGCAATTGTCAGTATTCCGTCCGTTCCGGAGTTCACAGCAGTGCGTATGGCGGCGTTGTAGATTGCGGGATCGCCTTTTCCATCAACAATTGTTGCCTTCCACCCCGCCTTGGTCGCAGCTTCCAGGGCACCGGCTGCGTCAACGGCGCAGTTAGATGCCTGATGGCATGAGATGATTGTGATCGTCTTATCTGACGCAACCGGCGGAGAGGACGCGGGTCCGTTCCATGGGCCGTCGACGCGGATCGCGTTTTCGACGTACTTCCGGGCATCAGAAATAATGTCAGGATTGGTTTCCGCAACAACTGCTGTGGCGCTAGCACACAGTAAGGCAATAGATGCTGTGACAATGGTAGCTTTCATACTCTCTCTCCCAAAGTATAATTTTTATGCTCGTCAGGGGCCGTTGTCTGTCCCGGTTGTTCTCGTGATAATGAAGCAAGCAAAACCAATACGACCCTCCTCCTTTGCATACGTTATTTGCATTCTATGCACATGTCCAGAGCCGCTTGATTTCAGATAAATTTTTGCTAACTAACTGTTTTATCAGATTTCTTTTGAGTTCCTGCCGTAACCTCAATTCGATGTATCGCATGAGCTGCACGTTTTCATCGCATAATAATGAGCATCTTTCTGCATACGTATGCATTGTGTGAGCAGGCTACTTTTTTAGGAAGATTGCAAATTATCCAGTCATATCTGTTGCTTAGCTTTGTGACATGACAAAATTTCACGGTTCGCCTTCGCCAGATTGAAGGATCGACGGCCCAAGATGCGCGACGGTTTTATATCAGGTGGCGCGATGAAAGCGTCAAATCGCTTCATAAATATTGGTTTGGCGAAACCCCGCCGGCCTCCGCGATGGCCACGTCTTATGCGACGGTACCACCGATAACGCCGATCGCGCCGATCGCCTGCCCCTGGAATTGGGTAGGGATGCCTCCCCCGAACACGACGACGCGACCATTGTGGGAATGCTGAATTCCGAAGAGCTCCGCTCCTGGCTGTGCCAACACGCTCAGTCTGTCAGTCCCGTTGTTGAGGATCTGAGCAGTGAACGCTTTGTTGATCGCCAGTTCAACGGATCCCGACATGGCTCCGGCCTGGCGCTCGAAGGAAAACAGGTAGCCGTCCGGACCAATGACTGCGATCGAGCATGCGACATTCAACTCGTTCGCCTTTGATTTTGATGTCTCGATCATCTGGCGGGCATGCGCAGACGAGAGCGTTGGTGTGAGGCTGATCATTTCGATATCCGATTTTCGGGTGGCCGACCGCCGTCCGCGGCCGCCGCCCGCGATGCTGAGTGATCAAGTTGCCCGGACCCGCGTCTGGCTCAAGGCTGTGAGCAGAGCTTCGGCGGCCTCGGCGGAAGATCCCGGGTTCTGCCCGGTGATGAGTTGGCCATCGACGACCGTGTGAACGCCCCAGTCCTTCACCTTGGAGAATACGGCTCCTTGGGCGATGAGCACGTCCTCGACTAGGAAAGGCACGACCTTGGTCAGGCCGACGCCGTCTTCTTCGGTGTTGGTGAAGCCAGTTAGGTACCGGCCTGTCGCAAAGGGGGTGCCATCGGCATTCTTGACATGGCGCAGCACGCCCGGAGCATGGCAGACAAGCGCGATGGTCTTGCCGGCGGCGATGAAGGATTCGATGAGCGCGATAGAGTTCTTGTCTTCAGCCAGGTCCCACATTGGCCCATGACCGCCGGGATAGAAGACCGTGTCAAAATCCTTCTGGTCGACGCTGTCGAGGCGCACGGTCTGGGCGAGCTGAGCGTTAGCGTCGGCGTCTGCCTTGAAACGAGCCGTCAGCTCGGTCTGGAACATCGGTTCGTCGCTCTTCGGGTCGAGCGGCGGCTGGCCGCCCTTCGGCGAAGCAAGCGTGATCTCGGCGCCGGCGTCTTTGAAGACGTAATAGGGAGCTGCCAGTTCCTCGAGCCAGAATCCGGTCTTGCGGCCGGTGTCGCCGAGCGTATCGTGCGAAGTCAGTACCATAAGAACTTTCATCGTCTTATCCTTTGATGATGGCGGCCGGATCGGCCTGGATTGTCGATCAGCGCTGCTGGCCTTTCGATGAAATGATCATGTCATCTGGAAAGATATTTGAGAAATTTACTTGTTGGATTTTAGATATTCACGTGTGATTATATCTGGATGAAATACGATCTGAACCTTTTGCCAGTGTTCCTGGCGCTCATGGAGGAGCGGAGCGTCACCCGCGCTGCCAGCCGTCTCGGCATCACCCAACCTGCGCTGTCAAATTCGCTGAACCGCCTTCGCGACATGCTGAAAGATCCCCTGTTCATCCGGGAACGTTACGGTATCAGGCCTACTCAGCTTGCCGAGGAAATCGCGCCGACAATCGAGACGGCGTTGGCGCAGCTCGATGATCTGATCGTCCACCAGCAAGATTTCGATCCGGCAAGCGCTGAGCGCCTCTTCCTGATCGCGCCGAACAGCTATGTAGAACTGGTCGTGATGCCAGCGTTGGTGGCCAGGCTGCGCGAGCAAGCCCCCGGGATCAAGCTTCGAATGACCCCCTTTGGCAATGATCTAGCCGAGACCGGCGTAGTGTCAGGGACTACCGCAATGGTGCTGGGAAGGGTCATCGACCCGCCGGACAACTTGGTGGTTCAGCACCTAATGGACGACAGCCTTGCCTGTATCGTACGTCACGATCACCCGGATGTGAGAACGAACCTGACGCGGGACATTTATGAGAGCCTGAAACACGTCAATGTGTTGCCGCCTGGTCGAATCCGCGCAGGCCTGTTCCAGGCTTTAGGGCAGCAAAACCTCAAGCGCGAGGTTGCTGTGTCCGTCACACATTTCCTGGCGGTCCCTGAAATGGTCGCTGTCACCGACTACTGCGCGACACTGCCGCGGCTGATCTGCCGCAGCCTTGAACGTGACCCCCGACTGAAGGTGGTCGAAGCGCCTGTCGACCTCGGAACGTTCCCGGTCGAGATGGCGTGGCATGTCCGATATCGTCACGATCCGGCGCACCGGTGGCTTAGGGGTGTGGTGAGCCAACTCGTCAAAGACTTGGTAGCAGCATAGAAAACGGTGCTGCGTTTCATTAGACAGGACGATATCATTTCGCCTTGAAAGAATACGAACTTCCGTCCCGTTTAGTTAAATTCTAACCCTTTGAAATTATGGGAGCCCTCAGAGTGGCATGTTCCTTATTCAAACTACCCAATAACGCTTGCAACGGCCCAAGGCTATAATTGCGGTACTCTCTTATAAGCTTGGACATCCTAGGGGAAGCAACAGTTCGTGATTGAAAACTTAGCGCTGCGGCTTCTGGTTCACTGATTGCTGCTTCTGAGATCTCGGCAGCGATAGCTTTTGGTTTGCTTGTTCGATCAGAAATTCCGCCATGCTCTCGCCATTGAACCAGTAAATGAAATCCGCGAAGTTTCTGTCCGGGCTATCATCGCTAAACGCCGTGAAGCCCTCCAGCAGCAAATCCAAGGCATCGTTATCGCCAGTAAAATCAAACCACTCTCATGAGTACCAGTAGCTTGCGAAGCCGATATGTAGGCACCGTTCGTGATGCGACATTCCCCAGAACGGCTTGTGCCCGATTCACGTCATGTCGGGTAGCCAAATCTCTGCCGCCTAGAGTGGGGTTGGCTCAGGTTGGGGGCGTAATTACACTCTAAGCCGCTTCTTCCTTAGTCCAGAGATATTTGCCGGTCAGTAATATGTGGACCCAGCCAGCGGCGAGATATGCTCCAGAAGTTCGGGGGCACGTCAGGTCGTTCATTCCAATCAATTGTGGGCGTTCGTGGTCTGATTGAGGCTGCTGTTTCAGCAGGCTGGTCGCTAAAGAAACAGCCAGCGCAATCAAGGTTGTATCAGTCGGGATGAACCGGTGCTACAGCGGCACTAAAGCTGACGAATAAGTTTCCCTGGACGTGAGAATGACCTGCAATCTGCTTGCCAGCAGAAACGCCATCATCCCGCTTTAATGCTCGGCAGATGTGCCCGCAGTTTGCAGGGAAAACCGCAGCCCGAGAGAATTGGCGACCTTCATCACCGTTGCGAGACTCGGATTACCATCGCCGGATAAAGCTTTATCCAGCCCTTGACGGCTCATTCCTACATCTCGGGCGAGCTGGCTAAGATTGCGGGCGCGGGCTATATCTCCAAGAGCCGCCGCGATCAATCCGGGATCGCCGTCTTCCATCACAGCATGAAGATAGGCTGCAATGTCATCCTCGTCCTTCAGATAATTCGCCGCGTCATATCGTCTGAATTGCACTTCCATCGTTATCACTCCTTCCATTGCGCAGCAATAGACTTTGCTAGCACGATATCCTGCTTCTGGCTGCTTTTATCACCACCCGAAAGCAGCACAATTATTACTGGCCCCCGGCGCATGAAATAAACGCGATATCCGGGGCCGTAGTCGATCCTCATTTCAGAGATACCTTCACCAACCGGCATCTTGAAACCATTGGTGCTTATCGAACGCATACTGACGCAATGCAGATCGTCTCCGGAAATCTGGACCTTCCGACGATTCATTTTGAAGCGCCACCATCAGAACAGGTGCCGGTCGAAATGAACCGCTTCATTGCCTGGTTCAATGAGACGGCACCCAATGGCGCATCTTCCCTCCCCGCCCTGACCAGGTCTGCACTCAGCCATATCTGGTTTGAAAGCATTCACCCCTTTGAAGACGGCAATGGGCGTCTTGGCCGGGCATTGGCCGAAAAAGGACTCGCACAATCGCTGGGCCAGCCCAGTCTGATCCTGCTCAGTTTTGCCATCGAGCAGAACCGCAAAGCCTATTACACACAACTGGAACGGCATCAGCGCACCCTTGATGTGACAGAATGGCTGCTTTGGTTTGGGCAAACCGTGCTGGCAGCGCAACAGCTCACCCTGCACCGGGTGCGCTTCTATATCGCCAAAGCGCATTTTTATGATCGGTTTCGTGGTGAACTCAATCCACGCCAGAAGAAGGTTGTGGCGCGGTTGTTTGAAGCCGGGCCCGAAGGTTTTGTTGGTGGCTTAAGCGCCGACAATTATCTGGCCATGACAAAAACCTCGCGCGCTACTGCCACCCGCGATCTGCAGGATATGGTCGACAAAGGCGCTCTGACGCGTAGCGGCCAGTTACGGTTTACGCGCTACGAACTGAATTGGAAGTCCGTTAATGATTGAAATAACGGATAAATTTCTACCACATTAAATTGAATCATCCCGTAAGTATCGTTACTGCGACATTAACCATGCTTGTTAATCACCTCCGATAAGTATAGGTTATCGGAGGTGATCGATTTGAAGCCGCAAATCGGTAAATGTCCGGGCAAAGAGCAGCTGTTTAAACGGACGAAAAAGACGCGCGAAAACCTATTCAGAGCGATGCGTTTGCCGGTGACGGGCACTGCGAGCGAGCGCGACAAAACGTTGCCGGATCTCAGCAAACAGCGCCGGTGGTACCGGACCGTAATAGCCTGTTTCACCATCGACCGGACGCGGATCCGGTCCCGGCCGGCCATACAAAGCGATTACTTTCGCTCAGCACCATCCAGGAGCGCTCATCGTCCAGACCAAGACGGCGCTTGGTAGCGGCGGGAATTTCGATTGCTTCGTCAGCCCGTTGCGGTGGCGTATCGGTAATCGGCAAAACCCTGACGACTGGAGATCCGTCTTCCAGTGTTGTCGTGATAGCCATAACCAGTAAAGGGCGATCCTTGTCGCCCTCCTCCCGTCCCTGCTCGAACTGCCAGTGCCACAAATAGGTGTATCTGAAGATCAAACCAACCTTGGGCCCACTTGGAATCATGCTATTTTTCGTTCAGTTCGCGATCGAGATGTTCAAGGCCCGCCTCCATCGAGGCAACTTCAACAGCCGAGAGATCATCGTCGGTCAGCGTAGCGGTTAATTCCACGCGGCGCTCGCGCCGCATTAGACGCAGATAGTCCTCGTAGGCGAGCAGAACGGTACGTGGACGACCGTTCTTGGTAATGATAATCGGATCGCGCACAGCGGCGTCCTGGTAGGCGCCAAAATTCTTCGAAACAGTTGCTGCCGTTACTGTGGATGTCATGATTAACTTCCGTTTTCCGTAATATACGGAATTTCCGCAAGTTTTGAATTAGGAAGCGTGACGCAATGACAAAACTGCACCCCATGTCTTTGAATGTTCAGAGCCGGGCAGAAACACTCGACACGATTGCCGCTGTCTTACCGACGAACCGCCGCGACATGCTGGCCGGCATTTTGACCGATCAGGATATCGAAACCCTGCGCCATCTGGTCAATGAAGGCATGGGCGAAAACACCCTGCGCGCGCTGACTTCGGATCTGGCCTATCTCGAAGCCTGGTCAATGGCTGCAACCGGCAGCCCCCTCCCCTTCCCGGCACCTGAAGCCCTAGTGCTGAAGTTTGTCGCTCATCATCTGTGGCGGCCAGAGCAACGCGAGATCGAACCCAGTCACGGCATGCCGGCCGACGTGGAAGATGAACTACGCCAACAAGGCTTTCTGCGTGTATCCGGGCCGCATGCACCGGCAACGGTCCGTCGTCGTCTCGCCAACTGGTCGACGCTGACCCGCTGGCGCGGTCTGGGAGGATCGTTTTCATCGCCGTCCGTCAAATCGGCAATCCGCCTCGCGGTGCGCGCCATCAACCGGCCGCGCAGCCGCAAGAGCGCCAATGCCATTACCGGCGATATTCTGAGCAAGTTGCTCGCGACCTGTTCCGGCGAGGATCTGACCGCTTTGCGCGACCGAGCTATCCTGATGGTGGCCTTTGCCTCGGGCGGGCGCAGGCGCAGCGAAGTCGCCGGCTTGCGCGTAGAACAGCTTGTCAAACAGGTGCCTGTCGCTGACGAAGATGGTTCCTCCCTCCCCTCGCTCGGCATCCATCTCGGACGCACCAAAACCAGTGGTACCGATCACGATGAAACCGTCTATCTGACCGGCCGGCCCGTCGAAGCCCTTAACCGCTGGCTGGAAGCGGCAAAGATCGAAAATGGCAGTGTGTTTCGCAAAATCGATCGTTGGGGCAATGTTTCTCTACGAGCGCTCGAACCCAGCGCCATCAACCGGATCGTCAAGCAGCGTGCGCAAATGGCAGGGCTTAAGCCGGAGGAGTTTTCCGCTCATGGTTTGCGCTCCGGCTATCTCACGGAAGCGGCCAATCGCGGTGTTCCTCTTCCGGAAGCCATGGAACAATCGCGCCATCGCTCTGTGCAGCAGGCATCCGATTACTATAACGATGCCAAGCGGCGCAGCGGACGGGCGTCACGGCTGTTGTAGCAAAACGAGAAACGCTTGGAGCAGACAGAGGTGACTGTACTGCTCCGTGCTTCAAGGAGAAGGTGCTGCTATGGTGCCGGGGTTGCATTCGCCAGTTTCTGAAACGCTTCGACAATCGGCTTGGGACACAAACCCGGATAATCAGATATAATACCTTCGATAACGGCGAGAGCCAATTTCCCTCTCTGTGAGAATGCCTTTAGCGATGGAAACGCAGCCTTGATTGCTTCTTCAATTTTGTGCCCATTGGATAGACAGAAGGCCTCATGCGTAAGAATTTCAATCCCGCAATGAAAATGCGTTTGAGTTTGGCCAGTGGAAGCTCCTGCCGGATAAGCAATTTTGGATTGGACCGAGTTCGCTATATTCTGAAGGAGTGATTGGTCATATTTTCCAATATCAACAAACTTTGGTAAGTTCTCAGCTGGCGGCGAGTTCCTTCTGATAAGAAGCGCCCCAATTAAAAGCGGATTCAGAATTACGTTGTCAAACGCATAATGACTGTTATGTCCAAGCACGTGTATACGGTCGATGTCCTCTCTACTTCCATCCCAATCGAGCAGTCCGAATGTCGAGAGATTGCCATAACCGGCCAACTGTCCAACAACCTTTTCGACCGCCGAGCAGCCGGTACCCTGCTCTACACCAGCTTTATTAACTATTCCGGTTGAAAGAAAATTTAGCGAACACGAGAGCTGTAACTCAGCTTTCATCAACGTATGCAACCGATCATATGCCTGAGCATCAACATCCGCTTCCACAAAGATCTGTCGACGCTTTGTGAACTCCACTTCCATGGACGGTAAACCCACGGTCAACTTGTTTAATGCTTCATGCTTGGCAATTTGCTGCAACGGAACATCGTTGCGTTTCATTTCGAAAAGGGAGCCATCAGGAGTGAGGGCGACTGTGATAGGTGAATGGGTTGTCATGACGCAAGGTATCCCCATATCTCCAACAACCTTTTCTTGGATTGTCCGCATCCATTCATTGAGAACGCCCGGGTGCAGAGATGCATCAATCTCGTCCAATAAAAGCAACTGAGGCCTTTGAACCGCTGCTCTGAACGGATGTACGTTTAATAATGCTATAGCGAGGATGGTGAGAACCTTTTCCCCAGCTGAGAGTGAAGCGAATTTTACGTGAGTGTGAGGGTCGTCAATTTTCTCGAAGTACAGCGTTACTGGATCGATGTCGCGCTCACCAGGAGCAGCCATTTGATAGTTCAGGCCAAGCGCAGCCATAATCGCGGAGAGCTCATCCCAAGGTGGAATTCCAAACTCTTTGGTGAACTGTTCTTGATCCAGCCAGTTCGCGTTTGCAGGTCTATCTTTGTGGGCACTCAATCGCTTGTTAGCATTACGCTGAGTGCGATATCCTGCGAATAGCATCGGCAATTGAGCATTGAACAGAGCATGATCACCCCAAGAACCGAAGTTTGCGGCCTCCTCGTACGTTATTAAACGTGCTTCGGTATCATTGTGGGAAATGAAACGCTTTATCGCCTGCTGGGCAGCCTGATGTCCTTGAATGAAAAAGCTTTCAGATAGCAATTGATTGAGTTGGTCTAACGCCTGAGTTCGCTGGCGCAAGACGTGGTCTTCGAGAGGTGTTCCACCCTCCCCCAACAATAGTTTTTCTCGCGATAAGCCAAATATATCTGAGAGAATCTCGTTCCCCGGGAGCACACCTTTGAAAGTACTGACTAACCCTGTGGGAATTCGTTGAAATACTGTGTTTCGATGCGCATTGAAAACCTCCTCGGACAATCTAGTGCCCCTAGAGTTTGCGCTATCAAACATTTCTGAATGTAGAGTAAGTGACGAATTTGTTAGCTTCACCACCCCCGGGTGGCCCTCGGTGCCCTGAGGTCCATCGGAATCCGCTAACAAATCACAATTTACGATTTGGTGTTGAATAGCTTCTAGCAGTTGTGACTTTCCCGTCCCGTTCAAACCCACGATCACCGCAAAGGGTGGTAAATCGACAGGCTCAAAAGGCGAGATGGACTTGTATTTGTGCAGTAATTCAATTTTCAAGAATGCCCCCAGACGTTAAAAACGCTAACGTGTCAGCTGACTAGAATCGCCGCTCTAATTAACGCGCTTTAAAGTGCAACAATTCGGAAAGACAGACCAGCGTTGAATGCCTCAGTGCGCGAGTGGAGATAGGATTTTTACCCAAAGCGAATTTCCCCGCGGAATTCATGGATAGGACAAGTAACGCGCCTTCACCCACTGCCCCCAACCTTTTAAATCACCTTAAAGCTGATCGCAGAACCGTTTTGAATGCGTCTGAAATCACTGCTAGTTCATGCAATGAAAACACAAAGTGCCGAACGGCACTTAAGTTTTCAGCCCTCAATGTGACGATACCTCTCTCAAAGGCTGGACTTCGGTAATTAATCTTCCACTGCCGTTGGACATTCATGCCATTAGGACTCGCCAACGGTACCAGCTAAAGAAATTGCTATTCCAACAACGCCGATTCAGCAAGAGGGGGGAATGCACTGAAGCGGAATGCTATCGATCTTTAAGTACATGTCCGAGGAAAAGCGCTATATTCGGCTCAAATCTTGCTAGACGTGAAAGCGGGTTCTCAGCTGAGAACTTCATGCAAACGTGAAAGCGGGTTCTCAGCTGAGAACTTCATGCAAACGTGAAAGCGGGTTCTCAGCTGAGAACTTCATGCAAACGTGAAAGCGGGTTCTCAGCTGAGAACTTCATGCAAACGTGAAAGCGGGTTCTC
>NZ_BSQC01000022.1:46919-66511 GCF_030268145.1 Brucella sp. NBRC 12950
CTCAGCTGAGAACCCGGCATGCTGCGCATGCTAATTGGGTTGAACCAGCAGGGCCGTCCAGTTAACTAAGTATTAACTTTAAAGTTGTTGACGACTCAGGGAAACAACGCCATCTTGACGCTCAATATCTCAAATACTGAAGTTGAGCGCTTTTAATGATCACCACCGCCAATGCCGAAACAAAGCAATCACCTGTCGAGAAGTCGCTCACCCGACTGATCGAAGGCGACGCTGACACATTGAGCGCTCAGCTTCAACAGTTGCGAGCCCGTGCTTTTCCTCCGACCGCCCAGAAAGAACTCAGAAAATTTGCGCCTGGTGAAGCCGCAAAGTTGTTAGGCATCAGCGACGTTTATCTTCGTACGCTTGTGAACGAGGGCGTCATTGGCGATGCTGAAAAGAACGCAGCTGGACGCCGTCTGTACTCACTCGAGCAGATCCACGCTCTTCGTGAGCACCTGGGAAAAAATAAGAAAGCTTATATTCAGCGCCGCGAAGCAGATGATCGTCTTCAAGTCATTGCGGTCACCAACTTTAAGGGTGGGTCCGGCAAAACGACAACGGCCGCTCACCTCGCGCAATATTTTGCGCTCCGCGGCTATAGGGTCCTTGCGGTCGATCTCGATCCTCAGGCGTCACTTTCTGCTCTGTTTGGTATTCAGCCAGAATTTGATCTCGAAGCGAACGAGACCCTTTATGGCGCCATCCGGTATGATGAAGCGCAAAGACCGCTAAAGGACATCATCAGAAGAACCTATTTTACCGGTCTCGACATCATCCCAGGGAACCTTGAACTGCAGGAGTTCGAACATGAAACTCCGCGAGCACTCACGTCCTCGTCTCGTTCAAGCGATAAGATGTTCTTTACACGGGTCGCATCTGCTTTGAGCAGCGTCGAAACTGATTACGATGTCGTTGTACTCGATTGTCCACCGTCTCTTGGTTATCTAACACTCTCTGCCTTATGTGCCGCAACATCAGTGCTCGTGACAATTCATCCGCAAATGTTGGACGTCGCTTCTATGAGCCAGTTTTTGCACATGACTGCAGGATTGTTCGATGTTGTCGAGAGGGCAGGGGGGAATGCTAACTACGACTGGTTCCGCTACGTTCTCACACGTTACGAACCGAACGACAGTTCCCAATCACAAATTGCTGGATTGCTGAAGAGCCTGTTCGGAGATCGCGTCCTAACCAGCTCGATGGTGAAGTCTGCAGCTATTTCAGACGCGGGGATCACAAAACAAACTCTTTATGAAGTCGGCCGTGAGAACTTCCACCGCCAGACCTATGACCGAGCAATTGAAGCGCTCGATGCGGTCAATGGTGAATTGGAACAACTCGTAAAAGAAGCATGGGGTAGGTGATGAGCAAACGACGCGACGCCCTTAGAGATTATCTATCTCCGATAAAACAGGATGCAGAGTTCTCAGCTGAGAACTCTCCGCGTCGACCTCAGGTCACATCTGGCGCTCTTCAAAGCATGAACGACGCCATCTCAGGACTCTCTCATGAAGCTGACGCACTCCGAGAAGCACTTTCGAGCGGGAGTGCGATCGTAGAGCTGGATGCGAGCGACATTGAATCCTCTTTCGTGTCTGATCGCCTTCAGGACCACAACTCGGAAGATTTCAATGGTTTGCTCGAAAGCATCCGAGAGAACGGCCAGGCTGTCCCAGTCCTCGTTCGCCCACACCCCATTAGATCGGGTCATTACCAGCTCGCCTACGGACACCGCCGGGTAGCGGCTCTCAAGCAACTTGGATTGAAAGTTAAAGCATTTGTTCGGGAACTATCGGACGATGAGCTCGTCATTGCACAGGGCAGTGAAAATCTGGAACGAAAAGACCTGAGCTTCATTGAAAAGGTTTTCTTCGCCAAGCGTCTAGAAGACCGTGGAACGTCACGTGCAGTGATCATGGCAACGTTCGGGACGCGTTCGAAGGGCGTCCTCTCTGAAATGATTTCCCTCGCGAGCAAACTACCAGCCGACATTGTCGAGAAAATAGGGACTGCACCCGGGGTCGGCCGCCCGAGATGGGAAAGCTTCTCGTCACTTTTGTCGACAGCAGCTATTGATCGAGTGCGAGCGCTTATTGAAACCGAAGAGTTTGCTAGTAAGAGCAGCTCAGATCGCTTTGAGGCTGCTTTCGCTGTTGCCAAAGAGCCCCGCCTCAAGGACGTCCAAGCTCTTACATCGTGGACATCGCAGGACCGCAGGGTGGAGATCGTCTCACGTCCAAAACCAAAATCGCTGACGCTCGAGTTTTCGAGCGCAGAAGGTAAAGCGTTTGGAGATTGGATTTCCAAGAATTTCGAACGCCTTCACAGTGAATATAGCGAGGGCAGCCGTTCAACAGGAGATTAACCGCAAAAGAAAAAGGCCCCCTAACGTCACCGTCGTGGAAGCCCTTCTCGAAGTTCTAGCAGACTGAGAATCGCATTTCCTCGAATCAGTGTCAAGAGTCACTGGCGTCATTTTGGCGGGCAACTTTCTTTTGCCTTGAGAAAGGTAGAAGGAAATGCAAGTTTTGGAGAATGTCACGTCTGCTTTACGCAGGCGATTAAAGTCTGTTTGTCAAAATTCAAAGCAGACTTCGGCAGCTAGCACGGGTGTTAGCAGATGGGCTTTGTACAAACAGCTCTGCATTGCAAAATCTGAGTTTAACCTGAATGATCGCTGCCTTGCAGTCTTAAGCTCGCTTTTGTCTTTCCTGCCGGATGATCAAATCAGTGCGAATAACCAACCTGTCGTGTTTCCATCAAACCGACAGTTGTCACTGCGCGCGCACGGTATGCCTGAATCCACACTTCGCCGGCATCTGTCGACGCTTATCAATGCAGGTATTATTGCTCGAAAGGACAGCCCAAACTGTAAACGCTACGCGCACAAAGACGGGGCAGGGGCTGTTGAGCTGGCTTTTGGCTTTTCTTTTGCACCTTTAATAGAACGGGCACCCGAAATAGCGCAGAAGGCTGAGACCATTCTTGCCCGGCAGCGTGCACTCAAGATGCTACGCGATGAAGTCTCTGTGGCGAGACGAGAGATCGCCGCGAAGTTCGAAACCGCTGATCAGACGGAAACGCTTAGTGCGCTTTTCTGTCGTTTTCGGACGATTGTCGATACCATTCCACGTCGTGCCTCCGCCGCCGAACTGAACTCAATCAAGGCAAATTTTGAAGCAATTCACTCAGAACTCACTAACTTGTTGGAAAACAACGAGAATGATCCGGAAATAAGCGGCACAGCCGCTCAATCTGAGCGGCACTATTATGAATCCCCCACAGAATCCCTTTTAGATTCTAAAAATGTAAAATTGAATGATTTGACTGAGAAAATGCTTGAAACGGACCAACCTGCATCGTCTCCAGTCACGTCTTCCCAACAATTGACGCCGTTGCCTTTGGATATGGTCCTGAGATCTTGTCCCGATATTACGGCCTATGCTGCTCATGGAATTAACTGCTGGCGCGATCTTCTTAATGCAGCAAGCGTTGTGTCATCTTTCCTCGGCATAGCAGAGAACACATGGCGCGAAGCCGCTGTTATTTTGGGTAGGGAAGGGGCCTCAACTGTTGTCGCCTGGATTTTGCAGCGCGCAGATGGAATTAAGAGCCCTGGTGGCTATCTCCATTCACTTATCTACCAAGCAAAGAATGGGCAGTTCGAGCTCACGTCGTTATTGTCAGTTAAGTAGTGGCCTCGATCGTTTTGAACGAATGTCTGTTTCAGAGTTCCACTGATCCAATGGAACGAACTCCTCGCCTAGGATGGCGCCCCCTCAACTCATTTTGCTGAGTGCGGCGATATTGAAGGAGTGTGACCGAAGCTCAGCCTGGTCGGTTCAGACGCTACCCTTTGGGGAAACCCACCCATGCTCTTAAGCGAGGAAAACAGTGACTATTCGAGCGTCACTGCAACTTTGACCGAGAATCCAGCACGTTCATCTTTTCCGCTAGGGGGTGCGGTTATGGACTTAACGCTTTCAAGCTTTTTCTTAACCCAGGTATCGAGCGCTGGCATAGAAGGGTTGGAATGCACTAGAACCTTCCTAATCTCACCTCGCGATGTGATGATAAATTTCACATTGAGCTTAGTTGCACGTGGTAAGAGATGCAGCGGCATTCTATTCAGTGCTAATTTCAACCGCCATACTGTTTCGTCATGCCATGTTTTCACCCCGTTCGCCGCAGCAGCGGTGCTGAGAAATGAAAAAACGGGTATTATCATTACTGCAAGTATGCGTAGAAACTTCATTTATTGCCCCTCATTGCGACAGCGAGTTAAACTGCAGGTCGCTTTATTGTAGTTTTCAAAGCTTTGCTATAATCAGTTCGCTAGAATTATTGCAATCGACACGCTCTACTTCAAACCTAATGACACCAGCGATCCGCCGCCGACGTTGCTTCAATGGAGCAATGAACTTGAACGATGAATGTGGTTAAGACCCATTACCATCAAGCCTTAGCAACAGGCGCGCTTTCGAACATAATTTTAGACTCGTGCATGCGAATTCGCGAGCACCTATGAGCGTGCGTCTAAGAGCGAAATGCTCACGCTTCACCGATGGTCGTGCAGTTACGCTTGAATTCACATCTCGGATAACGACTACAGCCTAGAAATTCCCCATACTTGCTCGACCGAAGTATCAGAACACCGATGTCACATTTGGGGCACGGTTCTTTCACGTCTCCGTCTACTGCTTCGATTTTCAATTCACTTTTGGTCACTAGCTCGTTCACGAAGCGAGACGGTGTGGCGAGGCTTGTGTAGATCCGAACCTGCCGTTTCGCACGGGTCATTGCGACGTAGAACAGTCTGCGTTCTTCGGCCATGGGGAACGGGTCGGGCGCAGGCATCGGAATCTGCAAAAGGGGGTCATCTTCCATCTGGCTCGGAAAGCCTCGGAAGCCCTCGACGACGTTGAGTATCACTACGTAGTCTGCTTCCAGTCCCTTTGAGGAATGGACTGTTTTAAAGGAAATATCGAGATGTTCTCCGTACCGGCTTTGCCATGATTTTAGCTCATGAGGAGCATCATTCCGATACCTCCCAAGTAACAATACGCTGATGCGGTCGCCGCCGCTCGTTTTAAGTCTTCCAGCATCTATATATCTGCACATTAAATCGAACTGTTCAGCGAGGTGGCGTGAAGCATTCGACATGTCTTCAAATCCGAACGCTAGCACTGACACGTTGGCGTAGGTGCTCGTCGTCTTGACTGATTTTTTGATCTGAACGGGATTGGCTTGAATGAATTGACTGGAAATGTCGCAAAGGGTTTGAGGGCAGCGAAACGTCGTGCTCAAGCGTAATTGAGTAGCGTGCGAAAACTGCTTGTCAAATTCAGTCATCACGGAAATGTCCGCGCCTGCAAAGCGGTTGATGCCTTGCCAATCGTCTCCGACAACACAAAGGTGAACATGATCAGTCTCGCTCTTAAGAAGCCCCTTCAAAAGGCGAATTCGAGCGCGCGAAGAATCCTGAAATTCATCTGCGAGTACAATATTGAACGGGCTGCGATAGGCTTGGCTTTCTACATGATGTGCTGCCTGCACAAGCATGTCTTCGAAATCAATGCTATTGGTCGCTTTCAGTCGCCTTTCCCATTCGCCCGAAATGCGCTTGTACAATTTCATAAATAGCTCAACCCGTGCAGCGTTGCCTTCATGTGACTGATCAAGGGCTGCCTTATCCAGGAGAGCAGGGCTAAGGCCATTGCTCTTCACGTGTTGCTGAAAAATCCGCACAATGTTCATGATTTCCCGGTTGCTGACCGGCTGAGTGCCCTTCGCCTGCCGAGCCGGATTGAAGGAAACAGCCTGTCCACGTTTCCTCAATTCGCCGTGGAGCTTGTTTAAAGCATTTCCTTTTGCAATCTCATATGATGTCGTTTCAAAAAGAGAAGTCCCCATCTGTGCGTGCAAACCACGCTTCCAAGCCACGCCTTTGACATATCCGGGTCCAAAATGAGGCGGCGCTTTGCCATTTGCACCAAGCGCAAAATGCTCGTGGTAGAGTTTGATTTGTGGATAGAAAAAGTCAGGCTGATACTGCCGGGCGGCTTCGTTAGCGGTCACATGTTCATAATCACGCTCATATTCATAGGGAACGCTGTGATAGAATAACCAGTCAGCGATCAACCGCTCTTCTTTACTTTTGACAATTTCGTCGTTTGCTGTTCGATGGCCGCGTCGGCCATTTTGATAAGCATCAGGCTCGGCTTTCTCTCCTGAACGACCTATATCCCGACCATACACGAGCCGGAATAGATTCCAGTCATTGCGAAACTCCGTGTCTTTTGCAGAGAGATCTTCGACTATTCGCTCGATTTCCGCTATGTCTTGACCCGGATGTTCCACCCATCGGGCAAGAGCGGGCTTTTTACCGGTGGCCTGCGCGATAACCTGCAATCCGAAGCTATGAAACGTTTCGACCTTGATATCGTTAGCACCTTCGAAATCTGCTAGTCGGGCCTGGATTCTGGTCCGCAATTCGTTCGCAGCGTCTTTATTAAAAGCCAGCACCAGGATCTGATGCCCCTTCGTAAGACCTTCGTGCAAAGCATAGGCAGCTTTAGCAACCATTGTTGAGGTTTTTCCGGATCCAGCCGCAGCGACGATCTGCACGCTGTTGTCCATACAGATACACGCATCAATCTGCTCGTCCGTTAGCGGGTTCTTTTCTATCGTATCGAATAGGTGTTTCAGACGGACTTTCTGTTGCGATTTAAATAGAATATTGCCTGCCATGAATTCGAACTTCAGTGCTTCAAGAGCCGGGTTTGGATTAACCAGTCTGTCCATAAAGCTGGTCGGCCTTTCAGGAGCAGGAAACTGCTGAACGATCCTTTCTGCTGTCCCAGACGAAATCCATTTTGAACGGTCAACGAGAGGTTCCCATTTTGCTCGCCATTCACGGTTCTGTTGTTCGAAATCGACCGTGCTATCAACTCTAGGAGCAGGCTGCTTTGCGAGAATAGGGGCGACCTTATCGGCTTTTTTTGTAACGCCCATTTTGGTCAGGAGCTCATTTAAGATGACAAGCGCTATAATAATTAAAAAGAATTCGAACATTATCGCCCCACGAAATACCCTGCTCAAAATTGGGGTTACCTGAGCAGAACCACAACTTCAACCCATACACTTTCCCATTATGTTAAGAGCTACCGGCTC
Source organism: Brucella sp. NBRC 12950 (assembly GCF_030268145.1). NCBI lineage: Bacteria > Pseudomonadati > Pseudomonadota > Alphaproteobacteria > Hyphomicrobiales > Brucellaceae > Brucella > Brucella sp. NBRC 12950. The sequence continues at coordinate 54,096 of NZ_BSQC01000022.1, forward strand.
GCTTGGTGTGGATACTGAGATGCAACAGTAAAATATCTCTAAGTCTAGATGTTTGGGAGCCAGACCAGCTAGACAATCCTTGGGATAAGCAAAAAGCAGCCAGCACCTTTCGATTGAACGCGAAATCTCCTACCGCTACAGTTTTGGGGAAATCGAAACTGCTCAGTAATTCTTCGCTTGAAGGCTAACTGATCTGTAAAAATTCTGGCATTCTATTGAGAGATCGGAACAGAGGGCACGTGTCTAGATTTAATCCAAATCAAACTGTCGATCCAATTTATGATGCCGCAGCAAAATGGAAAGAATTTGGTCTTCTCACCGAGAGATCAGTTTTTTCGGCTGACACTAATTTATGGACAGTTGGGTTACTTGAAGAACTTGATAGACGCTTTGTGAGAAACCTCGACGCCGGGGAAGGCGATTTCCTCTCGAAGTTGAAAATTCAGCTCGCAGAAGGCTCGCCTGAATGCCGCCAGCTAATGGCAGAGTGTTTATGGCTAACACAGCTCTTTCCATCAAACGTTAGTGCAGGGAAGAAGCGCGAGAATGTCTTAGAGGTCTGGTCGTGGTCCGGAAGCGCGTTGGACCCAGCAAATCCAATTCTGTCTGACGCTGTGCTTGGAGGGATTGGTTCCGCGGGCACTGCGTACAACACACACCGTTGGCGAGAGCTCTCCTTTTTGATTAGTGCCCTGCGGAACTACAAAGTTCGCGATGTTGAAGATCGGCGTCGGATCGCTACGGATCCTTGGGCTTTCTCTGGCTGGCTCAGCGACCTTCCCGAAGCAAGACGAAGGCAAGTGATCCACATTCTTTCCCATCTGTTGTTCCCTGACACTTTCGAGCGGATCAGCTCGGAAGGCGACAAACGCAAGATTCTCGCGGGTTTCGAAAACGTGCCAGAAAGGGAGATCCGCAAATCGAGCACTGTCGAAATCGACAGGGCGTTGCTCGATTTGCGCCGCCGACTTGAAGCTGAACATGGCGGCAACATTGATTTCTATCAGGAAGAAATTGAAGCTCAGTGGAAGAACCAGACGAAAAGTTGGCTTCTCACTTGGAATCCTGGCAAATGGAACTGGGATACGCTTGCTTCTGATCGTGCTATAACGATTAGTGCAGAGAAGGCTCATAAGCCGTGGCGGTGCAACTCGGGGAAACCGCAAGAGGGGGATCGCGTCTTCCTCGCTCGCATAGGCAATCATCCGAAGGGCATTGTGGCCAGTGGTAAAGTCACACGCGCTCCGTATGAATTTGAGCACTGGGAACTGGAACGTGCTGAAGCGGGCGAAACGGCGGGTTTTGTGGATGTCGCATTTGACGTGGTTCGCGATGCCACAACTGACCCAATTGTTTCACTGGATAATCTGCAAAGCAGGGAACCTGAACAGCAATGGACACCTCAATCTTCGGGAATTGAGATAAGGTCGAAAGCGGCCCGAACACTGGAACGTCTCTGGAAGGCGCTACCACCCTTGACATCCAGCGCAGCAGCCATCAGCGGCGACGCCGGGTCAGTAGCTTTGTCATCTAAGAGAGCCACAGTACCACTTAATATCATCCTCTTTGGACCACCGGGAACCGGCAAGACACATCGCCTGATGAAGGATTATCTGCCGCAGTATCAGGATGTAACGGGCAATCGCTTCGAATTTGTCACATTTCATCAGAACTACGCGTATGAGGATTTTGTTGAAGGTATTCGACCAGTCATGAACGGCGACACTGTTACGTATCGTGTCCAGCCAGGGGTACTGAAAAGACTTTGTGAACGCGCACGGAATGCACCGGACAAGCGATTTGCGCTATTTATAGATGAAATCAATCGTGGAAACGTTTCGAAAATCTTTGGCGAACTAATCACTCTGATTGAGGTTGATAAGCGAATTCGTACGGACGCATCGGGTGAGCGGTTGGCAGATTGTACGGGGCTGGAGGTTACACTGCCAAACTCACCCGAGCCTTTCGGTGTGCCCGCAAATGTCGACGTTATTGGGACCATGAATACAGCCGACCGATCGATTGCTTTGCTGGACAGTGCATTACGCAGGCGTTTCAGATTTGAAGAGCTTACACCGAAGCCGGAATTGCTCGAAACCATCGATGACGGCGAGGGCGATTCAATCGATCTGCGTCAGCTGCTTGAGACCATGAATGCGCGTTTGTCTCACCTGCTCCATCGCGAACAGACTCTGGGACATAGCTATTTTCTGAACGTGAAATCATTCAGAGAACTGCGTCGCGTGTTCGCGAGAGAAATCTTGCCGTTTCTACAGGAGGCGTTTTACGACGACTGGCGTCGGATCCGCTATGTTCTCGCCGACCAGGCAGTCACGAAAGATATGCAACTGGTGCGGATACGAAAGCTCAGTACTGCGGAGCTGTTTCCCAATGTCGATACGACCGAAATTGGCGAAGCAGAGGCTTTTGAGATCGTTCGGGAAGAAGAGATCACTCCAGACTCGATCCGCAAAATCTACGAGCCGCTGGAATGAAACGTCTAACGTTCAGGGAGCGGGAAAGCGTCAGTTTTGGTCCGGGTGGTATGATAAGCGAGCCGGAAGCCGAAAGTATTGCAAAGATGGTGCAAATTTTGCCCCGTGGCGCCGTCACATGGGGCCACAAGACGCTGAAGTTCGGGCCATTTTGCGGTGTATTTCAGACAGATCTGCTGACGATTGAAGTGCTGCCGAAGATCGACGCTGGCGACGACAGGTCGGACGATATGCGGGGCCTGCTGATATCGATGCTGGCCATTGCGGGTCAACTTGGATCGAGGAGGCTGCCCGAAGCTCGGTTGGCCCAACAGCAAAACCATCTCCTGGACGTTTTCATTGAGGATTTCTGTTGTCTTGTGAGAGCGGCTCTCAAAAAGGGAGGGATTGCCAGATACGAAGAGATGAAGGTAAGCCTCAACGCTGTTCGCGGACGGCTGGAACTGACCGAACATCTTCGTGCAAATGCGTTCGACCGATCACGGCTGCTCTGTAGTTTCGATGAGCGCAGTTTCGACAATAAATACAATCAGACTCTCAAAGAGGTTCTTAGGATTCTTCATCGTTTTGCAATGAGCGCACTTACCCGGTCTGTAGTCGCGGGTCTTCTCAATCGCTTTGACGAAGTGAGCGATCGCAAGGTCAACGTTCATCATATTAAATCTCTCAGCTTCGATCGCACAATCCGGTATTGGGAAGAGGTGTTTGTACGCGCGGGCTTTCTGCTTTCAGGGCTTTTTCCGGACGTTCGTACAGGAGCTGTCGATGGATCAGCGTTGATGTTTAACATGGAAAAGCTCTTTGAGAGGGTGCTCGGAATACGTGTCCGTCAGCTATGCGCGATGCATGGGGGGAACTTTTCCGTAGGCCTTCAAGGGCCGATCAAAAAGCTCGCAACGTCGGCATTTGAGCTACAGCCCGACATAACCGTTGATGATGGAAGTGATTGTGTGGCCATTTTTGATGCAAAGTGGAAACGCCTCGATCTCGGTCTGCCCAACTCGGGCGTTGCTGGTAGCGACGCTTATCAAATGAACGCTTACGCTAGTCGGTATCGTTGCAAGCGCCTGGCGCTTGTGTACCCGGCCTCCCGGGACCTGCCATCAGGAAAGATTGACGAGTTCGAGCTTGAGACTCTTGATCGGCCGGTGTTAGAGGTAATTACAGTTGATGTGCAGAAACTTGCCTCAGGGAACTGGTTTCCCAAGTCTATAGAACGGCTGATCACTAACCTTTAGTTTATTTTGTTTCAGATCTTTAGCGAGTGATTTAGAGCACGTCCATTGAACTCGGAATCGCGTTGAGGATTACCCTGGCTGTGAATGGCAGCACTTGAGTAAGGTATTTATTGCCAAGCATCCCTTTATTTGTCGTAGATGTATCCAACACCAATGCTGACATCAACCTGCTTGGCTCTGGCGGTCGCGGTATCAAGCTGACCTTTGATATGCAGATCATTACCAGTATCGGCAGTCGGTGTCTCGACGATAACGGTGCAGCGCGCAGGTTTGTGTGCATGCCGGACGTGACATAGACAGTCCGTTGCGTGTTGATACCGCTTCCAGCAGTATCGCAAACTTAATCTTCTTCGGATACACAGCGTTCTGCTGAGAATCTATTCATTTTGATGGTGTGCTATGTGGACCGAAGCGTCATTCGAACTTTTGACTGAGACTGCTTCGTCCATCACTGATAAAACGTGCGCCGACTTTCGAGGAGGGGACATCAACAAGGAAAACTCCTTCACTGTCACCCTACTCACACGTCTGAGAGACGGCCTCAATGGACTAAAACTTGAACCGGCTTACAGACCGGGAAGCTCGATGGGCCCGAGTGCTCCCTACTCATATTCTATCCGGGCAAGAGATACCCAAGCGAACGTTCTCAGGTCGGAAGAAAACCTCTCTGGCGCTGACATGCTATTTGGCTTCAGAGGAGAGATTAATGGAGAAGTCGTAGACAAGGCGCTGATCGTTCAGGCCAAGCTCTGGAATGGCGAGGGTCCATTTCTCGGACTGCCAAAGGGGAAAGAGAACCGTCGGGAACTATTCTTACAGTGTAGACGGATGAAAGAGATAAGCCCAGCCTCGTTCGTATTCGTCTACTCGCGGGATGGCATCCGCTGCTACGATGCAGATGATATAATTAATAAATTTCCAGACGGCGTCGACTTTAGGGAGGGCTGGGATTTCACCCTATTTATCAAGCGATTGTTCGGATGCACTCTTGGCGACCACGGCATGAGGTATATGATTGACGGAGAACTGAAGCCATACTTGGAGCGTCGTAAGATCCGAAATGGATTCATGGTCGAACTTGAACAAGAATAGGATGTTCGCATTAGTTCTAGGCGCATTCATCCATCTATTCTATGGCTATAGGCCTTGTTCATTCATATCATGTGTGTGGCTTTCACCGCGATTGTAGCAACGCGAGATCAAACCCGGTTATGGTATGCTGACTGATGTAGAAGAAGAGTTGTGACCCAAGGTTTTCTGTGCGTGTCGGGATCCGACGCACTAGCAACGGTCCACCGTCGTCTCGCCAACTAGTCAACGATTACCCGCTGGCGGGGTCTGGAGGATGCGTTTCCATCGCCAGCCGTCAAAGCCGCGATCTGCTTCGCCGTCCGCGCCATCAGTCCTGTGCCTATGAAGTCCAATCGGATTTCGGTTTCAGGCCGAATTCATCTGAGATTTTTTTCCTGGTAACAGGCTGCTAGACTGCTTTGACACTTATCCAAGTATCTGAAAGGTGCACGTAATCAACAATTAGTTGATAAATTAGTTTGCACGTGCTATATGGATGGCGAGGCGACAGACCGACTGCAACAGCGCCTCTCCGTCCTGATTAAAATCGGGATCCGCGCGAGCGGGGGGAAACCTGGGCTGTCGGATACAAAGGGCCACCTGCGGGGGGCCCTTAAATTTTTATCGAGCAAACTTTATTGACCGGCCCATATAGGTGTTCTCCACCAGCCTGGCAAAGTCGATTGTGTTCGTTGTCTGTCCATCGCCGTATTCACCCTTTTCCCGCGCGTAGGCGCTCTGAACATGCATCGCGACGCCCTTCTTTTTCTTTGAAAAATCATACCTCTTCACGCTGAAGAATACATGGTACGGGCCTTGCGGCGAGGGCACTCCGGCTGCAAAGTAAACGTACCCGTCTCTTTCCCAAGTTTGATAAACTCTGACATCTGGAAAAGTTTCAATCAGTTCACGCAGCCCGAGGGACAGACCGTATCTGACAGGGCAGAACACCCTGTTTTTGAAGCATAGATGCTCAGGCGGATCTTGCGGGGTAAACTTGCGCGTGAACGTGTGTTCGTCGAACGTTACAAACACGCGCCGCTCTGGTTCCGTACCAACCCTGCAGCGAAACTCAAATGGCTCAAGATGAGTAAGGCAGATGTCTGTTTCTGCATGCTGAAATGGTGGCCAGTAGCTCAAAATTCTCAAATTCCCCGATAGCGCCGATACGTTTATGTTATTTACAGAATGAATAACAAGCACAATAAAACCAACCTGATGAATATCAGCATCGACACCTACTCGTCAGTCGTTATTTGCTTCGTGCACCTTTCTCGAATCATAATCGCTCTGTCAGTCCGTTTGCCCAAACCTGCCTGGGTAATTCGCTATAGGTAAGATCAGCAACCGTTCATATTCGCAACCGACACGCCATTATTGGCCTGCGTCGCCAGGCTGACAATAGTGTTTTCCGCGAACTGCTTCTAGCGGTCTTTTACCAGAGCATAGCGCCCGAGAATTCGATATGTTTACAGCCGACCCGTGAGGTATGTACCATCCTCTCGTCTCTACGACCGTATTGGCCCCATGAAAATGCCGGTTACGACCTCGGCAAGAGCCTTGGCCCGCTCGTGATTGCCAACTCAAAACAAACTAGCTTGCTCTTCCTTATTGTCATTGCTCGGTGTCAGGTCGATCAAGTCAGCGTCGGGCAATGGCTTCTGCATTTCTTTGGCTTCATCCCATGGTGCTCGCAACCATGTATCGATTTCTTCGGTCGTGCGGAGGATTACAGGCATTGCTTTGGGATGGACGGGCTTTACCACGGCGTTTGGCTCTGTGGTGAGGAAAGCAAAGATATCGACCTCAACCGGGCCTTCCTTCTTCTTTCGCACCCCTTTCCAAGTCGTCCAAATGCCAGCAAATGCAAAGAGCGGCTTATTCTCGCTGAGAGCGAACCAGTGCAGCGGCTTACGTTTTGTTTTTGGATCAGGCTCTTGCCCGTATTCTGAAAATGAGGTGGCTGCTACGACGCAGCGGCTTTCAACACCTTGCCAGCGCCGCCAATGAGGTGAGGTGAGGTTGCGTAGGTTCGTTACGCCGCTGTCAGCTTCGCCCTTAACGTACATAGGCGGCGTTGGCATTCCCCAACGAAGATGTGCCAGCTCGTGCTCACCATCTGCTAAATTTCGCAAGACCGGGGCTGGATAGTCCGGGTAGACGTCTAATTGCGGATCAACGCGGTTCGTCATGTCACCAAACTTGGGGAAGAGACGGCGCATGGCCTCATGGTTGGTCGTAATGTTATAAAGACTATGCCGATATCGGCATAGTCTCTATTATGCCGATCCTATGATTATGCCGACATGCGCTGACAGAAGCCAGTGGAGCCCAGCCTTCAGAGCACAAAGATCGGCATAATCGGGCGGGGAGTTGCGCCCCAGCCATCTGTGAGGTCGGGGAGCGGCGCGCTATAACGATTCCAAGAAGCCGAGCATGGTATCGTCAGGTTTGAACCGGCGAGTTGGGGCTGACGCCGGCGCGGTCTTCGCCAAAGCGCGCTCCTTTATCTCCATGTCGGCGTGCAAATAGATATCTGTCGTTCCGACCTGCTCATGCCCGAGCCAGAGTGCGATGACGGACTGCTCGATCCCCGCCCTCATCAGGCGCATGGCGGCGCTATGCCGTAAGACATGCATGGTGATCTTCTTCTGCATGATTGCCGGAAAGGTCTTGCCCGCCATATCGACATATTTCGCCAACCGATGTTCGATTGCATCGCGGCTCAAAGGGTTTCCGGCCCTGGTAACGAACAGAGGATCGGTTTCAGTGCTGCCTCTTTCTCTCAACCAGTGTTTCAGAAGCGACGCCATTTGTTTGGTCAGGGGCGTGATCCGCATCTTGCGACCTTTGCCAATGCAACTGACATGCGCGCCGACGCCGAGGTGAACGTCGTAGAGAAGCTTTCTTTCGACCCATCCTGAGAAATACCGTGAGTGTGGAGAACTGGCAAATGGTCAAATTTGATTCAAGGCGCCCCTACATTCGATTTAAAGCGTAAAAAAGGAAGGCTCATTAGAGAAATATTAGGCTAGAGATTTTTTTTCTGAAAATGAAAATTTGCAAACGAAATAAATTGCTGATGGGAAGACATTAGAGATTTATATTTTTTATTGTAGAATTTCAATTCGCGGAATATTTTGCTTCTACTTGTTGAGGTGATGAATTGGGGATGGTTTTGAAGTTTACTCACTATCTAAGTGTAACTGCGATATTGTGCAGCGTTGCTCAGCCATCTGTCGCCCAAAATGTCTCGGTCAGAGATATGACATGCGCTGGATGGGTGATGGACCATTGCCCCTTCTGGGGCTACGAAGGTCGCGTAAAGGCGAATTCTGAAATAGGCCGAAATATGGCAGCTGCGCTAGTGTTCTTTGCGGGCTATTGCAAAAAGGAAGGGTTTGCTAAGCTTAATCCTCTTGCGGTCAAATTCGTTAAAGACGCCAAATCCTCAAATCCAAAGCAATTCGATGAAATGTCTGCACGATTTAAGAGGGAAGTCCCGAAGGCTGTACTTCCAAAATACAAAGGCGAAACATGCACAAATACATGGACGTTACCTTTTCAGCCGGGTGGAGTTGCAGCAGAAGCAGTCGGTATAGAGAGTTTTTACATTTATGAAGACGATGAAATGTAATGCATTTTGTTGCGATTTTAGGATCTGACAGTTCTCACTGTTTGATATTCCGTTGTTCGCAATTGCTCCAAAGGCGAGCAAGTGCTTGGCGGAAAATTTCCACGACAACAACTGGGCTGCCTGAAAACTTCGGAGCTGCCAATACAATTTTGCAGCCTAGGTGGGTACTTTGACAGTCTTTTTGTAACTAATTGCACCAGGCTATGGGGGGCACACGAGAATTAGCGCGCAGCGAGCGTTTCTGTCAGGTTGGTTATTGAATGCGCGCGATCGACACAGCGCTTCCAGGTTACTGGCGCCGTCGAGATACGGGAATCCCTTGCCGATACGGAGTTCTAATGCGGTCCTAAAATGCAGCTTTTGGGTAGTGAATAATCATGGAAAGAGAATAACCGATGTTAAGGGCGTTGTTACACAGCAAGGATCTGGGCACGTTTATTGGAGATTCCGGAGATAGAGTGAGTTGGCGACAAATATTCAAAGCCTCTGAAGACTTCCTAACCGCGTCTGTGTTCAGTCGGTTGAGCTACCTTGAGGGCCCTGTGCTTTGGCAGATCTTGAGAGAGACATTCGGTCAAGCGTTACCTAATTGTAAAGTCGCAACTTTACAAAATGTGGAATTTTGGCCGCGATGGAGTCTGTCAACTCGTGATTTCGTAGAGCCCGACATTCTGTTTCAGTTTAGGCTTGGCGATCCTGAAATGCTGGTTGATATCCTCGTGGAATCCAAACTCGGGGATGGGTACGGTCAACATGCTCCACAATGGATCGCTGAAATTGAAGCATATAGAGAGCAATTCGGAGGCGCTGAAGGTCGTCAGCTATACTTTCTGGCGATGGGTGGACTGGGACCGAACTATAAATGTAGAACAGCTGATCTGGCTGTGCAGACCGTCGAAGCGGTGGGCCAAGTTAATATACTTGGAGCAAGTTGGGGGAAGCTGAATGATGTTATTCACGATCTAGGACAAGGATCCAGAAACCCATCTCGCATTTTGGAAGATATACTGGAAGCTCTGGCATTATGTGGAGAGCGTAAGATTAGCGAACTGTCCACACTAAGGGATATGGATCGGAACTGGTCGCTGGATGATTTAAAAAAGCTTCGGAGTGCAATGAATGAGCTTGGATAAAACATTAACAGAAGTTCGCTACGCGTATCGGATTTTATGGGAGTTTCAGAGACGAATTCTTGATACTGTCCGGTTAATATCTGATCAGTTTGATGACCGACATTTTTATCATTGGTCGAATTATAAGTGGGCTCACGGAGCTCGGGGTGGAACAGCTCCTTTTAATTTTTTCCCCGAGCATTTTCTTCCCTTATATGGCGCATCGTTTCTTTATCTATCAACAGAGCTTAAGAAAGCTAGGCTTCAACCCGAGAATTGGATGCTCGAGATGTGCGTTATACCTGACACTGCACCCTTTAAAGCCTTCGAAGCACAGGAGCAATTCGACCCGCTAGAACTGGAATTTGGGGCGCCTGAGGTGACAAAGAGTCTAATTCGATTGATTGCTTGGAAGTGTGAAGGAAAATTCCCAAAGAACTCAACTTGGTTTAATCACGTATGGAGAGGTATGGATTGGCCGCAGTTGAGCGCAGACGGAGAAATTTTGTCGCAAGGGGACGGTAAAGTCACAAGTGTCGCGTTCTCGCGCGAAATGACCGAACTCGCTGATCGCCAGCAAATAATTGACTTTGCGACAGAGGCTAAATCTGTCTTTTTATCAAAATTAAACGTGTAGAGGGCAGGAACTGAAACCGCGGCTGCCAACTATTACCCAGTGATGATCCGGACTTGAGCGCAACGAGAAGCCCAAGTTTCACAATGGATATGTGCTGGCTGACATAATTGCAGCGGAGCAGCCACTCCAGCCATTCCGCTGCTACACAACGCGCGTTATCGAACGTATCTGCTCTGGAAATCAACACACCCGGCGTGGTTCTGATAAATGCGATCATCGGAACACTGAATGACCCACTACAATTAGGGGTTGGATGGGACTCTAATCATTGAAAAAGATGGTGTTTCCAATCCGCTGAGAACTAGAGCCGTCACTGTTGTAGGTGCTATTTCCAATCCGCTGAGAGCTAGAACCGTCGCTATTGTAGGTGCTATTCCCAATCCGCTGCGAGCTAGAGCCGTCGCTGTTATAGGTATTATTTCCAATATGCTGAGAGCTGGAACCGTCGCTGTAGTAGGTGCTGTTCCCAATCCGCTGAGAGCTTGAGCCATCAGAGCAGTAGGTGCTGTTCCCGATTACATTACAACTCTGAGCATTGCTGACAGAGGAAATTCCGCAAAGTGTAAGCGTTATCAATGTAAGCCTGTACATAATCAATTCCCCGCTCTGACCTAATGTTACCTAGAAACTTGTCCAAATTCTTTATAAACTGCTTCAAAAAACATCATTACTTTGAAAATATAAAATATTATACAAGAAAATTTGCTTCAGCAAAAATAGCAAGCATCAAAAGCTCAGGAAAGATAGATTGAATTTTTCCAGAACCATTTTGGCATTAATTTAGCCAAGCCCTTTACATTTTCTCAGTATCGTAGGTTGTCGCTCTTCACTTTCGCGTTGAGCTAAATCGCAATGACGACATTCGTACCCGTTTGTTGATTATTGTGATGCTTTGCATGAACTGGGGAGGTTTAGCATTTTTCCGTCTGAATAGAGCTCCATTTTCTTTGTCTTCAAGTTGATCGTGTAAAGCCAATGATGCCGAAACCATGTTTCTTGAAATGTATAGAAACCTGGTACTCCACTTAGTATTTCGCCTGTAGGTTTCTTAAATTCACTAAGATTTGTGGATCTAATTCGTTGATCCGGATCATACTTGGAAATAGCTTCGGCAAAACCTCTATCTCTTTCTACTATTGAATACATTTGTGCCTTACATGGCCTCGGGTCTCTTTTACAAAACTCTTCAGCCCACGATCCTGGAGACACAATGCCATGAGTACGATGAGTTATAATTTTTTTAAATGTAACTTTAATATAACTAGGTATTTCACAGGATAACTCAATATTGTTGTAATATAATTCAAATGGCATCGTCGAGTACCCAACCGATACGTCTAGTTGCCGCGCGCTTCTACCTTCTTTGATTGATATAAATGCTGCTAGGTTTGGTTGCTCAAGTTCGTAAAATACGGCGTCTCCGTCGAATATCTTTCCATCAAACCTACTTTTCGACTTGGTTTCCAATGAAGAAACCAGAGATTTGATATCCTCACCAGCTATATCCCATGACTGCTTGGACGAATTTTGGTTCATCCTTGCTGTATATTTGTATTGGACGATGCAAGCATCAACAAACTTACCAGATCCTAGATCGATTCTGTGAATGGCGGGATAATTTACCCCAGTTGTCGGAGTGCCATTAAGAACTGCCGCTTTAAAAATCTCCCCGCTCGACAGGAGCCGAAGGTCACATCTTTCCGCAGCCCTGAGCATGTTTGATGGAAGCCATCGTGGATCCAAAATGCTGTCTGCGAAAGCGTTCGAAACGCAGGCGATTATACTAAGGGAAGCTACCCAAACGGCCGCAATTCTGTTGTATCTCATGTCCCCACCCCAAGATCTCCAGATCACTTCCAGCAATCTGACAGGGGCATTATTACACTAGCTGATTGCTGCCGAACAGTACGGGGCCCGCCTACACTGTTAATTTTCGGGATTCTTGAGTAGCGACGTTTTGCTGTGCGAGCCAATGGTGCTGCAGGTCCCTCAGCTCCATGACGCGGGACTTAATTCACTTCGTCTTAAACCTGAACCGCTTCAGCGAATGTGCAAGGCCATGCTTGTGCTGACGCAACGCGTGTTTTCCCCGACGTCTTGTCTCCTCGCGGCCGCTACGCTGCAAAACACGCTCAACCAAACCTTGGCGCATCCGCTTTATCAGCTGTTCGACCGATCTCTTACGAAGGGAATAGTCCCTTCGGTTAAGGAGTAAGACAATGTCTG
>NZ_BSQC01000023.1:0-55117 GCF_030268145.1 Brucella sp. NBRC 12950
CCGAGATGAGCAGGCGATCTTTGCCGATGCCGCACACATGCTGCGTTTTGGCAATGCAGAGGGCGTAACCCGTACACCCATCAAACCCGCTCAACTTCTCATCCCGCGCCGCCATGATGACAAGGCAAACGATCTGTGGACGGTTTTTAACACTGTGCAAGAAAACTGCTTAAAGGGCGGATTACGTGGCATGAGCCGTGATGCATGCGGCCGCCCGCGCCGTGTTAAATCCCGTGCTGTTAATGGCATCGATCAGGATATCAGGCTGAACAAAGCACTGTGGACGCTGTCGCAGAAGATGGCGGAGCTCAAAGCGTAAACGGTTTTGGCCGGATTAATCCGGCCAGACCATTTTTATTTAAAAGCCAGTGAGGTTGATAATTTTACGATCTCTATCCGCTGTTATTGGCGAACACCGATCGACGTTTATTGCGGCTTTTGTCGTTGCTTGACTGCGGCGATATAAGCCTCAATCTCTGTATCGGTGCTGAGAGTTCCATCGACCTTGAATGTTGTCGTCCATTCTGCAGGTGCGGACGCTTGTCTATATTCGGTTGCGTATTTTGGATCGAGCGGTACTGCGATCTTATAAAGATATTGGCCGACGCCAGAGACCAGACAGCGCACGCCGTCTTTATCGGTTCCGAGCAGTGAGCTGAATTCGGTGGATTTAAACGGCGCTTCTTCAAAGCGCTGATCGGCCCATTGCATACCGCCCTGGCTCCCAAGCGGTTTGCGCTTCCATTCCGTATAGGTGGATTTGCCGAAGTAGCGTTCCAGCGTTAGTGCAGTTTCACCATGATTGACTTGAACCATGATGGTGGTTCCGACGCTCGCCATCAGGGTTTTTAAAGCATCCTGCCCGTATTTTTCGGAGACCTGTGCTGCATCTTGAAGGCCTAATACGACGCAAACACCTTTGGAACGGCCGACTGTGACGAAAGTCTGGAATTGGTGAATATGTGGCAGTTGCGCCCATTCATCGAGAAAGAACCAGATCCGGCGCAGATCATTGTCATTGAGCGATTTGCTGTCAGTGACAGTGTTGATTGCAATGGCATAAAGCGCGGAAATCCATGCATCGGACAGCGCGGAGAACTGTCCATCATGGCGAATGATGACGGAGCCGAAACTTGTTTTGTCCTGCAGCCATTCACGGATGGAAAACAGTGTTTTACTCTCATAACTCGGCCAGGCAGCAGCAAGCATATTGAGCATGCCCATATGCGCTTCAAGCGTACCTCGCGTGGACATGAGCTGTCGGAAATCAGCTTCAAGAAACAGATTGGCACCGCGCCCGTATTTTAAGGCGGTGGCGAGAAGCGTGTCATTGTCCTTGCGGGTTTCTTCCAGCAGATCGGCCCAGGTCCATCGCTTCGGTTTGGTTGCCATCAGTTTGATAATGCAAACGGATAGGATCGCACGCGCACTATCGGAGAAAAAGCGGTTGCTTGATTCCGGCACAAGTCGATTGGCAAGCTCGATGGCTTCTTGAGAAACGACCAGATCGGCTGCGATATTCCAGACGGCTGAGCGGCAATCAGTTGGGGCAAGTAAGATCGGACTATGCTTCACCCCGTTCACAGCATTCTGCGGCACGATCTTTGTGTAATCGCCTTTCTGGCAGAAGATCAGCAGTTTGTCATTGCGCTTAACGGCTGCATGAATAAGCCTTGTCATGAGAATGGTTTTGCCGCCGCCAATCGCACCGATAATATTGAAATGCCGTGTTTCTCGGTTCAATGAAAGATGCCAGCCGTTGAACATATGCAAGCCCGGCACATCTGGGAATTTGCTGGATTTCTGTTCTATCCGCGCAGCAGCAAGCAAGTCTCGCATGGTGCCAACTGACAGACCGCTTAGCACTATGCGCGGTCTCATGCGCATAAAATGATACCAGAATATAGATGAAGCCAGCCCGACAAGCACAATCATCGGGGACGCAATAATGATCTGATAATTGAGCATTTTTGCCGGTGGAATGCCGCGGTGATCGGCAATCAAAGCAGCGCAATGCGATGGATAATGCGGCAGATAGCAGGACAAGCCCTCAGCAAATGAGAGCTGTGTCTGCGCTTGCGGCCAGTTGCGAAACAAATAGCCGAAGACAAAAGCGCCGATTGAAATAAGCGTGAGTGACGTACCGATAAACAGATACGCGCCCCACGGGGGAGCGGGTTCTTTTTCAATCATGGGCAAAGGCTTGTTTGCCGAGAGCCGTCATGTCGCGGACAAAAACTTCGTCGTGCAATTGCTGGGAAGCCATCACGAGGACGCCAAGCAAAAAGGCTTTATCGGCCTCACGCAGCCCCGCCTTGACGACGAGACCGCCCAGCTGGATTTTCTCATGTGCATCTTTGGAACGATCAGATTTTTTCAGCATCGACAATCTGCCTTTCTGTCGAAGGAGCCTGTTTTTAAGCCGCGACAGCTCACTGATTTGCATCGGCGCGAAATCGTGTAGCCAGTTCTCCAAAGGCATTTTTAAGATCAGATAACGGCACATCTGCTAGGCCTGCATCGATTGCGAGCGCACCGATATTCTGTGCCTGAATGGTCTTTGCGGCTTCAAGTTCGGCGTTGAGACGCTCAATTTCTGCCTTAATCTGCGAAACGGATTTGTTGGTTTTCAATCGTGCCATTACTGAGACTTCCTTTGTTTTGAAACAGTGGAGGCCTTGATTTTAGAGATAAACAATCGATTGTTCATTCCCTAGAAAATGGTGAAACATTGCAGAATAGAGCGCCGATAACCGAAGACAGCCCGCGTAACTCAAATGACGCTGTAGGGCTGGCGAAGGTCGGTCGTTAAGGTGCGCTCGATGCGCCCTAAACGACCATCTCGATCGTGCTTAGAAGCTAATGTAGCGGCGAGGGTTCCACCCGAACGTAAAGGTCACGGAAAAATCCACGTTTTCAGTACGAGAGTTTGTTGTCTGCGCTGTTGTCATTCGGCTGACGATCTTGTGCTCGGATCACGGCGAACCACCCTACTGGCGGCTTGCCTCTGTACCTTTGGTGGATGGGTGGCGCTCTGTACTATATCTTTCATTGCGGGCCGCCCCAGTGCACCAGTCCCGGAACCGTCGCGAGCGAAGCGAGCCCGGTTCGCTAAGGGCGCACTTAGCAGTTTTTTGCAAAACTGCATGGCTTTAAATTGGGGACGCTGTCTTGCGATACCGCGAAGCTTCGTGATCTCTTATTTTGCTTGCCATGGCGATCTATCATTTACGCGTTCAGGAGATCAGTGCAGCTAGGGGACAAAGTGCCGTTGCCGCGATCGCCTATCGTCGCGGTGCCACGATCCTGAATGAAGCGACAGGGGAATGGAAAGACTTCTCGAAGAAGTCTCACGTCGCTCACACAGAGTTTGCGATACCTCAGAATGCGCCACGGTGGATTGAAGAGTTGTTGTTACTCTCCGGTGATCAGCCATCACAAAAGTTCTGGTCGCAGGTCGAACATCTCAATGTGAGAGCGAATTCGCGTTATGCCAATGAAATTGAAATGGCATTGCCGCTGGAACTGAGCGTTAAGCAGAATATTGATTTGGTACGCGCTTTCGTTGCCGAGCGTTTGACATCACGTGGACTAGTTGCCGATTGGGCCTATCATGATGTGCCGAATAATCCGCATGTTCATATCATGGTCCAGACACGGCCGTTGACAGAGACTGGCTTTGGCAAGGTGTTGCAGCCGATCTTTGACGAGGGTGGGGAGGTCCGACGCGGTGAGGGCGGCAAGATCGACTATGCGCGCTTTGGAATCGGCAAGCCTGAATTAAAGGACATGCGCGTGGCCTGGGCAGATATCCAAAACCAGCATCTGGCGCTGCACGGCTTTGATGTCCTCGTTGATCATCGCTCATATGAGGAACAAGGGCTGGCGCTCATTCCAACAGAGCATGTCGGGGTTGCGGCCAACGTAATTCATGCAAGTGGGGGAACTTCGGACCGCGTTGAGCGCAACAAGCAAATTGCGGCACTCAACGCGCAATCAGTACTGGAGAACCCGGAACTGATCTTGCAGAAACTGACCACACAACACTCAGTGTTTACTGATAAGGATGTTGCGCGGGAGGTGTTTAGATATACCGACAGTCGCGAGGCGTTTCAGAGAGTGAAGCTGCGCATCGGTGCTTCAGAAAATCTGATTGCGATCTGTGCGCCGGTTTATGATCCGGTCACAGATAAGGAAGTCCGTCCAGCAATCTATACCACGCGTGCGGTGTTTGAGAATGAACACAGCATCATCGAGAGTGTCGGTAAACTTGACGAGAGCGACACATTCTATGTCTCTGAAAATCGCGTCAGCAAGGCGAGAACTGTCTGTGAACGTCAGGCCGGTTTAGCACTTTCCGATGAGCAGACTGCGGTAATCCGATACGCGACGGATCGTGCGGGAATTTCGGTGATTGTTGGTTATGCCGGGGCGGGTAAATCGACAGTTATGAATGTTGTTCGGCAAGCCTATGAAGCCAATGGCTCTCGGGTTTTTGGTGCAGCTCTGGCGGGTGTTGCTGTCGATGGTTTGAAGCAATCGAGCGGAATTAGCAGTCGAACCATTCGCTCCTGGGAGGTGAATTGGGCTCGAGGCAAACGGCTGCTGCAAAGCGGCGACGTGTTTGTGCTTGATGAAGCTGGCATGGTGTCCACAGATCAGATGCGGATGATCATTGAACATGTGCAGAAAGCCGATGCCAAGCTCATTCTTCTTGGCGATCATCGCCAATTACAACCCATTATGTCAGGGGCTGCGTTTCGTGGTATCGCGGATTATGTCGGCTATCGGGAACTGACCGGCATCATTCGTCAGCACAATGATCATCACCGTAATGCGTCTTTAATGCTCGCCAATGGCAAGGCCGAAGATGCGCTTTATGTCTATAATGCTCTTGGCAACATTGTTTATTCACGTGATGAAGCACAAGCCAAAACCTCGCTCATCAAGGAATGGTGCGAGAGCTGGCGGGCAGGCAATGATGCCCTTATTCTGAGCCATCGCAATGTGGACGTCGATGCATTGAACGTGCTTGCGCGGATGGAGCTTAAGTCCGAAGGGGCGCTGCAGAACGGGTTCGACGTTACGACCAGCAAGGGCCACAGGAGTTTTTCGATTGGTGAGAAGATCATTTGTCTCGAAGGAGATTTTGAAACCGGGTTGCGAAACGGCTCGACCGGCTTTATTGCGGATTATCAGTCCAAAACAGGCGTTTTGACGATTGAAACCGATAGTGGTTCAATCGTTGAATTCAGTACACAGCGCTACAATGCCATTGATTATGGTTACGCGCAGACCATTCATAAGTCGCAAGGCAAGACGGTCGGTCAGACATTTGTCTATGCATCGAAGACGATGGATGCACAGCTCACTTATGTTGCTCTGACCCGTCATCGTGACGATTTACGCATCTATGTGAATTTGGAAGAGTTTGGCGACAGGGCGGGTTTCTCCAAGGCACTCTCACGTGATCGGCAAAAGGACGTTACGTTTTTGCATCGTAACACGCAGGATTATGGCGATGCCTTACGTTCCTTCATGGAGCGGCGCGATATCGGAACAGATCAGGATTGGCGTTACGCACTTCAGAACATTGTCAGCCACTGGAAGAGGCGACTTGAGACGGTCGTGAGCCGCTTGCAATCTGTTGGACACAAACTGCTTCCTAAACAGCAATCGCAACGGGTACAACAGCCAACACAGGTGCCGGGTATTGTGAATGACCACCCTCTAACGTCGCCCTCCAATTCGCGTCGGCACCTGCCGCCAGTGGTTTCTGGTCGTCGCTATCCTGAGATGTCAGATCGTGTCCGACAGGTCGCAGCGCGGCTGCAGCAGAGCCTTGATCATGCCGAGCGTGTGGATAGCAAAAGTGCTCGGACGAGTGCCGCTTTGTCTTGCCGCAATGCCATCAATGACGGTCACGGTGCAGCCGATGTCAGGCAGTATTTGGAACAGCTACGCGAAGTGTTGCCGCCTGCGACTGTTGTCGCTGCTGGTGCTGAGTTTGATCCAGCGAAGCTTGCACTTGCCCTGTCGCAGTTCTCTGAGGTCGATTGGGCTAGGATCGAGCAGGATTGGCCAAAGCTGCATTATTTGTCGCGTGCAAGCATTTTTGTCAGCCAGGTTGAGATTGCCAGTGTTGTTCTCACTGACAGAAAAGAGGATCGGATTCTTGCCGATTATGAGAGGGACTGGGACCAATGGCATGTACCGGATAAGCCGCTGATACCGGCACTCACCGTCTTTAATCAGAGTGTGCCGGAAACCGTATCGCGTCTGGTTTTGGCTGATCCGGACGCCAAGCGTTTCGAACGCACGGTGCGACAGGACTTTGCCAAGTGCTTTGTCGATCATGGGAATGTTGCTGATCTTTTTATCAGCCACGTGCAACAGGGTGGCACAATTGGCAAGCATCTGGCTGACATGGAAATACGACCCCAGGATTTTGGAGAGTTATTAGGTAAGACATCAATCTTTGGCCGACCAAACGAAGCACGGCAGGCGGCTCTGGCTGGCTTGCGATTTGTCTCAAGTTCGCTTGACGATTACGCGCGATGTTACACTACTCTCACAGCCAACCTGACCCGACAGGAAGAGGCTTTCCGCGACAAGATGCAAACGCCGATTGCTGATTTGTCGGCGAGGACGAAAAGGTTCATCAGCAAATTGCATGATCATCAGACCGACATGGCGAAGTTGCTCAACAGTGACGATTGCCGAAAAGCGCGGATGGAAATTAGCGGGCTTCTGACTGAAATCAACGAGCGATTTGGCGCGTTTAAAGCCAGTCCCACCGAAAGCGAGCGGTTTAACCGTATGGTTGCAACCCTTGATCCTGTAGTGGCAGAGCATGTGACCACTCTGTTACAACAGGTTCAGGCCAGCGATAGTCGGGCAAATTGGCAATTGCGAGCAATGAGCCTGCATCAGAATATTACCCAGTCATTGGATGGCGGGCATGATCTTTAAGGCAGGCTTCTTCATCGTGCAAAAGGCGATAAAACCCCACTATTGCTGGCTTTTCGTGGCTTTTCATGCTAGGGTCAATCTCGAGAGGAGATATGTGGATGAGTGTTTTTGCCTCTCGGCCAGATAGGTCTGCAGAAGCAGTAGCCAAGGGAAAACGCGCAGCTGATCAGGCCCGTGCAATAGATGGGCTGGCTATGTGCATGACTATTTCCCGGAAGAGGCGAAAGTAGGTTATGTGGCTGGCGATATCACGCGCGACAAGTATTATCACCGTGTTGCGCGTCAGCCAAAGTAGGTTGATGTTATAAGAGATTGAATGAGCCGAAGGATGCTCGCCATTTAACATTTAAGAGGAAACATTATGGCTCACGCCCTCAAGCAAAATACCCCGGCAATCACTGCGGAAGAAATGGAGCGCCGTCGCAAGATCGTTCGCCGTGCGTTTCGTTCAAACGCAATGGAAGGACTTCGTCCGAACCAAGCATGCCAGCCGGTGTTTGATGCGTACATTGCTGGTGAGATTGAAGTTGACGAGCTAGGTTTGAGGATCGATGCCATTCTTGGCCGACATTAATGCCATTTACTCTTGCTGACGGTATTACTTTAAAAAATTTATTAAGCGCCACAAGTTTTGAGCAGCTTGAACAAGCAGAACATCCAAAGCTCGCACAACGTCTGATCGAACTGTATGAGGGGATTGGCCCCCAGGCAACATTCGACATATCCTATCTTCAAGCCATGTATTTATCATCGTTGACCCCCGTCTCTCAGCCCGAGTCGTTTTGACGCACGTCACGTCACCACATTCTTCCGATCCCAGGCTTCAAGTTCGTTGGCGGAATAGAGAACTGACTTGCCCACTTTCTCGAAGGCGGGACCGATCCTCATAGATCGTCAGTTTCGAAGCGTACCAACTGAAATCGTGCCGCGGTAGCGCTCTGTGACCTCCTCTGGTGTGAAATATTTCTGATCGGTCATGTTGGGTAGCCTCAGATAACGTTGTGACCCGCACATGAAAGACTTGATCACGATCGTTATGGGCGGAGCTACTTGTCGTAGTAGAAGGGTGTGTTGGTCCCGGATATAAAACGGCGGATTTGGTGTCCCGGTGCATCCTTTAGGGACTGGATTCAAAATCCAGTTCCGAGAGGGGTGCCGGTTCGACCCCGGCCGCCCGCACCATCAAATTTCTATCGGAGGCTAACGGTTTCGGCTGAGTATTGCCCCTCCGAAGGTGGCGCACGTTCGAAACGTTGACTCGCACATGCCCACGATCCTCAGAACTTAGGGTCAAGCAATACCCGATCACTTTCAATCCAGGCATCTACTGTGCTTTTCATTCCGCGAAAGTGATTGATAGCGTCTAGCCGGTAGGACGTGGCAAGAGGCCGTTGAGAACAAGATCAATGTGGGCCTCGATGATGGCTGCGTCGTCGAATGTTCGCCGATCCGCGAACATCAGGCGTAGCACCGTCGTCTGAAGGATTGGGCTCACCACTACCTCGGCCATGATTGCTGCAGGCGCCCAACGAAACTCTCCTGACGACATCCCTTGGCTGATTAGGGCGCCTACGGCGTCCAGCATGGGTGCAATGAACTCGTCGTGGTGCCGGTCAACGATCTCCGGGAAGCGCGCTCCTTCCGCCAATGACAGACGCAGCAATTCCCGCATCTTTCTGTCGCTTCCGACTGTCGTGTAGGTAAGGCGCAACAAGGCGCGCAAGCGATCGGAACAGGACCCTTCCAGCATCGCAACCGAAGCGCGAAGATCGGCGAACGGTGCCGACATGTGCCGGATCATCGCTTCGAAGAGTGTGTCCTTGGTCGGGAAGTAGAGATAGATTGTACCCTTGGTGACGCTCAGGCGGGCGGCCACGTCTTCCAGGCGCGTCGCGGTATAGCCATTTGCGGTGAATTCTTCGAACGCGGCCTCCAGTATCTCCTGGGGTCGTCGCGCCTTCTGTTCCGCGCGCGTGATTTTTCTTCCGGTTTTTCCGATCATTTTTTCTGCCCTCTTGTGTCGTGGGTTCGCGTGCTCGAATTCATTGACTAACCCGATAGTCAGTGATATTAGCTCACCGTTCTCATAATTGCAAATCGGTAACGACGCCCATGCACCTCTTCCGATCAATCGTATTTTCTTTTGCCTCGCTCGCACTGGCCAGCCAAGGCGCCAGGGCTGAAGACCGTACGGCTCCGCCTCTGCAAGTGCGCGCCTTTATCGTCTCGCAGACACGTTACCAGCCAAGCGCTGAAATTACCGGCGAGGTGAAGGCTCGGATACAGACCAGTCTCTCGTTCCGTACGGAGGGGAAGGTCATCGAACGCTGCGCGGACATAGGATCGCATGTGTCCAAGGGGGCCGTGCTCGCGCGCATCGATAACTCCGAGCAGAAGGCGGATGTAAGCATAGCTCGGGCTGGGCTCGATTCGGCGAAGGCGACGATCGAGCAGAAAACTTTAGCTTTCAAGCGGTACGAGGCGCTGTTGCGAACGCGCGCAATCTCGCGCTCGACCTACGATCAGGCGCAAAGCGAAATGCTGACCGCACAAGCCTCCCTGCAATCGGCCGAAGCGTCACTCGCAACCGCGCTCGACACCTTGTCCTATACGGAACTCAAGGCCGACGCGGATGGGGTCATCACCGCCCGCAACATCGAAGTCGGGCAAGTCGTTTCCGCCGCGCAGGCGGCCTTTACGCTCGCTCACGACGGCCCGCGAGAGGCTGTTTTCAACGTCTTCGAGTCCTTCTTCCTGGATGGTCGGCCGTTAACTGAAATCGATGTCGCGCCGGTCGGCGACCGGACGCGCAATGCGCTGACAACGATCAGGGAAATTTCTCCGACCATAGACACGAAAGCCGGAACGATCCGGGTGAAGGTCGCGCTTCCGCACGACGCACAGTGGCCTCTGGGCACTCCTGTGGTCGGGGAATTCCGTTCTCCGCCGCAGGAGGGCTTCATCCTGCCGTCAAGCGCCATGACATCGGCCGGGGGCGAACCCGCTGTATGGGTCATAGACACAAAAAATCACTCCGCTTCGATCCGCAAAATCACCGTGTCCCGCTACCGGACCGGCGACGTCGTCGTAACCGGCGGGATCGGTTCCAGCGATCTTGTCGTCACGCAGGGTGGAAAGTTTCTCGAAGACGGCCGAGCGGTGGCTTGGGAGCTCAACTAATATGACACGCCTTTCAATATTTGCCACCGCGCCGGTGGTGTTATTCGCCGGGACCGCGCTCGGACTGACTTTTGTTTTGATTGCCGACAACCAGACGGTCCAAGCGAGCCCTGAAATCGCGCCGCGCCTAGTCAAGTCGGTCGTCGTCAAGACCGAGCCGCCGGTGGTAACGAGCTTCGCCGGCGTTGTGCAGGCGCGAATCGAAACCGATCTGGCCTTTCGGACCTTGGGCCGAGTTATCTCGCGCAAGGTCGAGGTTGGCGATTTGGTTCACAACGGAGACGTTCTGGCCGAAATCGACCCCCTCGCTCTCCAACTCGTCGTAACAGGCTTTGAGGCGGACCTGCGCAATGCACAGGCACAGCTTCAGTACGCCGACGTCACGGAAAAGCGTAAGCAGACGCTTGCCACCACCAATGCCGGAAGTGTCGCCGATCTGGAGCTGGCCCGACAGGGTCTGAAGTCGGCACAGGCCGGCGTCGCCAAAGCACAGGCCAGTCTCGATAAAGCTCGCGAGCAACTCGGCTACGCGCAGTTGAAAGCCGAGTTCGACGGTGTCGTGACAGCCACATCGGCTGAAATCGGGCAGGTTGTCACGGCCGGTCAATCCGTCATCAAGGTGGCGCAGCTCGGACAACGCGACGTGGTAGTCGATGTTCCGGAGACCCTGCTTGGTGCGATGCGCCTGGGAACGCGGTTCGACATCGCTCTCCAGCTCGACAACACGCTCCGCACTCCCGGCATTCTGCGCGAGATTGCACCCGAGGCCGATAGCGACACCCGTACCTACCGCCTGAAGATCGCCGTTGAAGACGCTCCCGAAGTGTTTCGGCTCGGGTCGGTCGTGACAGCGTCCGCAGTAAGCGCCCGTCTGGAAAGCGTAATTTTGCTTCCCTCTTCAGCAGTCCTGGCGAAGGACGGTGCCAACAGCGTCTGGGTCATCGATCCGGCGAAGCAAACTATTTCCTCGCGGCCAGTTCATCTCGATCTCCAGC
Source organism: Brucella sp. NBRC 12950 (assembly GCF_030268145.1). NCBI lineage: Bacteria > Pseudomonadati > Pseudomonadota > Alphaproteobacteria > Hyphomicrobiales > Brucellaceae > Brucella > Brucella sp. NBRC 12950. The sequence continues at coordinate 11,148 of NZ_BSQC01000023.1, forward strand.
GCGCAGATACCTCGGACGTTCGGGTCCTGTCGGGCTTGCGGGAGGGCGAAGATGTTGTCGTCGCCGGTGTAAACGAACTCTGGGACGGACAGAAGGTCAAATCTGAAAAGGAACCGCGCCCGTGAAAAAATTCAACCTCTCGGACTGGGCGCTCGAGCATAGCTCCCTCATCTGGTACTTCATGATCGCCTTCTCTCTCGCGGGCATTTTTGCCTACATGAATCTGGGCCGTGAAGAAGATCCCTCCTTCACCATCAAGACGATGGTGATCCAGGCCCAGTGGCCGGGCGCCTCCGCGGAAGAGGTGACTAAGCAGGTCACCGACCGTATCGAAAAGAAGCTGCAGGAGCTCGACAATCTCGATCATACACGCAGCCTCACCACCGCAGGTCAGACCGTGATCTTCGTCGACCTGTTGCCGGAGACCAAGGCGCGCGACGTCACCCCCACATGGTCGCGTGTGCGTGACATGGTCGCCGACATCCAGGGCACTTTGCCATCCGGCGTGGTCGGCCCGTTTTTCAACGACCAGTTTGGCGATGTTTACGGCAATATCTTCGCCTTCTCGGCGGACGGATTGAGCCAAAGGCATTTGCGCGACCTCGTGGAAGATGCCCGTACGAAAATCCTCACGGTCCCGAATGTTGGCAAAATCGATATCGTCGGTGCACAGGACGAGGTGATCTATCTCGAATTCTCCACCCGCAAGATGGCCGCTCTCGGCATCAGCCGTTCCGAAATCGTCTCAACACTTCAGGCCCAGAACGCAGTTACCCAATCCGGCTTCGTCGAGGCCGGGCCAGAACGTGTTGCCCTGCGTGTCGGTGGCAGCTTCGTCTCCGAGGAAACCCTGCAGGCGATCAATCTGCGCGTCAACGACCGGTTCTTTCCGCTGACGGATATCGCCACGATCACGCGCGACTATGCGGATCCGCCGACCTCCCTGTTCCGCTTCAGCGGCAAGCCGGCGATTGCTCTTGCAGTCGGCATGAAGGCGGGCGGCAACCTCCTGGAATTTGGTGAAGCGCTCGAAAAGACGGTGCATCTGATCGCTCAGGAACTTCCGGCCGGCGCATCCGTGAAACGGGTGTCTGATCAGCCAGCCGTTGTGGACGAGGCCGTGTCGGGCTTCACGCACGCTTTGTTCGAGGCGGTCGCCATCGTGCTTGTCATCAGCTTCATCAGCCTTGGTTGGAGAGCCGGGCTGGTGGTGGCGATCTCCATCCCGCTCGTCCTCGCCATCACCTTCCTGGTGATGCTTTACACGGGGATTTCGCTTCAGCGCATCTCGCTTGGGGCGCTGATTATCGCCCTTGGCCTTCTGGTCGATGACGCCATGATCGCCACCGAAATGATGGTGGCGCGGCTGGAGGTAGGTGACAGCCTGAGAAAGGCCGCGACCTACGTCTACACCTCGACGGCCTTTCCCATGCTCACCGGCACGCTCGTCACCGTGGCGGGTTTCATACCCGTGGCGTTCAACAAGAGCAGCGCCGGTGAGTTCGTCTTCACCCTGTTCGTCGTCATTGCGGTATCGCTTGTCGTTTCCTGGATTGTTGCGGTCCTGTTCACGCCGCTTCTCGGCGTGACGATCCTGCCGAAAACGATGAAGAAACATGCCGAGCACAAGGGATGGTTTGCCAGAGCCTTCTCGCGCATGCTCCTGTTCTGCCTGCGGTGGCGCTGGCTGACAATCGCAGCGACCATGCTTGCCTTCGCCGGCTCACTCGGCGGCATGTCGCTGGTGCAGCAGCAATTCTTTCCGAGTTCCGATCGGCCCGAGCTGATAGTCGATTGGAATCTTCCGCAAAACAGTTCCATCGCCGAGACAGATCGCCAGATGGCTCAGTTCGAACGTGAGAAACTTGCCGACAATCCCGATATCGATCACTGGTCGACCTATGTGGGAACCGGTGCGCCGCGGTTCATTCTATCGTTCGACGTTCAGCCGTCGACCGTCTCCTTCGGGCAGACTGTCATCGTGACCAAAAACCTCGAGGCCCGCGACAAGCTCAGGCAGGATTTGCAGGCCTATCTGCAAAAAACCTTCCCAGGCACCGACGCCAATGTGAAACTTCTCGATATCGGGCCGCCGGTCGGCAAGCCGGTTCAGTATCGTGTATCCGGTCCGGACATCCAGACTGTCCGCGACGTTGCGCAGAAACTGGGCCTTATCGTCAGCTCGGATGCGCGTCTTAGTAATCTCGCCTTCGACTGGAACGAACCGGCTCGGGTCGTTAAGATCGACGTGCTTCAGGATAAGGCCCGTCAACTCGGCGTGTCCTCAGAGGATATCGCCTCGGCACTGAATGGCGTTGTCGAAGGCGAGACGGTCACCAAGGTCAGGGACGACATCTATCTGGTGGACGTCATTGGCCGAGCCGAAGCCAGGGAGCGCGGATCGATCGACACGCTGCTCAACCTGCAGCTCGCAGGCAGCAGCGGCCAGACCATCCCGCTGTCATCCGTCGCTAGGTTCCGTTACGAACTTGAACAACCAACGATCTGGCGGCGCGACCGGGTTCCGACCATCACGCTCAAGGCTGCGGTCACAGACGCGACCCAGCCGGCTACCATCGTGACAGCTCTGGCCGACAAGGTCGAATCCTTCACGAAAAATTTGCCTACGGGATATTCCGTCGAGGTTGGTGGATCCGTCGAGCAAAGCGGCGAGGCCACCGGTCCCATTGTCGCCGTCGCACCGCTGATGCTCTTCGCCATGGCCACGCTTCTGATGATCCAGCTCCAAAGCTTCCATCGGATGTTCTTGGTCTTCTCGGTTGCCCCGCTGGCACTCATCGGCGTCGTCGCGGCGCTGCTTCTCAGTAACGCGCCGCTCGGTTTCGTTGCGCTGCTGGGCGTGTTGGCCCTCATCGGGATACTGATCCGAAATTCCGTCATCCTGATCGTGCAGATCGAGGAGTTGCGAAGTGCCGGAGTGCCGCCATGGAAAGCCGTGGTGGAAGCGACCGAGCATCGCATGCGGCCGATCATGCTGACCGCGGCCGCAGCCACCTTGGCGCTTATTCCGATTTCCCGGGAGATATTCTGGGGTCCGATGGCCTATGCCATGATGGGTGGCATCATCGTGGGAACGGTTCTGACGCTGCTCTTCCTGCCCGCTCTCTACGTCACTTGGTTCAGAATACCGCGTGAGAGCGAACAGGAGTCTACCCAATGAACCGGATTATATCGGCGAAAATCTACCATGGGGCGCTGAGTGTCGAGGTTGGTTGTCAGGACAAGGAGGCGGCGACCTTTTCCGATGTTCGACCGCGATCTGCCGCAGGACCGATCCCGCTCGGCCGGTTACGCCACTTTATGCCAAACTGTGGTACAGCCCAACCGACGCCACCTCAGCGGAACGTCTAGGCGGATGAGCCGCCCTTGAAATGCTCCAGGATAGTCACGGCATGGGTCGCTGTCCTGCTGCGGTCGCAATGAACACCCTATTACGCCCGAGTGCCTTCGCTTCATAGAGCGCGGCGTCAGCCCGCATCAGCAGCTCGCGAAAATCCTTCGCACCCGCCGGAAAGGTGGCGATACCGATACTGATGGTGACGTGCCGGTCGAGGCCGGAATGCGAAACGGCTGCCACGGCCTCGCGGAAGCGCTCCGCCATCGCCATCGCCCCCGGCGGCGCCTCGGGGCAGAGCAGTGCGAACTCCTCACCGCCATAGCGGAATAGCTCGTCCGCCTCGCGCTTGGTGCGCATGATCGTATCCGCCACCTTCCGGATGACCTTGTCACCCTGCGGGTGCCCATGCCGGTCATTGATCGCCTTGAAGTGGTCGATGTCGATCATCATCAGGCTGACCGACAGCTCCGCTCGCAAGGCGGCCTGCACCATTGCAGGTCCTTTCGTCTCGAACCGTCCCCTATCCTGCACTCCGGTCAGGGCGTCCCTGCCGATCCGCTCGACCAGCTTTTCGTAGCGGTGACGATAGGTCAGCCGATCGAAAACATCGACGGCGTCGTGCAGGAGAGTACGAATGGCGCTTGTCTCGACGAAGCGCAAATAGAGTGTCAGCATGAGGCTGAAAAATCCGGCGGCGGCGATCTTGGCGATCCAGCCACCGTACAATGCCGAGAGCGGGACGCCGGACAAGAGATGAAGCCCCGCATAGAAGAAGATCTGATCGAAGCTCAGCACGATTGCCAGACTCAGGAATATCTGGCCCGGAACCGTGTTGGTGATCAGCGCGCCGATCCGCTCGTAGACGACGACCAGGGCAATCAGATCGACGAAAAGCAGTACGGTGCCCCAGATCATCAGGAACCCGATCTGGTCGAGAAAGCGAAGGTCCGGATTGTAGCCCGGCAGACTTGCGGGTTCGCTGTAGATGCGCAGGATCATCGCCAGCACCACCATCAGGATGTTGCCGATCAACAGCCCGTAAGCGGGCTGGCGCATGCTCTCGGCATCTTCCTTTATGTAGAGCAGCAGAAAGAAGGCGAGCTTGCCCGTGAACATCACCGTCGAGCCCGGCGAGATTAGCCCGAAAGGTAGCTCGATGAAGAAGACTGCCGCTAGGTAGGTCTCGAGGAAATGCATCGCGCCGAGAACGCAATAGAAGACCCCGATCCCGATCGCCGTCCTGAAATAAAAGATGGCCGCCATGGCGATGAAGTAAATGGCTGCTTGCACCTGCAGGACTAGAAAACCTGTCATATCGTCAATCACCCCCTAATCTTGATCCGTACTCAGTTTCCTCCTGCTGCTGTCCTGGCCGTGTCGTTCAAGCGACCGTGCCTCTATCCGCGAAAGCCCCCATCGCACAGGAACGCGGCTTCCTCCCGCATTGTCTCGCGCCCAAGCATCGGGTTGCGCTGCGGAAATCGTCCGAAACGGCGGATGATGCCGCGATGACCTTCGGCATGGGAAAGCCACGGTTCGCCAAGCTTTGTATTATGCGTCACTGAAGCGCCCGCCGGCACATCACCATCGGCGCCGAACTCGCCAATGGTGCGATCCCATTAGGTTATGTTCTCGAAAGAAGTCTCTCCGGCTTTCGCCGTGGCCTCCCAGACCTCGATCGGCACCCGTACGGAGTTGCGCGCATGATCGGAGGAGAACGCAGGCTGATTATCCATGTCGAGCAGACGCAAAGCGGGCAATGAGTTCAGAGCAGATGGTTCTATGATGAGGTAGTTGGACATGGGCACTCCGCAGTTCCATTCGTTAGTGGTCGGGCAGGGAGACCTTTGCCAGCTCAGCGAGTTGCCCTTGGTCAATGCCGAGCGAGTGATCGTAACGTGCGGCTTTGTCGTCGACATTCGAATACCGCAATCATTGTTCGGAGATAACCCGTCCAGCCAGCGTAAATGGACTTGAGATCGTGGCTCCGGCTGCGTTGAAGACATAGGCGCCGGTCTTCTGTAGAGATCCGAGCATGTCTGCACCGTCCCTCAGGCGTTGACCTTCCATCGCGGTGAAATAGACAAAGCGATCGTGTTTGGACGGATCACTTGCATTAACGGATGAGATATCGATAACTCGTACGTTAACTTGTCGCGCCGCTTCCTGAAGTTTGGGATCGGTTACATCGACCGCACCAACCCGTGGGCGGTTGCCTGCCAGTCGTCTCGAAACGTCAAGGGCGCGATCATCTGTCGACACAAAGAGTGTCAGCGGTGGCTCAAGGGGGCCGACCACGTCTAGTTGCCTGCGAAATACGTCAATGTCGATGTCAGGTGCGGCGAGAGCTACTTCAAGTCTTGCAATCACCTCGTTTTGTCCTTGTAAGCGAAGTTGACGCAAGGTCTCCATAACCAACCACCCACCCATGCTGTGGCCGATCACGCCGATTTTTCGGCTTGTTGGAACGGTGCTGAGGACGTTGAGAACGTGTGCCAGATCATCTCGGGCATACATAACGGCATCGCGGTCGGCAATATAGCCGGCAACTGCTGCATCCGACGGCCAGGAAAACAGAATTGGAGTCGTCACACCTTTGACATCTGCGCCCAATTGCACGACGCGAAACACTGCCTCTTGAAGGCTGTAATTGTAGCCATGCACGAAGACACCTGTAAGGCCTGTTCCCTTCGAATGCTCCGCAACGCGAAGCTTGAATGCAGCCTCGTCCAGTCGTTGGCGCTGCACAACAACGAAACTAGCCGCAGGGTCATGTGATCGAGATCGAGACCACTCGATGCGTCCCGGCTGGTGACCTGGGGGGACAGAGACGGTCAGCTCTTCATAGCGTAGGGCTGCCCGACCACTGCCATACCCGATCTGCTCCGGGCCATCCGGTGCCCGGTCGGTGGCAACGAGAACGTTGACCAATCTTGCTCCCGGTGTCGTGGCCGACACAGGAACAAGGGTTTCTGCCCCTGGTCTCGTAGTGCAGCCTGCAAGTATAAATAACATAATAAGTATTATTGTAAAATAATAACTCTTTCCAATAGGGTGGGTGTTAACAAAATTCACCGTATACACTCCTCGGGAGCGCGCGCAATCGCATGCGGTCTCAGTAATAACTATTGCGTTATGTTGTGTTCACATAAGCTTTGGAAGCCAGACGCTCGAGAATGCAAGGACTATCAGGACAAAGATAGTCGTTATGACGAGTGCGCTACGCATGGACCGTTCATCCTTGACAGTACTCTTTCTTTGGGCGAGATCGCTCATAGGGGATCACCTCGCGATGGTCGGAGGCATGGACCCCCGATCGGGGGTCTCATCGCGTGAGCCGGCTCCACGCACAAGGCGTTTGAACGCCTCAAGCAGATCGTCGACGAAGGTGAAGATGACAGGGATGACGATCAGGCTGAGAAGCGTCGACATCATCACTCCGCCGATCACCACGATCGCCATCGGCTGGCGGAAGCTCGAGTCGCCACCCACGAGGCTGAGCGCGACCGGAAGCATGCCTGCCGCCATTGCTATGGTAGTCATGACAATGGGCTGCGCGCGCTTGTGACAGGCGTCGATGAGAGCATCGAACCTGGACATCCCCTGGCGGCGCGACATGATCGCGTATTCGACGAGAAGGATGGAGTTCTTCGTCACCACGCCCATGAGCATCAGCAGTCCAATGACGACCGACATCGAGAAGGCGGTTCCGGTGACAACAAGCGGTAGCAGCGCGCCGCCGAGCGAGAGCGGGAGCGCCATCAGGATGGTGAAGGGCTGCAGGAAGTCATGAAAGAGCAGCACGAGAACCGCATAGATACAGAACACCCCGATCGCCATTGCGATAGCAAAACTTTGCATCATCTCTGAACTGCGCTGGAGTTCGCCTTGCTCCACGATGGTCACTCCCGCCGGTAGGTTCTGGAGAGCCGACAACGCGCGTGCTTCGCGATTGACATCGCCCAGAATTCGGCCATTGAGCTCGACGGAAAGAGTGACGTTGCGCATGCGGTCGATGCGGTCGATCTGGGAAGGACTGCCGCTGATACGAATGTCGGCAATCGATCCGAGATCGACGCTGCCGTTCGTTCCCACCACCCTGATGTTCCTGATATCGTCGAGGCTCGTGCGTGTTTCTGGAGCGAACCGAACGACGATCGGAACTTGTCGCTGTTGCAGATTAAGCTTTGCCAGCGCGGAAGAGTAGTCGCCGCCTGTTGCCACGCGCACTGCCTCGGCGACTGCGTTCGATGTCACCCCAAGGGCTGCTGCGCGTGCGAAATCGGGAGTTATCTGAATCTCGGGGGCCTGCCTCGATGCGGAAGACGTCACCGCTCCGATACCGCTGAGTGTCCGGAGTTGCTCCTCAAGCGCCGTGCTTACACCATCAAGGAGAGTGGAATCGTCACTGGCAAGCGTAATGTCGAGCTTCGTCCCTGTGGCGCCGCCACCAATCTCTACCCTTATGCCGGGGAGAACGGAGAGTGCCCGCCGGATGTCGTTTTCGATCTCCGATTGCTTGCGACCCCGGTCTTCGATGGGTGTCAGGGAGACGACGAGCGTGGCGCTGCCGACGTTGCTCGTGGTGGAAGCATCGGGACCACCACCCGAGGATGCCGAACCGACTGACGAGAACACATGCGTGACGTCGTCGAGCTTGCCGATGATATCCGCCGCCTTGCTGGCCGATGCCTCTGTCTGTTCGATGGTAACGCCGGGCTGCAGAGTAAGTGTAACCTGCGTGCGCGCATCGTCGGAAGCAGGCAGGAAGCCCGATTTCAGAAATGGGATGGTGGAAAGCGAAAGCCCGACTACGGCCGCCGTCAGGAAGACCGTAGTCTTTCTGTGCCTAAGAGCCGCCTTTGCAGTGGCCATATAGGCGCGCATGATACGGCCATCCTTCTCCTCTGTCGGCGGTTGGGCTTTCATGAAATAGGCGGCCATCATCGGTGTCAGCAGACGCGCGACGACAAGCGAGGCGAGGACCGCAACGGCTGCGGTGACGCCAAACTGACGGAAGAGAAGTCCCGGTATACCGCTCATAAAGGCTGTCGGCAAAAAGACTGCAACCAGCGTGAATGTGGTGGCAATGACCGCCAGACCGATTTCGTTGGCCGCTTCGAGCGCGGCATCGACCGGTTTTTTGCCCATCTTGAGATGGCGGGCGATATTCTCGATCTCGACTATGGCGTCGTCGACGAGGATGCCGACCACCAGCGAGAGCGCAAGCAGCGTCACGATATTCAGGCTAAAGCCGGCCAGATACATGGCGAGGAAAGTCGGGATGACCGACAGCGGTAGCGCCACGGCCGACAGGATCGTCGCGCGCCAATCCCGAAGGAAGAGCCAGACGACAACAATTGCAAGGACCCCACCCTCGAACAGCATGTGCATCGAGCCGTTGTAGTTATCGATGATTGGCCCGACGGTGCTGTAGGCCTCATCGATCTGCACATTGGTATGCGCGGCCGCGAACTGCTTCATCGCCGCCTCGACATTGGCGGCAACGCCCGTGTCCGAGAAACCGTTCGAACGCTTGATTTCGACGGCAATGACCGGCTGTCCGTCGAAATATGCCATCGAGGACCGGTCCGCATAACTGTCCTTGATGGTTGCGACATCGTCGAGACGAACTTGCTGGCCGTTGGCCAGGGGAATTCGGAGCCCTTGGAGGTCTTCGACCGAAGACACGGCGCCCAACGTGCGCAGCGTCTGACGGTTGCCGCCGACTTCACCACGTCCCCCCGACGTATCCGTCTGAACCGACTTCAACTGTGCAGACACCGTGGCTGCCGTAACGCCCAGCGACGCCATCGTTGCCGGATCGAGGTCGACATGGATTTCACGGTCGATACCGCCTACGCGACTGACCTGTCCCACTCCGGGCACCGACAGGAGTGCCTTGGTCATGTCGTTGTCGACAAACCAGGATAGCTCCGTTTCGTTGAGGTGGGTCGAACGGATGGCATAGGTCACCAACGCAGCGCTCTGCACGGTGACCTTGGTGACGCTCGGCGACTGCATCTGCGCCGGCAGATCGGCCTTCGCGCTGTCCACCGCATTGCGAACCTCGTTCAGGGCTTCTTCGCTGTCTTTTTCCAGCTTGAAGGAGACCCTGATTGAAACGCTCCCGTCAGTCACCGTCGTGGTGATGTGGTCAAGACGGCTCAGCGAGGCGAGATTGTCCTCGATGACGCGGGCAACCTCGGTCTCGAGCTGCGTCGGCGCCGCACCATCGAGCGTGGCGACCACGCTGATGGTCGGAAGATCCATATCGGGAAAGTTCTGGACCGGCAGATATTTAAAGGCCAGAAGCCCGCCGACGGTGAGCATCGCAAACAGCAGTATCGCCGGTACGGGATTGTGGATGGACCAGGCGGAGAAGTTCATCAGCCTTCCTCCCCGATATTTACAAGCGCATTGTCGGACAGGAACGCTCCGCCCGAAGTCACGACCTGCGATAGCTGGTCTACACCGGAGACGATCTCGACTTCGCCGTTGTTGCGGCGGCCCGTCTCCACGCGAACCCTTTGCGCGCGCTTGTCCTGGTCGACCACGAAGACGTAGTTGATCCCGTCGCGGAACACGATTGCCGTCTCGGGAACAGTAAGGGCAGGAGTGGTCTGGAGTTCGATATTGCCGGTCACATAAAGCCCGACGCGCGGACGAACGTCCGTTGGGAGGGCGACGTAGACGATGGCGCGGCCGGTGCCGGTGCTGACCGAGGGGGCTACGAGCCTCACCTTACCCTGAATGAGTTGGCTATCCGGCCCGGTGATGCCGACGCTCAATCCTTCTGAGATGCGCGGAAGATAGCGCGCCGAAACTTCCGCCTGCCACTCGACACGCTGCTGGCGAACCAGGCGGAACAGTTCGGTGCCAGAGGCGACGACAGTGCCGAGGTCGGCAGAGCGCGAGGTTATCACCCCGTCGTCAACGGCCGTAATGGTCGTCTGTCCGAGCTTGATCTTCTGGCTTTCGAGGGCGGCTTCCTCTGATTCGAGGCTTGCCTTCGCTGTCTCCTCGGTGGTCAGCCGCTCGATGATATTCTGATTGGAAAGCGCACCCGACGGGCGCAGTTGCCGCGCCCGGTCGGCATCTGCCGCAGCCTTTGCCAGATTTGCCTTGGCGGTCCTGACCGCTGCTTCCTGCTTGCGGAGGTCGGCTAGCACGCTGTCCTGCGAGAGTTGGACGAGCGTCTGTCCTTTTTTCACGACTGAGCCGACATCGACCAGAACGTCGGTAATGCGAAGGCCGCTCGTTTCGGAGGCGATGATCGCTTCTTGCCATGGTTTCAGCCAGCCGCTCGCGGGGGCCGTTTCCGGCCACTCCCGCTGCGCCGGCATCGCCAGGGAGACGGTGAGGGCAGGCGCCTCGGGCTGATCCGCGGCAACGCTGCGAAATGGAAGTAGTATGAGCGCCGCCCCGAAAAGGGCGGCAAGTGGGATGGCCGGTTTTCTCAACGATACAATCCTAGGTCAAGTCATCGGTGCATTCTCCCCACACCGCTCGGGTTGGACGGGTCCATTCGACCAACCGCGCAGATGCCGGTCGGGGCGCTCCTGCCTTTGACCGAAAGCACCGCATTCTCAGATAGCCGGACGAACGTTAAGTGCGGTCAAGTTAGTGTTAAGTTGGGTAAAATTCGGTCACGCTGCCACATTTATGCTGTATGACTGCAGGGATGAATGACGGACGAGACAAATGAACAAGGTTCTCCTCATCGACGACGATGTCGAACTGACCACGCTTCTGCAGGAGTACCTGACCGAAGAAGGATATGATGTCGCGACGGACACGGACGGACGCGCGGCCATTGCCGCCGCCGCTGGTAACTCCGTGGACATAATCGTGCTCGACATCATGATGCCCCGGATGAGCGGGATTGAAGTTCTGCAAAGGATAAGAAAGCTTAGCCAGATCCCTGTGTTAATGTTGACCGCAAGAGGCGATGACGTCGATCGGATATCGGGCTTGAATCTCGGTGCTGATGACTATGTGCCAAAGCCCTGCTCGCCGGGAGAGCTTGCTGCCAGATTGCGCGCGATCCTTCGTCGGGCGGGTCAACCCACAAGCGGCCCGTCCAACGACGCCGTGAAGGCCGGGCGGCTTGTGATTCATGCAGGCAGCAGAGCCGCCGAGTGGGAAGGACGGCCTTTGGAACTCACGGGCACGGAGTTCAGTCTGCTCGAAGTGCTTGCCCGCAGCGCCGGCCAGCTCGTGGCGAAGCAGGACATTTCCAAACGAGCCTTTGGAAAGCCATTGACCCCGTTCGATCGCCGTATCGACGTCCATATCAGCAGCGTCCGGCAGAAGCTCGGGCTAAGGGCAGATGGGCAATCATGGATCCAATCTGTCCGTGGTCAGGGCTATCAACTTCTTCTGGACTGATCATGCCCCGGCTGTTTTGGAAATTTTTTACGATAATCTGGCTGGCGCTTGCGGCGACCGTCGGGGTCATTATCCTGATCGTCAATTTCTCGCAAACGGAACCCTTTGCTCAGGAACTTGAACAGCAAAGGCGGGAGATGGTCTTGAATCTGACCGCGACCGTGCTTCGAAATGACGGGGAGGATGCTGCCCGACAGTTCGTGACTGCAAGCGAGGAAACGCTGCCGCTTGGCCTGGCAATGTCAAAGGCCGCTGAGCCCGGTGTCTGCGCAGAAATGAATGCGGGCGAGACGAGAGTGATCCTGAAAGATGGGAGTTGTTATTGGGTCTCCGTGCCGAGACAAGCGAGTTTCATCCTCGGCTACCTTGCTCTGGGGATGCCTTGGCTCGCTGTATTGGTTTCGAGCGCGATAGCTGCGGCAGCACTTGCAAGATACCTCATTCGCCCCGTCGTACACCTTCGCGACGGCTTGAGCGCGCTTGCCCATGGCCGTTTCAATGTTCGTATCGGCGACAAGATGGCCGGCCGAAAGGACGAGGTGACCGCACTTGCACATGACTTCGATGCCACGGCGACGAGGCTACAGGAACTTCAGGATGCACAACAGCAGTTGTTCCACGACGTATCACATGAACTTCGATCGCCCCTGTCCCGTTTGCAGGCCGCCGTCGGTGTTCTCCGGCAAAGCCCGGCAAAACTCGATGTCATGCTGGACCGGATGGATCGGGAGGTCGAACGGCTAGACGATCTGGTGGGCGAAATCCTGACGCTGGCGAGGCTGACTGCCGACTCCGGCAGGCCACTCAACACGCAGTCGCTTGATGTGATCGACCTCCTGAACGAAATTCTGAGTGATGCAGCATTCGAAGCGCAGGCGCGCGGGGTTACCATCACAGCGAATGTCGACGGCAAATTCCTGGCCGACGTCGAGGGCGAACTGATCTACAGGGCGCTCGAAAACATCGTCCGCAACGCCGTTAAGTACACGGCCGAGCTTTCGGAAATAACAGTTGATTGCGAGGCATCTGCGGAGCGCCTCAAGGTCTGTATTTCGGACCAGGGGCCGGGTGTCAGGCAAGACGAACTCGAACGAATTTTTCAGCCATTCTCCCGCGGACAGGATGCAGGTCCCCAAGGTGGATATGGTCTTGGCCTTGCGATCGCCAGGCAGGCGATCGAACGACATGGTGGGCGTGTCCACGCATCGCTGCCGGATGCCGGCGGCCTGGCGATCACGCTCGAGATCCCCAAAAACGGCGTAACGCTCGACTGACGGTCGAACCCACTCCGCTGTCTTTGAGCACAGGGCCGCAGGAAGGTTCGTGGCGCTGCGGTCACGATCAATGGGCAGCCTCGAACTTTTACCCAACTTTACATCACCTTTACCGCGATTAACGCTGATGTCGCTAAATTCCGAGCCTGCGAATTCGGTTCGGAAGATTGTGGATGACCTTCAGATTTCAGTTATCAAGAAAATTTCCGCAAGCAGTACTTTGCGTGATCCTGTCCTCGTTGGTCGCCGCTTGCGCGAGCGTCCCATTAAAGCAGGGAGCGTCGCTCGCCTCGTATGAGGGAATGAGGGCATCCGGGGGAATGCTGGTCGATGCGAGATTGCGCGTGGATTCGGCTGCGATCCTAAGCGCAAAGACGGTACGCATTGTGCCGACGACGCAGCAGATAGGCGGCGCCGCTTTTGAAGCAACGGATCTGGCGCTCGTTACCAACGCCATCGACCGCGCGCTGTGCATAGGCCTCAGCGATCGCTTCAAGGTCGTAGCTTCAAACCAGCCGGCGGATCTCACGGTTCATGCCAAGGTCACCGGTATCGTCGCGACCAACCGGACGGCGGCGGCAACCTCTACCGTCGCGTCCCTGGGCGCATCGGCGGTGCTCCCCGTTCCAATTCCCAGGCTTCCTATCGGTCTCGGCGGGCTCTCAGTAGAAGCCGAGGCAATCGGCCATGATGGATCGCAAAGAGCGGCGATGCTCTGGTCGCGCGGCGCGAACATGATCACCAACAAGGCTCGAGTTTCAGAGGTTGGAGATGCTTACACCTTGTCAGCCGGATTTGGTGCCGACTTCACCCGCATGCTGGTCACCGGTCAAGATCCCTTCAAAGGGGTGGCGATACCGTCGATGCAAAAAATCAGTGCGTCGTTCGGCGGTAGTCCCAAATACGAAGCGTGCAAAGCTTTCGGTGCAGCTCCGGGTATCAAAGGCATGGCAGCCAACCAGCTCGGCCTGCCACCGGCCTGGACCGACAAGGGTGCGGCGCCCACCCAGTAGAAACCGCCTAACCGCAAACAAGAGATAACGGTGCGTCCAAAAGAATAGCATCAGTTTCGCTAAATATTCTCCGACCACTCAAAAAAGATGGAATCTGGAAAATGAAAGTAAATCTTCGCCTTATAGCTGCGTGTGTCGGCGTCATCGCATCACGCCCCACGTTTGCTGCGGAAGAACAAGCTTTTCTGTCTCCGCAGCAAGTTGTGGCTACTCTTGCAGATGGGCATCCCTGGTCCGCCAAGGCGCCGGACGGCAAGACTCTCAAGGTCACCCTGATGAAGGACGGGACCGGCAGCATGCGCGGCCCGATGCCGTTCACCCTGTCCGTCACATGGGCGGTCAAGGGCGAAACAGTGTGCTTTTCCGGCAAGATGGGCACGAAGTGCCTTCGGTTTCGCGAGGCTGCCGGAGGGCTTCAGGGTTGGGATGGCGACAAGCCGGATCTGAAATTCAGTCGCTAGGGATCGGGCAGATCGTCCGTTTAAGCCGCCTTGGGTGGACCAGAAACTCTGTCGAAATTCTCGGAAGCATCAGCTCCGCCGTGTGCCAGGCTGGAAAAATTGAGGTAATCTCCATGAACAATCTGAAGTTGCTCATCGCTGCGTCATTTATGCTTGCAGGTCCATCGATCGCCCTGGCGCAAGTCCCTCTACCTATTCCGTTGGGACCGCCACTACTGTTACCGCCTGGCCCGCCGCCGCCCCCACCGCAACCCGACTACTCGCGACGATACGATTCAAGATACGACCCAAGACACCTATGACTGGTGCGCAAACCGGTATCGCACGTGCAGCGCTTATGACAATACCTTCCAGCCGTCTCAGGGTCCGCGCAGGCTATGCCATTCCCCTTTCGACTAATTCGGCAGAAGCATAAGCAAATCCCCGGAGCATCTCAGGCTGAGCGACACGTTGTTTCGCAATTGTTTGAGCAGTCGGACATACGGCTGCATTGCAGCCAGCTGTCTTCCGAGAAGTTTACGACGCCTTCCTAGTAGAGAAATGATGATATGACGATTCTGACAGCCGGAACCATGAAGGTCGCGCTCGCTCTATCGAGCGTACTGCTTGTTGCCGGTTGCGTCGTCGGACCGGACTACGAGCAACCTCGACTTACACTTCCGACACACTGGGGAAGCAAGGAGGAGCAAAAGCTGGCCAAGCCGCCGCAGCTCTCGCAATGGTGGCTGCAGCTTCACGATCCGTTGCTCAACAAGCTCGTTGCTGAGGCAGTTGACAGCAATCTCGATATCGCCCTTGCAAAAGCGAAAATTCGCGAGGCGCGCGCCGCCTATCAGCAGCAGACGGGCGTGCTTCTGCCTTCGCTCGACAGTTCGACCTCGGTGACGAGGACACGCTCGACCGCATCGGCCGGCAGTTCCGATCCGAGCGTCTATACTCAGTATCAGGGTGGCTTCGATGCAAGTTGGGAACTCGATCTCTTCGGCGGCAACCGGCGCGGCCTGGAGGCCGCCAAATACAGGGAGCAGGCCGCCGAGGAGCAACTGCGCGATACACTCGTGACACTGATCGGGGACGTGGCTTCCAACTATGCCCAGGCGCGCGAGTATCAGGCGCTCCTCGTACTCGCCCGGCGCTCAGCCGCTTCCCAGGGCGAAACCGCGCAACTCACCCGCAAGCAACTCGAGGCTGGTGCGGCCACGAGCGTCGACGATGCCAAGGCGCATGCGCAGGCGATGTCGACAGAAGCCGATATTCCAACGTATCAGATTTCATACGCCCAAAATGTTCATCGCCTGAGCATCCTCCTTGGCCAGCCGCCCGCAGCTCTGGAGGAGCGGTTGAAGACGGCCGGCGCGATCCCGTTGCCGAATATATCAGTCTCGACGGGCATCCCGGCCAATGTCTTGGTGAACCGACCGGACGTGCGCCTCGCGGAGCGGCAGCTTGCGCAATATACCGCGAAGATCGGACAGGCCGAAGCCAACCGTTATCCATCGATCAGCCTGACTGGCAACATCGCTACCTCGGCGCTGAACATGAGCGACCTGGGCAAGAAGTCAACGATCGGCTGGTCGTTCGGGCCAACGCTCACCGTGCCGATCTTTCAAGGTGGGCAGCTCAGGGCGGCTGTCGAAGTCGCCAATGCCCAACGCGACCAATACTACGTGTCCTACCAGGCGGCCGTACTCAAAGCGATGGAAGATGTCGAGAACTCCATCGTGTTGCTGTCACAGACGCGCATGCGATATGCGAAACTCACTTCATCGACCGCCTCCTATCGCAAGGCCGCCAAACTGTCGCGTACCCTCAACGAAGCTGGCGAGGTCGATTTCTTTGACGTGCTCGACGCGGACCGGTCCCTCTACACCGCCGAGCGAGCATTGATCCAGAGCCGCGCAGATATCGCCATTTATTTCATCGCACTCAACAAGGCGCTGGGTGGTGGTTGGGATGGTGCAGTTGATAGTTCCAATCCAGAAGTTTTCGATACCAAGGCGGGTCCACGGCTGGCAACGACGAGTAGTGCGAGTGTGCATGCGAAGAGCAGATGACCTCGGATTTGAGCTCCGCCATCTTCTCTATGTGATCGCCACGGCGGAGCTTGGCGGCATACACCGCGCCTGGCGGCATCTTGGGGTTGACTCTGGCGCCGTCAGCCGCCGTACTAGAGACTTGGAAGACGAGATTGGCGCGGCTCTCTTCATCCGTGGACATGGCGGTGTAACCTTCACCTATGCAGGCGAACGATTTCTGCGGCGAGCTCGCAAGGCGGTCGCCCAAGTTGGTCATGCCGTTGGACTTGCCCGTGTTTAGTGGAGAGCTTCTGACACTATTTTTCGCTTCATCATCTCGAACTGGATCGGCGATCTGTATCCGAGGGCCGAATGTCTTCGGATGGGATTATAGAAGCCGTCAATGTATTCGCCAATGGCTTTAGGTGCGTCATTTCTGGTCTGGAACACAGTTCTCCATATCAGTTCCGACTTGATCGTCTTGAAGACGGTTTCCACCATTGCATTATCATAGCAATTTCCTTTGCCGCTCATAGATGGAAGCATGCTGTGAGCTTTGAGGATTTTGCGATACTCATAACCCGCATATTGGCTTCCCCTGTCCGAGTGCTGGATCAGTCCCGGCTTTGGTTGCCGGTTGCAATAGCCTTCTTCAAAGCCTAGGTCCTGTTGACAAAGTGCTGCTGCCAATGCGAATCCTGCCGTCAGAGGGACGTCATGGCGATACTTAGGATTTATGATCTCAAAGATAATGTCCTCGCGCTTGATCTCAGAGACTTACTGCGGCTTTTGACGCCTCGATCTTTGCAGGCAAATTGGACAGTTTCGACCGTCAAATCATCCAAGCCTGGGCACGAATGGTTTGAGGCCACAGGTGACGGCGGCGAGCAACTGGAGGAGTTGGCGCAAGACAACGCCCGGCTTTCAGGCTCCGATCTAGCAGCCTTGGCCGAGAAGACGCAGCAGGTTATCTGGGGCGAGTTTGTCGGCTCCGGACCGATGCAGTCAGACAAGACATGGATTACGATCCGAGCCGTCGACAGCACATTCTACGAGATCGATACGGACGATGAGACGGTGCTGAGTAAGATCAGCTCGACCTACAAAGACGTCCGAACTGGGGAGGCTCCGGTAAGGTCATGGGTTTTGGACCATCCCGGTGAATGATGGCAGCCAGACGCGAACGTCAGCCAAAGCAAGGAAAGCAGCGAACGACCGTTCGGTTTTATCATAGCGGGTGGCTACGCGCCGAAACTGCTTGAGCTTGTTGAACAGGCGCTCGATACGGTTTCGATCCTTATAGGCCCGAAAGTCGCAGACGGGCGGCTCTTTTCGATTTGCCTTCGGCGGTATAACGGGCGTGATCCCGTGGGTTAGCAGTTCTTCGCGCAGGAAGTCGCTGTCATATCCCTTGTCAGCGAGAAACATTCTCGGTTTGCCAACTGGCATTGCTAGCAAGCCCGGAATGGCATTGTAGTCCGATGCTTCGCCACCCGTCAGGATGAAGCCGAGAGGGCGTCCTTGACCGTCTGCGCGGGCGTGGATTTTTGTCGTAAAGCCACCGCGTGATAGACCAAAAGCCTCCTTATAAGTCCCCCTTTAGCGCCCGCTGCCTGTGAATGGCCTCGAACCGTGGTGCTGTCGATCATGTGCTGCCAGTCGTCGGTTAGCCCCAACTCGACAAGCGTTTCGAGAAGTCCATCCCACACGCCTTGTTCCGCCCAACGACGGAAGCGAACATAGATGGAGTTCCACTTGCCGTAGCGCTTGTGCATGTCGCGCCAGGGGCAGCCGATCCGCAGAACATGCAGCATTCCGTTGAGATATCGTCGGTTGTCATGAGAGGGCCGAGACTTCCTGCCGCGCTCGGTAGGTAGCAGCCCCTCAATGATCCTCCATTCCAAATCCGTCAGATCGCCACGCGCCAAACCCGCCTCCTAAAAGACAGTTTTGAATCATGCTTCAACTGATTTGGGAATCCACTTTGTCAACAGGACCTAGATCACCAGATCGTTTTTAATCCGATTCCGTGCTTCCCAGCCGGTAATACGACGAGAGAAAAGATCGACTACAATTGCCAGATACAGTAAGCCTTCAGCAGTCCATATGTAACTGATATCGACAACAATTTCTGATCTGGTCCATCGCAAGCGAAGTCCTGATCCAGAAGATTGAGAGCTTCAGGCTCACCATGATTGCTGTCGGCCGTGCATTTGATGCGAGTTTCTGACGGGCCTTAAGACCGTTTTCACGCATCAGTCGCGCCGTGCGGTGTCGTCCTGCTCGAATGCCTCTTCATTCAGTTCGACATGCATTCGAGGGCTGCCATAGGTTTCACGTGACAGTGCAACTTGATTGCGAATATGCGCAAGAATAACCATGTCATCAAACTGGGGGCGGCTACGGACGCGATGCTTCCATGCATAATAACCACTGATGCTGACACCTCTGCGAAGGCGCACAAACGCGACAGAGACATATGGACCTTCTCCGTATCGATGAAAGCAAACTTCATCGACTTGTCTCCCGAGCGAAGAAGGCCGTCGCTTTTTTTGTAAATCTCGTTCCTGTCGTAGAAGCTCGTTATCTTTGTGAAGCCGAGCAAGCTCCTGGCTCATGTCTTCGTGCGGACCGGAGAGTAAATCTTTCTCAGCAAAATTACGACGCCAACGGTCAAGTGTTGATTTGCCAATGCCAAGGTCCTCGGCAACCGATGAAATGCTTCGACCACTCGTCGTTAAAATCCGAACGGCTTCGCGTTTGAACTCTTCTGTAAATTCTCGCTGCTTCAATTCTAAGCCTCCTGTCAGTCTGGTCTAACAGAAGTCCTCCACTTTTGAAGGGAAGTCCAGAAGTGGCTTCCCGCGATAAAATGCAAATGCCGATTGCTGATTTGTCGGCGGGGACGAAAAGTTTCATCAGCAAATTGCATGATGATGAGACCGGCATGGGGAAGTTTCTCAGCAGTTGTGATTGCCGGATAGCGCGCAAGGAAATCACTGGGCTTCTGACCGGGATCAACGAGCGGTTTGGTGCGTTTATAATAAATCCCACGGAAAGCGAGCGGTTCAACCGTGTCGTAGCAACTCTTGATCTTAATGTGGCTCCGCTCAGTTGCTGCAGATTCAGGCCAGCGATATTCGGGCAACGTGGCAATGGCGAGCAATCAATCAGACGCAGAGTATAAGCCAGTTATCATATCACGGGCATGAAATTACCCCCTAATAATTGAAGTTTAAGAACATTGTAAACCATTGGATTTTATGATTAATTTGCTCCATTGCAGGAGTATATTTATGCGTTATATTTTAATTGCCGGAATTGTATTGATGACCGGATGCACCAACAAACCCGTTATGGATACAAAGCCGATAAGTCCCATTATTGATCAAAAAATTGATACTATAAAAGAAGAAAAGAATTTCGTTTACCTGGAAAAGTCGGACTTTAATCATCGGCCGACTGGTGTGATCAGGATGATTGAATCGGCTCAATCCGACACCTCTTTGTTCATGCCAATGCGTGCCAGCTTTCAGGGACCCATTGAGGATCTGATTAGAAACACTGCCGCTGAGATTGGTTACGGTGTTCGCAAATATGGGGAGCGCCCTGGTGCACCTGTTCTTGTCTCGGTCAAACGGTCAAGCGACACGGCCTATGCGATTTTAGAGGAAGGGCTTTTGCAATCACAGGGCTTGGTTCGGCTGACCATCGATCCAGCTCACAAGAGCATGACGGTTCGTTACAAGCGACCGGAAAAAAGCCCCGTTCCACATATTGACGATGCGAGGCTGTAAATGCGCCTTTCTCTCCCTGTTGTTTTTCTTTCCCTTGGTTTGGCCGGTTGCACGACAACCAAGCGGGATATTGAGCCGCCAACGCTTCTGATCGGCGGACCTGACCGATTGACCGGTGCATCCTATGTGCCTTCAACCTTTGAACAGTTTGCCAAGCGGACCGGCAATGCCGGCAGCGGTGCCGGTGTTGCAAAAGCAAGATCCGAGATCCTGCGCGATGCGGCGATATCCTACGCGGCACAGGCTGGTTACGAGCGCCGCGTTTATGAAATCATGGCGGAGCTTGAAAAGAAGTCGCCGGAATTATCTGAAGAATTCAATTTCAACGCAGTCGTCTATGCCGCCCCTAAAGAAGCTGGATTTGTGGTGCCGCCTGTTGTTACCAGAGCGAGTGAAGCGCTGACCATTACCAAGGGTGGGCGTGAGAGTGTGGCGGCTGACGAATATTATCGTATCGAAAAGCCGGGCCGGATTGTCGGCATCGTTCCGACATGGCGCGATTATCTGGTGATGCCGCTTGATAAGGCGGCCGAACCTGATGAGCAGTTTCTGCCGGTCGGTAAGCAAGAGCGCGCCATCTGGGACAAGTATATGGTCGAGGGGTGGAAGGAAGGCCGTTCGCAGGCAGATGAAGCGCTGCAGATCAATCTCAATCTGTTGCGGCGCGACTATGCCGGTATGATCGAATACCGCCGTCTGGTCGAGGCTGGTCTGATCAAGTCACTGCTGATTTCTTCCAGTGAAGTACGTTCCAAAGGAACGCGTGCAGAACTGTTCATTGGTCAGCGGAGGGTTCGCATCGAAAACGACGCAACCTTTGTGACCAATCCAAAAAAATGGAAACCGGTCACGCGCCGCGTCGATAAATAGGCAGACCTAATGATCGACTTGAGCAAAATTTCGCACGAGCCTTACGATCCCCGCGGCACGTTTGTGCCGCTGCTGCTGCATGAACCTCAGCGTTTTGATAACAATAGCGAGCTTATCGACCACCTTTTTGCAGCCGCGTCCCATCGAGGCGCGTCTGACTTCTCCATTATGTCGGAGAGCCGCATCCATGTTCAGATCAACGGCCGCCAGTATTACGGCTCATTGCGTAGTTTACACACATCGGAAGTCGACATGATCCTGTCGGCTCTGTGGCGTTCAGCGGACGCAGCAGGCATTATCCGCCAAGGTCGAGCGCTGGATTTTGCCTATGAGATCGGCATTAATCGCGCGTCCAGACGCCGTTATCGCATTAACGCCACCGGTATTTCGGTTAATGGTGCAGATGGTTTCGAACTCTCTATCCGTTCATTGCCGTTAAAAACACCGACATTGGATAGCGTGAAGCTTGAAGACGAGATACGCGATTATCTTAATCCCAAAAGTGGGTTGATCGCCATTGTGGGCGGCACCGGGCATGGGAAGTCATCCACGATGGCAGCGATTACACGTTCGCATCTTGAGAACAGGCAGAACCCACGCAAGATCATCGATTATCAGGCACCGATTGAATATACGTTCCGTGATGTCCTGGAGAACAATCTCGCTTCACCAGCCTTCATTGCGCAGTCGGAAATCGGCGAAGGACGGAATTTCGCAACCTTCGGCAAGGCAATCTGGGCCTCTTTGCGTCGTGCGCCGCAAATCATCAATGTCGGTGAGTCCCGTGATTATGAATCGATGTCAGGCTGTCTTGCGGCCTCAGTGCAGGGGCATATCGTCAACACGACGACCCATGCAGGGTCTGTCGCCGAAGCTTTGCGGCGCATGGTACTGGAGTTTCCAGCGGATGAACAAGCAAGCCGCGCTTATGATCTCATCACATCGCTGAAAGTCGTGGTGGCACAGCATCTGGTGCCGACGCCCGATTACAGCGGTCGCTTTGCCATTCGCGAATTCATGATCTTCACGGATGCCGCGCGCGATCGCTTTGCCTCAGCACCGTTTGATAACTGGACCAAGGTTGCAAGCGACGTTTTTAAAGACGCAAAGAACGATGGCAGGCTTATTGCCCGGTCACTCCCCCAAAGCATTGATATCAAGATCAGACAAGGGCTTCTGACGGAAGCAACCGCGCGCGAACATTTGGGATCGGCTTTTTACGAAAGGCGGACGGACGGTCTTTTGGGCAAGATGTTGGGCTGACCGAGACAAAAGTTAAAATGATATATTGAGGGATATGCTAACCAAACCTGTTCCGGGATGAATTGCTATGTTTCCAAAATATCTTAAGCCAGTCTTTGATCGTGAGGCATATGGCCCGATATCAAAAACGGAAAAGGCAGTACGATTTTTGATCTTCGTGCCAATAGCATTTGTATTCATGATACCCGGTATTGGCTTGCTTTTAGTCTTTGGGCTCTCGATGGGAATTGGACCAATGCGAATTCTCTTGGATGATACGGGTACGATGACCTGGCTCAAGATTGTCATGTTTCTGGTTATTCCCATTATGTTCCTATGTGGAATGTGGGTTCGTAAGTATTGCTTGCCATTTGACTAGCGCGCCAAAAGCACGTCTGCCTTAGTTCAGGGCGATTTATCGCTGTCCGAATTTTCCTTACCTTTGTTCGCATTCAACCGACGTTGGTTCCAGCCGAGTGCACCAATCGTCGTACTCGAGACACCAAAATTTGTTCCTTTAAACTGCGCAGCGGCACCTAACCCGGCTCGCAAGGATGACTGGCTGTCGAGCTGATCGCCGATTTCATCAAACCATCGGAATACACGACCTGGAAATCCCGCGATCAGAGAAAACGATAATTCAATAATGGCTATGTAGACAAAAGCCATAAAAATGCCGACGACCAGAATTCCTGCATACCAACCGAAGCTAGCCCAGCTATCTGCGACGAGGGATTGCGAGGATGTCAGGGCGTAATACATGCCGGCATTGAGCACATTTCCAGCAATCCGAAATACAATCATCCCAGCTAATAGTCCGAAGATCATCAGCGTGGGTGTCAGCAGCAGGGAAAGAAGCAGGACATAACCCTTGCGGGCGTGAGAACCGACAAAGCCATGTCCGCCCATAGACAGATGTGCGATGGCCCAAAGTGGTGCTGCAAAAATGGCCTCTATAATAAGAATAATAAACGACATGATTGCCAGAACCCAAATGATGGACGGCATCAGCGGCAGAACAAACGACATTGTGCTCCCCAAAGCCATCAACGCCAGCAGGGCTGGTCCAATAATTGTCCCGAGCGTAGTGGCAGCACCGCCCACAAACGGCATAGCACCGAAGAACACAACTGCTGCCGTTGTGACCGCTGCAAGTGTCGTCAATTGAATGCCGAGTAGTACGATGGCATTCATGGGATCTGAGACAGATGAGTTTGGTGCGAAAAGCGCGATGCTCTCCAACAGGCCACCTGATGGAGGCAGGATATTGGCCAAATCGCCGCCATTGTCGGCAAACGCCAGACGCTCATTGGTGAAGGCTCTGATACCGCTGCGCGTGACGGATTCATTCCACCAGTCTACCGTGCCATTGTAAGTCGCGGTAATTTGGTTGAGGAATTTCTTGGCATCACCTTCGGCAGAGCCGAACCAGTAACTATTCTGAGCCGCATATTGAGACGCCACGGCATTGACGACAGGACCATGCGGATTGGCCGCGCCACCAATAGCGCCGCCCGGCGTAACGCTTGGCATCATTGAACCGACCGCATTGGCGTCGGACGACATGCGCGATATCAGCTGATAATAAAAGCCCGCCTGTGACCAGCCACCGTTCTTCACATTGATTGAGAGTTTTTGATCCGTGCTTGCGCCAGGAGTTATGACGGTGATGTCCTCAGTCTGATTGAAGGTTGTTTTTGCGACTTGATTGAGACGATCTGTGCCGATGAACCTGCGCAGCAGTTGGCTTTGAGCTTCGCGCCATTTCTTCATGTCAAGAGCAAGGTTGCGATAAGGGGGTAGGGGCTGTCGCTTGGAAACGGTTTGCGCCAGAAGATCGGCTACGGGCGCAAATTCATCGGCCATCATGTCTACGTTCTTCTGCATGTCAGCAAGGAAATCATTGAACTTGTCACTGGAGCTCTTGTTGAGATCGTCTTTACCTGTTTGAGCGGTTTCGGCGATGCGACGAAAGCCGACAGTCTCGGTCGGCAGCGTAATCTTTCCGCAGGCACCAGCTTGTGTCGGCAGGCTGTAATCAAGAACGTGGACACCGGATTGGAGAACCCAGTGCCTTGCAACACCATCCATGTTGTTACCGCCCTTGGCGACTTCCAGATTATAGACGGCGCGGCAGAGTTCCATACGAAACAGGGATTGCAGGAACTGACCATCCGGCCCATCCGTTTCGGCTGCTAAAACCGGAATTTTCTGCTCTACGATTATGTCTGCCGTCTGATCCCAAAAGAAGGTTGCGGCGGCGGTACCGACGTTTACTGCGTAGGCAGAAATATACTGTGCAGAATTATAACCGCCTGGCATGACAGGAGCGAGCGCTGCTGCTGCAAGGACAATGCGGATCGGAACCCATGCGGTCGAATATCGGCTTCCCAGAACCTCTCCTTCGTTGGCCGTATCAACAGTGGCGGTCACAATATTATAGAGGAAGATGACAAGGCCGATGGAGAAGAACAGCACGTTAAAATTGAATATGAGAGCGGAAATCAGTGTTTCCTTGTTTGGCCCATCGAACAGGGGGCCAAAAATCATGTTCAGATAGGAGTTTGTGCGCGTATCGCCTTTACCGCTGATAATGTCGACAACATTGATCTCGGAGGCAGCATGAGCCCTGGAAACGGCCATCGTGGCAAAGAAAGCTAACAAGCCCAAGAGACGCTTAATCATCGCCAACCCCTCTGATTTCGGTTGCCCCAAGGTCCTGACCAAAGAGGAAATCGCGCAGAGATCCCATTCGCCGTTGTTTCAGTTGCCATGCCCGGTACGAGGCACGACATCCCAGAATGATAAATGCGATAGCCAGGAACAGGAGGCTGAATAAGCCAGTCGGTGTGAGGTGGAAAAAGAAATAAAATGCGGGAATGAGCGCCATAAAAATCGCAGATGCCATCAGAAATATAAGGGTTTCACGATCCCACTTATAAAGTGCTTGCTGTATCGCATCCTCACCTAATGTGCCGACAAGCCGCCAGAATCGCTCATATCCGCCGTCTTTGTCCTGAAACGTAAAACTGCCCTGTTGAGCCCGATTGAGCAGACGAAATGCATTTAAACCTCCGGCGCTTGCATTTAATCCAAAACGAGATCCGCGCCCGATGTCCCGGTATGTTTTTCCGCGCCATGATAAATAGCTGCGGATAGATCCAAATCGTCGCTTACTGGCATTATCCTGCATATAAATTTCCCTCTCCAGCATGACTTGTCTGAACTCACGTGCCGCCTGATCCCGGAGCAATCGGAATGCTGGTCGCTTGGGTATCGCGATCGTCGAGAGTAGATGAGAGGAGGGCTGCAAGCGCGACTGCGTTGCGTCGTTCTAGATCAAACCGCATCCATTCAATTTGCTGGGTCAGGGCTGTTGCCAGCAATTGTTCACGTTGAATGGCATCTGGTGACATCTGGGCAATCTGTTCATGCCATCTCGCGTTGGAAAAACGCGAACGGACAAAAATGTCCATGGCTTGTAGCTGCGAGACCTGATCTCCAATCGCATAGGGATAGCCTTGGGGTGCGGCCTTTTTCGCCCAGGCCGCGAGTTCTGAGCTGCCGGTTGGTGTGACCAGATCACCGAGGTAGCTCATGATTGCGTGTGCGGCTGAACGTCTACTGGCATCAACCTGACGCGCCGCAATCTGTGCTTTACCAGCAGGGGACTTTGCCTCAAGCGCTGTGATCGGCTTTGCCGGTACTGGGTCGACAATATTGTTAACGAGGCGGATCTGTGCGCCTGCGATTTCCTTTTTGGTTGTATCAAGGGTTATCGCATCGGTGATCAGACGTGCGTCTGAAGTCGGATCGGCGAAGCCGCCAGTGCCCTTAAATCGGTCACGGTCGGTAATGATCGCGTTGGCAACGGCCAGACCACCTTGGGCAACGGGTGCGCCGATATCTTCATTGCCGTAGGACCAGTTTCTGGAGGCATTGGTAATGTCCTTGCCACTCAGACCCATGCCACCGCCAGCTTTGCCAATGCTGAATATCCCCGAAAGATCGGCGCAGGCAGAAGGAGCGGGATCATAGCGGCCACTCTCTGCCAGTCCACGTGCAATCTGCTTTTCGCGGGTCACATCATTAACCTGAGCGGCTTCAGTGATACGCTTCTGGGCTTCGGTCGAGCGCCTTGAATAGGCACTTAACTGCGCAACGCCATCAAGGATGGTCTGAGAAATTGACTTGCCGACATCGGTTGTATGTTCATTGACACGTTCAACACCATCATTGACGATATTGCGGATGCTTCGGCAGTCGCAGGCTGCAGAGGCTGCACTGGTTCCTGCCAAAATAGAGAACAGTGATGCGGCCATATAAGAGTTGCGCTTCTTCATCACATCGCTCCTCCGTAAAGACCGCGATAGAGTTCGTCCATTATGGTTTGGGCGTTCTCACGAGGGCCAGTGTTCACAATGTCGGCGCCGTATTGGCCTATAGCTCCGTTACTGACACCGAAATCGATATCAGGTCCGCCATTTGCGCCAGTACCGGGTAGATTTAATCCGTGGATCGGCGGAATGCTAAAGGCATTCTGAAGCGGTTCTGTAACTTTTGCGATTTGATCTCGCGCCATTGAACAGACTTGGTTTTGTGCGTCTGACAGCGCCCCGTTGAACAAGCTGTTGAGGCTTGGTAGTTGGATGGCTGTATCGAGATTGACATCCATCAGACTGTCCAGACAGCTTAAACCCGCCAATGGTGCGGGCATTTTTAAAGCCTGTTCGCGCCGCTTTACTTCACCTTCAATACCGTTGCGGATAGCATCTTTAAGATTGACCTTCACAGCAGGAAGGCAAGCTTCGCCGGAATTGGCAAACAGGCTGTCCATCGGGTCGGCACTCGCCTGAACGCAGGCAGCAAGTACCATCATGCTGCAAAGTAAATTGCGCATCATAATGTCCCTTTCTCACCTTGAAACGGCGGTCTTTCTTGTATGAGAACAGGCCGCACACTGCCGATGCCAGGGAAACCGGCAGTATCCTGATACATTGGGGCGCCACCTGTCCCTTGATCACCGGCTAGTGCGCTATTACCGGCCCCACCTGCTATGCGGTTCATCAGATAGGCTTGTAATTCCTCATAGGATTTGAAGCCATTCGCCTTCAAATACGCTGGCGGCAATACCCTTGGGTCAAAACCGCTAGCTACCCAGTCGTTGAGGCCCTGGGCACCTAAAAAGTGCGCCGCTTGCAGTAAGCCATCCTGGCTCATCACCACACCATTGACAGTCTGCCCGACCAACCCACGCGTCTGATCGCTCATGGTGGCCCAGTTGCTTGATGCCAATTCCTGATTGGCTCTATCCTGTAAAGCAGCACCTGCCGAGGAGTTCCTAAGATCACTGAGCGAACTCACGCCCGAATTCTTGGCCTTATCCGTGAAGGAATAGTTCGAATAATCAGATTTGCTACCGCTACCGTTATAGGTGAGATATCCGAGGTTCTCCCACGTGCCAGCGGTGATCTGATATTTGCCGAGTGCAGAGGATGCATTACTGTTCATCACAGAGTAGGAGTCCCCGCCTTCGAATTTCGCGACATCCTGATTGTAATCAGCAAGTGCTGAAACAGCTGTCACGCATAAGGGAAGGGTTATGATAGTGGGGAGGGAAATTGCGCGAAGGTTCATTTGCGCTTCTTCCCTGCAATTGTGGGCTTTTGTGCCGCAATTTCATAGGCAGGGGTATCAGAGCCAATTTTATAAAGGTTGAGCCCGTTGAAGCTCACAGTTTCAACTAATGGATTATTGTTGGCGTCGCGAAGAGAGGAAGCGCCAGCTTGACCTTCCATCGAGCCGTATTTTGCAAGGATTTTCGCCCTTTCGTCGAGAACAAACACTGTGCAGAGTGTTTGACCGCAATAATATAAGCTACTGATTGATATGATTGCTCCGTTTCCATCGTTAAGCGGAAGGTCAAGCACAGAGTATTTTGTGTCGCTGCGTCTATCGTCGGATTTTCTTGCGAGGTCTTTATCGACAGCTGCTTTCTCGACGGGTTTAATCGGACGAAAGTCGAATTTAGTTTCGGCAAGCTGAGGCCAGTATTCATCACCCGTCCATTTCCACATACGGGTTCCGTCATAGATGCCGCGAAGCCCATTATCTCCAACCGGGCCAAACTGAAGGTTCTTCGCTTTGCCGCGCCATAGTTCCAGCCATTGCTTGTCGTCGTGAAACAAAACAGCATAAAGGCAATCATCCGTGCAGCTTTTTTCCGTTGAAAGCTTCAGGACCATTTGCTCAAAGCCCGCATCTGGCTCTTTCAGCCACAGCCGCTTTGCTTCCACATATCTAAACTGGTGTCCGTACATTTTCCGGGCGACCGAGGTTGCTTGTGGGTCCGAGCCATCAAATTTGATCGTCAGATCGGGCTGATATTGAAGAAACTGCTGCTCATTTCCTGCTTTTTTTGGCGTGTCTGCCTGACCTGGCGTCATTCCCGCCAGCACAAGCGTGAAACCAATTGCAATTGAAAATATCGTCTTAAACATCACGGAACCCTCTTATGATTTCGTCGGCAATCGTTCGGATAATGTTGTCTTTGGCGCGGTCATCTACAGTCTGCCCCCGCGCTTCCATTTCTGCTTTGCGCGTTTCAAGGAGTTCAGTAGCGGTTCCGGTCGGAAAGCGTTTTGCGAGAACGCGGCGTGCCATTTTTGGGCCAAAGGTTTCGTAGAGCAGCGCGCGGAGAGCGGTATCATCTTGCGTGGTGGAGAGGGCCCAATTCTCAATCGGGCCGATATCATTGACGAGAGACTGAATGTAGCGCCCCGTTTTGAGCTTCATCATCGCAACAAATGGCGCACCTTGGCCCGAGATCGGGCCATTCAGGCCACGCAATACATTTTTGACCGTTTCCGAAAGGTTGTAGGTCTTGCCGAGCGCTTGAATGCTACTTTCAGTTGGCACATTGCAGAAGAAGAAATTATTCGCGAGCTCCTGAACTTCCTTGTCAAAATCCTCAATGAGCTGCGATGCATAGACCTGCTGAACACCGGTTTTGCGTCCCACACGAGCATCATTCTGATTTTGCTTACGAAAAAAGGTCAGCCCTCCCGTCCTATGATACTCATCATAGGCCAGACGCTTATGCATCTGCTTGTTATCGCTCACGCGCTGTGCGTGATAGGCGCGAATATTTGGCGGGATGCTGTCATCCTTCAGGTCATCATCATGCAGCCAGAAATCGGTTGTGATGGTGTGGCGGGCCAGCATGTACATGACTGCCGATTGCCGATGTGCGTGAGCGCCCGAATTGGTGGCAACCGCTTCCAGATCAAAGGCAATAATACGCGCACCGGCCACGCTGAAACGGGTCGGGTAGGCAAGCAGCGGAAAATCGCGGCACGCCGCTGTAATCATGCGTTGGAATGCAACAACAACCGTTTCACCGGTCGATTCCACATGCATTTCACGAAACGGTTCCTTGACCGTTTCCCTGTTGGACATGCTGACGAGATCGGCCAGTACCGGAACGGCAAATCGTTGCGCGAGTGTGGCTTCGTGATATCTGCCGTTCCGAAACAGGAAGTCCACCACTTCATACCAGGTGGTCGCACTGTCTAATTCAAAGCCAAGAATTTTAAGCGCCGTATCAACATCCACACTATCCGTTGCTGCATAGCGCTTTGGTGCGATTTTATCGGAATAATATTCGTAAGCCTCCAGAATGGCTGCCCGCGCCAAAGCACTGATGCCATCATATGGGCTCTCCCGGTTATCTGGCGTGCAACAAAGACAAATGAGGTTGACCAGATATTCCAGTTCATAGGCAAATGGTTTGCGCATGCCCAATTGGAGATCAAACGGATTGACTGCATATTGCTCACGGTTTTGCAGGCGGAGATGCATAACCTCGTGACGACGCGAAGGCGGCAGAGCTTCTTTGAGCAGATTGATGAACCCCTCACTCGATGGTCCAATGTCGATGATCGATATACGGGGCAGCAAGGATGTGCCGGTTTTTGAACGCCCGACTTGCGGCGACAGTGCAATCGACAGGTTCATTGAGTTTGATAGCACCGATTTACCAGTGCCGGGCTGACCCACGATGATATCAACCCAACCAAGTTGGCGCGAAGAACCGGGATTATACGGCCATAATTTCCCGTCATGCGTGCGAAACAGGATCGATCCGCGGCGCCAGGGACTGGACGGTCGCGCAAATGGAGCCAGCGCAAATACATCGGAAAGATAAGCTGATGCAGCGGGCGCAGTTGAGGCAGCACTGATACCCAATGCCGATGACATGATACATTCAACAGGATCGCCAACCTGCATATCTGTCTGGCAATTACCCCAACCGTGTACGGTTTGGCGCAAAGTCGCAATATCGGACAAAAGCTGCTTTTCATCGCCCTGATCACACCATGCGGCAAAGGATGCCCGCCAGCGAACAACGGTTTCACCATCGCCGTCCTTGGCTCGTGCCGTCTCGAAAGCCTTTTTAATGCGGCCATTGGTGATGCGACCTGTAAAGCTCAACAGGTTGACATAGTTCTCTTTGAAAACTTGCCCTTGAAATCCACCGCTATCAACGAGCATCGAGACCCGCCATGAAATCTTGCGGCGCTGATCAAGAATGCGCGAGATCAGATCGTTGAAATTCACGACCTGTTCGGGACCAAGAACAATGTCAAAGCCACAATAGATTTTACTACCAAATTCAAACACGCGGTCATTGAGCAGAGTGCTGTCTTCGGACATGATTTGTGAGGTAAGCGACGGCCATAGGAGATGCGAGAAATCCTTGCCTTGCAGCTCGATATCGGTGTTGGGCATTTTTGCCCGCAAATAATCTCCAGGCAAAACTGGCGTCCAGTCGTTTGAAGCAGCGAGAAACTCCGGGTTCAGAACGCCCTTGATTTCGGCTAGTGCTTCACGAACATTCAGCAATTCAACATCAAAATCACATCGTTTAGTCTCGCGTGAAAGCGATTCAACAAGTGCGTCATGCCGGGTTAGAAGCGCCGGCAGTGCCGGTATGGGGAGTTGTGCTGTTACTGCGGGCGGAAGCTGTTTGATCTCGTCATTGAGGACTGCCGCTGAAGTACGGCTTTCTTCGCGCGACAGCATTGTCGGCCGTGACCACAAGACGATATAGGCACGTTCGCCGCTCAGCTTGTCGGGCAAACGGGCTTGGCGCTCTTCGATCAGGTCATTAACATCAAGCTCAGCTCCCCGCGCAATGTTGAGGGTTCCCGCCAGAATATTCTCAAGTTCCGCGAGGCCAACATCAGGAAGATGACCAAACCAGAATTGCAGGGTGAAACCACGTGTGCCGAACTGTGACGCCAGTGACAAACGTAGCTTTGCTACATCTTCTGAAAGTTCTGCCGATCCTTTTATGGACCGACAGCCTTCCAGGCGGAATAGACTGACAAGCGAGCCGTCATCGGCCACCAGCACGTGGTCGCCCGTCACGGTGACAAGACGGCAGTAGCTTTCCAAAGTTTTACGCAAAACAGACCCGCTCAGGAGATAAGCAAGTCCATTCAGTGTATCGCGTATGATTGCCATCAGTTTATCGATCGCAAAGAGCCATCAACAGATGTGGTTGTGGCTCCGGAGCCAAAGAAGGTTGCAACCCCAACGCCGAGATAGCTTGGGATGCCAATCAATCCCGCAGCCACGAAAAACGACATAATTGCTTTGCCGACGCTGTTGTTTGGGTCATGGGGATTGCGGCGGTGTTGAAATAACATCCACAAGCCTATAATCCCTGCAATCACACCAAAGACGAAAGCGAGGGAGCCGATCAGATCCGCGATAGGTCCAACCGCCTCGGTGCGCAGGTTTGATGCCATGTCGCCAACGCCGCCAGAAGATGCAGCCACCGCCGGTGCGCTGGCAATGGTCGCGGTGCTTGCCAATAAAATTGCCTGGGTTTTCGTCATAAAAAATGGCCTCTAAGTATTGAGTAAAAACTTTTCTAAAATCTCAAGAAATGCTACTAAATTCATTGCAAATATCCCGCCGACAATATGTGTCATGCCTTTTGATATCATGCCTCTGTTTGGATATATTGCCGATAGATTTGCTATATATATGCCGCGTACGAATGCGATTAATCCGATAAACTGAATTATTCTTATTACGGATATAATAACCTTGCGCCCCATTTCGTTATTGGCAGGCTTCAGGAGCTGAGGTGCATAAGCAAAAGCTTCACTGGCAGCGTATGTCTGATCCATGCCAAAAATTGACATGAGAAATACGGACATGACACTCGAGAGCGAAACAAACGCCACCGCCAACACGAAGAGAAATGCAGGCCCCTGCCACCCAGCTTGAGACCAGCCCCTGGGTGAAAGGCTACGGTCACTGACAGCCGCAAAGCCACGCAGAGAATTAAGTGCGCACAAAAGCCCAATACAATAGACAATCGCAACCACCAAAGACTGAAACGGTGGCATGAGGGCTGCGGCACGCTCCATCAGTCCGGCAAGTCCCTCCATGCATTATTCTCCCTCTTCAACAGCCTCTTTCGTGGATGTTGTTTTCTCCGGTTCAGCTTTCGAATTCTTTGATGGCGTGACCACCATAAGCCGGGTGGGTGAAGCGATGTTTTGCTCGCTTAAAGCCGCTCCTTCGGCGCCCGTCATGGTGAGGCCGTTTGCTGAAATCCCTGTTCTGCTCCCAACATTCTCCTGTTGTTGCATGACGATTTCCGTCAGCAGCTGGTTACGCTCTTTGAGTGCTTTCACATGCCCGACAAGGCGGACAATGATGCCGTTTTCACTGGTGAGGTTTGCCAGCTGACGGCGCAACGTTGCCGTTTCTAAAACCTGCTGTTTCAGACTGTCTTCAAACGCGGCTGTTTTTCGCTGGAGCGCTGTTATCTCTGAGCGATCCATTTTGGGGGAGGGTCCATGCGTGAGCTTGGCCAGGCCCCAACCGCCAATGGCGGAAATAATTGCTGAGACGACGACAACCGCAAGCATTTGCAAGGCAAAGCCATCTCTATCGTCGCCGTTCTCCCACTCAACACTCATGCTTGCCTCTCAATCGTGATTAAAAAATCGTTCGGTTCTAAAAATTATCAATGCGGCAGTTTTAACTTGTATATTTATTTTTAATACATCAATTTAAAGATAATTCCAATATAATACATGAGTATATATATAATGAGCAATAAATTGGGAGTTAAATTATTAATTATTCTACTTATTGGATACGGAAGCAACGCAAATGCTCAACTAAATACAAAAGAATACAAGATTGATACTCAAATATCTGATTATGCTCATAGGGTATTATTCGAAGAGAGTTTAAAAACAAAACTGTTGTTCAAAATGGGTGGTCTGCAAGTCTGGTCCATTCTGTTGCCTGATCAACGCCCTGAAATCGCTTTTACGACAGAGGAGGGCTTGCTGATCCGAGGCAAGATCTTCGGTCCGGAAGGGGAAGATATTTTTGCGTCACTCACTTCAGTGGATCCACTCAAGCCAAGGTCTGCAACGCGGAACGATAAAGTACCGCCAACAAAGCCACCGGTGCCAGAAGCGGAGACTGTGCCAACAATTCGTGGCTTACCACCAGCATCGACAACGGCCACCTTTGACGCACGCGCTGCGAGCGGCATGGATGATCCATCGGCTCCAACATTTAATACACTGGCCGAACTGCGCGATCAGGCCGATAGCTATTCCATGTGGATACAGGCGAACAGGTTCGAAGAGGGCGCGCCAGTCCTCTATATGTTTGCCGATCCCCGTTGCCCGTTCTGCGCAAAGTCACTGGTTGAGCTGAAGCCGTACTTGGATCGTGGCGAGATTGAATTGCGCATCATCCCGACACCGGTTCTGTCTGCCTTATCGTTTCAGCTCGCCGTCAGTTTTGTTCAAGACAAAAACCCCGGCGAGACATTCATCAAGCACAGTGAAGACATGCTCAACGGTGAGCCGGAACGCACACCCTTACCCGTCAATCAGATGGACAAGAATGTCATTAAGGCCATGACAAAGAACGTCAAATGGTTTCGCAAGAACCGCTTAAACAGCGTTCCGTTCTATCTCTACAAGACCGATCAGGGTAACCAGATTTTCTATGGTCAGATCAGCGAGGAAAAGATCAAAGCCATTGTGAGTGCTGGAAAAGCCGACGGCAGGGGAAAAAATGAGCAGTAACGATTATGGGCGTGTTGAATCTGTACTGATTAGAGCAGAAACCTATCGTTCTGCTTATCGGCGCATGACGTTTATTGCGATCAGCCTTGCAGCCACAACTGCTATTTGTGCGACGGCTGCAACGCTCCTGGCTATATCAAGGCCCACGCCCGTCTATTTTGCCACCAATGCGTCTGGAAGCATTACGCGGCTTATTCCTTTGACTGAGCCATATTTGAGCCCGGCAGAAATTGCCAGCTTTGCAACCGAAGCGGCAACGCGGGCACTTACATATTCTTTCTCGAATTATCGGGCCGAATTTGAAGACATGAAGCCCTATTTCGCGGTGCCAGTTGGCTGGAACTCGTTTGTCGATGCCCTCAATCGAAGCGGTCAGATCGATCTTGTCAAAAACCAGAGACTGAACACGACAGCCATTGCACAAAGAGCGGTAATCGTCAGGGAAGGGCTGAACCCTGAGGGCATCTACAATTGGATCGTGCAGCTGCCTTTACGCGTGACCTATCAGTCATCCAGTCAGATCACGGGACAGAATTTCATGGTGACGATGACGCTGACCCGGATGAAGACCAACGAATATCCACGCGCCATTGCCGTTGCCAACTTCAATGCAGCTCCCGGAGCATAAACATGAGAACCGCAATCCTTCCCGCGCTGTTACTGTTGAACCTGCTGGCTGGTCCCGCATTTGCGCAATCGACACATAATATCCCTGTTGCGGTTTTGCCGGAGCAGAAAGCTTCGCCACAAAACCTCAAGTCTGACCCACCGGCTTCATCAAAGCAGGATCCGACCCGCTTCGGACAAGCACCCATGGCGCGTCCCAGTCAGAACGGCTCCAAGAAAGACGAGTTGCCGCCTATCATCGGCACAGACCGGCTTTTGCAGTCGCTGGACGAACTCGATAAGCCGTTGTCACCAGAAGTGATAACCGCCTATGGCGCAGCCGTTCAATCCTTGATGCCGATGACGCCCGAGATGATCCGTGACTATCGCAAGCGTGTGGATGATATTGAGAAAGCAGCATCCGAGCCACCATCGGGCGAACAACCCCGACTGATGAGCGATGCCATCCGGCTATCCTTAAAGCCTGATCAAGCTGTGTCCGCGATATCCACAGCTCCCAACACAGTTTCCGTTATCAGTTTTTATGATCGCACCGGCAAAGCATGGCCTGTGGCGTCTTATGTTGTTGGACGTGCCGACAGGTTTCAGGTCTACGCACTTCAGGAAGGCTCAAACAAGCTCGCAATCAGCGCCTTGCAATCGCACGGCTATTCAAACCTGATCGTCTCTCTTGTTGAAGAAAGCAGGCCAATCGTTCTCAATCTTAAGACCAGTCAGAACACAGCCTTGGCACGACGGGATATTACCGTCGAAGGCTATGGCCCTAATGCGGCTGTGAACCCGACGACAGTATCCGCCAAGGTCGCACCCAGCGACGGTGTCATGATGGCTTTTGTTCAAGGGGCAGGGTTGCCAAAGGGTGCCGTTCAGCTTCGCACCACGGACCCCGATACAGATGTGTGGACCTATTCCGGTGATTACTTTCTCCGTACACAGGACACGCTTGTTTCACCATCCTGGTCATCTGTGTTGACCGGTCCCGGCGGTGTTCACGCTTATCGAATTAAAAAATCCCCCGTCGCTCTCATTTCCCGCAACGGTACAATCGAACGTGTGAGGATTTCAAATTGACCGAAAATGCCCCAGAACCTGTAACGCCAACTGTAGAGGCGCCAAAGTCCGGTCTTGAACAGTCGGTTATCAATCGCCAAAATCGTGCACGTTTTAATTCGACTTTCTATTTGATCGGTGGAGCCGTCCTCGTTTGCGGGGTTGGCCTCACCTTGCTTAAAGCAATGCATACTGAGGAGCTGGGCAATTCCCGCATATCCAGACCACCCTCGGTTGATACGACACCGGCAGGCAAGCAGCTCGCAGAAAGCCAGCGCTATAAAGAGACGCTTGATACGGTCAATCGTCGCAATGCAGAAAAGGCCGAGCAAGACGGCGAGAGTTTCGTTGCAACACCTGACGAACCATTGCGCGACATTGACGACAAACCAAAACCACTGACCAATTTCCGCAAGCCTGTTGCTCCAGCCAATGAGCCTGAGCAAGACGCAAGATCGCCAGTCGTTACGACACAGGCGGCTGCGTCGCCACAGCCTGCAGTGGACTATTCGCGGATCAATCAGTTAGCGAGCCGGATTGCTACCAAGGCAACCGAATATGAACGGGGTTGGGGTGTTGCCGGATCAACAAACACCATTGTTCTCAATCAGGATCTTTATAAGACCCCCGCGCAGCGTAAGCAGGCGGTGCTTGACCGTACACAAAAAGCTCAGGAGCAAATAGGGGGCGAAGATTTTTCACCCAACAACGCGATCAATGCTGGCCAATTTGCTTTTGCGCGTCTCATAAACAGTACCGACTCCGACACACCCGGTCCCGTTGTTGTCGAGATCATGAAAAAAGGTCCTTTGTATAAAGCCCGCATGATCGGCGAAATCAAACAGAATGACACAACGAACGCGTTGATCGTTCAATTTAACCGCATGGTGTTCCCCGATGGCTCGGAAACGCAGGTTTCAGCCTATGCCGTGGATGCCGCTACGGGATCGATAGCCGTGCAATCCGAAGTCGATCGGCGTTACTTTGCGCGTTACGCGCCTTTGATCGCCGCATCTTTCATCGAGGGGCTGGGATCAACGCTTGCTAAAAGCGGTCGCTCCATCATTTATGGCCCCGGCTATGCAATGATGAACCAGCAAAAGCCGCGATTTGAGCAAGGGCTCTATGCAGGTGCAGGCAAAGTCGGTCAGCGCATGGCCCAGGATATCGAGCGTTTAGCGCCCAAAGGTCCACTTGTTAAACTCAATGCAGGCAACACGATCGGTATTTTGTTCTTGCAGGGCGTGCCAATGCCTCACGCGGTTCAATTACAGTCGCAAGAGGCAGCAGAATGAGCCATCACTCCGACATCTTCGGCAGAACGGTGGAATGGCGTGAAACAATGCGAAGTTCATCCTTCTTTATGTTGGATGGGTATTTTGTACTCTTTCTACCATTGTTCTTTTTTCACATCCGGTGGTGGACGTTTACGGTTTTAATTATCGCTGCATTTGCTTTCGGCGCTATGCGGTTCTTTAAATATCGTCCATCCAGCGCGTTTCGCGCCATCCGCTCGGCATTAGCAGGCTCATTAAGGCCCTGTCGTCCTCGCTATAAGGCAAGAACTGCTATTGATTATGGCTTTGAGTATTGAGATTTAGAAATGGAGATAGGCGAAAGTCTATTAGGTCTGATTGCCCAACATAGACAACCTATCCACAGAATTGAGTGCAATGAAGGAAAAATCTAAATAAAAGCATAAGCTTGTGTTCTTCGATGGTTCACCACAAGCTGATGCGCTGGGGCCGGCCCTTTAGCGGCGTCAATTCAAGAATCGTGAAAGAAATTAAAACAAGCCCGGTGTTCAAGCGCAGCAAATGGCCTGGGATGTTGGATTTCCTCATCGATAATCATTATGACGACGCCACAATTGTCAGTTCCGATTCCGTCGCAAAATGGGCCGCCGTCAATTACAATACTGTCTGGCGAATGAAAAATTATTTGCTGGAAAAAGAATGGCTCGTTCTCATCAATAGGAATGGGCTTATGCGCTTCAACCCAACCTTGGTTCTCGTGAAAAATCGTCACGATCGGATCATAATTGCGATTAGAAAAATTAGCTACTGACTAAAATTTCCGGCATGTCAGTCGTCATCAGTGATACAGGTTTTAGTCCAGTGTTATTCTTTTCTGCAGGGTGAGTAGTTTCCTTATCGGCGACGGTCGTTCTGCTGGCTTTCCATTATCGGCAGCTGACGACCTTGAAGATCAGATCGATGCTGTGCCTGAAACCATTGACCTAATTCGGCTACTAAAGGCGTTGTGTGAGTCTGGCGTGCGGACATGCGCTGGCCGGGTGAGATGCCCCACGCGGCAGCATGATACCGCCTGCTATTGACTTGTACGCCTGATTGGCGTACAAAAAGGCAGTAACAACGAATTTAAGGAGGCTGACATGTTGGCTTTCCGTGAAGAAGATAGCGATATTAACGAAAAGAGCAGCGAAAGGATGAACTTTCGCACCAAGCCTCGGATCAAGAAGGCCATACAGCGCGCGGCGGCTCTTTCCGGTGTAGATGATTCAGTCTTCACCATGAGTGCGGCTTACAAGGCAGCGATGGAAACCATTGCTGCGCATGAGCACACGCTCTTGCAACCCGTAGACCATGAAGCATTCTTTATGCTTCTTGATAATCCTCCGGAGCCGACCGCAGATTTAAAGGCGGCGTTTGCCCGGCATAGGAAGACGGTCGTTTCCAGGTGACACAAGGTAGTAATGATCTGATTATTATTGAGCCGTTCGATCCAGCCAAACATGATCGATCGGCTTTTTCTTGCGGCGTGCCGCAAGTTGATAATTTCCTTAAGCTTACGGCGAACAAGCTGTCTAAAGCAGATGCAATTCGTGTCTTTGTGCTGACGGATGCCGCAAACAGACTGATTGGCTTTTATGCGCTCAATGTTCATTCCGTCAATTACAGCGATCTTCCCGGACACTATGCCAAAAACCGACCAAGCCACGGCAAAATCCCCGCCGCATATATTTCAATGATTGGTGTGGACAGTCGTTTTCAGGGGCAAGGATTCGGAGAAAGCCTTCTTGTTGATGCCATGGAACGGATCGTTATGATTTCCGACCAGATAGGCATAAGCGTTATAATGCTCGATGTGTTAGATTGCGGCGACGAGAAGAACACTGCGCGAAGGCTGAGGCTCTATACCGAAAGATTCGGATTTACGTCTTTGCCTTCAAGTCCACTTCGTCTTTTCATTCCGGTTAAAACCGTCAAGGCAGCTCGGATAGGATGATAACCAGTTATCGTCGTATCTTACGAATACACAAGGCAATAATGATAGCTATAAACTGCGATTTTTCGCTGTGTTCGCTTTTGCCATTATGTGAACGGGAATGCGAAGGGGCCATGCAACAACAGGCCCGCGTTTTTTTCCCAAAGTGAGCGAAACCCTCGGCTCATGTGCCAACCCGGCAAACCGGAAGGATGCTTACCAGAAGCATCCTTCCGGTTTCACCTGAAAAGGCCGTTGTCTGATCACTTTGCATGCTAGGGAATTAGTTCTTGCACGCTCTAACATCAGATTACCGCAGCGAGGCGAAAGTCGAATAAGGTGCGACTCCTGCAGAGAAACAGCCGACTCCACTTTCTCTCCCGCAGACTCGATCAAAGCGTTCACTATCGTCTTGGGGCAGAACGGGCTATAGGCTGTGGCGTGCAGTTCCGATGCGCCGCATAGCGGCTCGTCTCATTGGATGAACTCCTCACGACGCTGACGTTGTGTTCTTTGGCCGACAGGCATGAATTCCGACGATTGCAAAATCTGACACACCGCGCGGGCTTTGCAAGAGGACGATTATGCCAGAGCAGCGCCAATTTTCCCCGGCTTTGTCTTCTTTGCGACCGCTCACGCTGCAAAATTGATTTAATCGCATCCTGCAGAGCCCGCTGTTGCGGCGTGTCATTCGATTTGCACGACGGGAATTCACCCGACGGTCAAAGGACAAAGAAAATGGCCAACATTGGTCATGTTATCCGCAAAGAAGACGGTTCCTATCACGGCAAACACACCACTCTTACCCTCAACGCTCCGATTGTGATAATGCCCGTCAGCAGGATCAGCGGAGCACCTGACTTCCGGATAATGTCCGGACAGGCCAAAGTCGGTGCCGGCAGGATCCGCATCAACAAGATCACCGCAGCACCCTACATTACGATCATGCTCGATAACCCGGAACTGCCGCGCCGCGTCCACGCCAATCTCGGACAGACAGCCGGTCAGGACGATCCGGATCTCTTCACCGTCATCTGGAACCGTCCCGGAACACGCAGCTGAAAGACTAAGCCCGCCGCAAGGCGGCTCATTTTCGCATCAGTTAACACTTAACGAGACTGCTATAGATCTGGCAGATGTAAATTGGGGATCAGATATACGGCTTCTACACGACCATTGGTGGAGGCATATTCCTTACCAGATGGCGAAACCAAAGAGAATGGCAAACCGCAGTTTACGGCTCATGCTACTGTCTCGAATATTTCCATGACAAGATAAACGTACAAAAGTCTGTGATTTGAAGAGAAGTTTGGTCGACCTCATTGCCTGAATAGTCGCCAAATATCCCCATTAAAACTAAGACGAATGTGCAGCCGGTCAGCTAGTAAAAATAAAACTGAAAATCTAGAATCCCCATTTGGTTACAGTAAGTTTTTCTTCTATGAGAGTACTGGGTAGCTGGGGCCAAGAGTCGGAAATAATCACTCCACCTCTGTGCCCCATCTATAAACTGAGCAGAGGGAAATAATATGATTCATCTAAAATGTATCGAGGAAAATATAGATCTGTTATTTTCAGTGTTCGGATGGACAAGTTTGCGTACCAAGCAAATCTATCAAAAGTATGATTGATATATCATTTAGTTCATGACGTTGAGGTTAAGATATGAAATGGTCCGAATTAGCTGCATTATGCAACAGTTCTGTGGCTAAAATAACAATATTAACACCAATACTTGGTACATTTATCCTTTTTAACCAATCTCTGGGCAGACGACTAGA
This sequence comes from Brucella sp. NBRC 12950, assembly GCF_030268145.1. Lineage (NCBI taxonomy): Bacteria > Pseudomonadati > Pseudomonadota > Alphaproteobacteria > Hyphomicrobiales > Brucellaceae > Brucella > Brucella sp. NBRC 12950. The sequence continues at coordinate 52,392 of NZ_BSQC01000023.1, forward strand.
TCTGAAGTTTCATGAAGATTATATCAGTGGGGGTTACGGAATTGTTGCTTGGTTACATCAACACTCCATGGAGTTCCTTTACTTCGGACTCTTGCTTATGGGGGTTGCAACCTTCCTGTTTCAATTAATGTCTCCAATGCAAATGAAACTGAAATTGGATTCGTTCAGCTACGCAGCCTATTGTGCCTCTGTCGAAAGCTTGGCGCGTTTAGATACCGAGTTAAAAGAATTACTAATAGTTATAGCTGATTCATCAACGAAGCTAACGGAAGCTGTCGAACAGTCAAGAGAGTTAGTCAATCACCTATTTGGGGATATTAATTTTTTAATTGCCGAAAACAGGAACGTCGTGGCAAATCTAGGTAGAGATCTGGTAGTTGACCAGAAGTTATCAGCGGTGCTTATCGCACGTGAAGTCTTGAAGCCAAACCTTAGATTACGCCATCTGATGGGGCAGGCCGCTCAAGAGCGCCAAGTAGATTTATATTACTGTAATTACAAAGTTCAAGATGAACTATTACCCAAGATACGGAAGCCAATCGCAGTAATTGCGGCGTTATCTTTATTTCTCCTTATCGTGCCGACACTCACAACAATTCTTGTCATCGCCGGAGTTAAATTATGAAGTGGATATCAAATCTAGTCGAGCCAATCTCGAGTTCGGTTACTCTCCGGCTGAAAGGCTTTGATGAGCCTTTTTCCGAATATCTCAGGAGCAGGTTTGATCAGCTCGGCCTAGTTAGGACGATTGTTGACCAACACAGAAACGTTTCTATTGAGTCAGTGTATGTGCAACCATTTCTCGCGATTGAAAATAACACTATAGATGAGAAAGAACTTCTGGCGCGCCTCGAAAATGGTGAATCTTTTGTAATTGAAGGGTTTGGCGGGTCTGGCAAGTCGATGCTGGTAAGAACGCTATGGCGCACTCTAGCAAAGCGGGGTGAAAAGGTACCTCTCCTCGCTGAAATGAGAAACATACGGTCGGAAGTTGGATCGCTAACAGATTATATACTCAAAACTTGCTTCGGCAACGCGTCACTTTCACAAGATCAGTTCCACGCCTTACTTTCAGACGGCAGATTTGTAATATTGTTGGACGGATTTGATGAATTGAGCCGTGCTGACAAGAAAATCATTGAAGAACAGGTGTTAGATCTGGCGGAGCGATTTCCGTCAATCAGCGTTGTTGTAACAGGTCGTCACGATCCGCGATTTTCTTCTTGGATTAGATTCACATGCGCTAGAGTAGTAGGTCTGACATATAAACAGTTCTGTGAGTTGATTGATCGAATAGATTTTGAACCATCGACGAAAGCGGCTTTTCAAAAACGTGCTGATGAGGAATTCTTTAACAAGCATGTAGAATTTCTGTCGAACCCTCTTCTGGCACTGATGATGCTAGTTTCATTTGGTGAAAATGCGGAAATTCCTAGTAAGTTAAGTATTTTTTATAAGCAGTGTTTCGATGCCCTTTTCAGAAAGCACGACGCAATGAAACAAGCCTTCGAACGGGAAAGAGCATTAGATAGAATAGATTTTGAACGGGTCTTTTCGGTATTCTCATTTTTGACACATCAAGACAAACAAGTATCATTTGGTGACAATTATTTTCACGAAATTTTGTCAAAGTCTCTGAAATACTTAGGTATAGGGCAAGATAAGAAAAGCTCTATTGAAATTGACATGATCGAAGCGGTTAACTTGATAGCGAGGGAAGGTGATTATTTCTTTTTTATTCATCGCTCGTTTCAAGAGTATTTTGCTGCTTGGTGTGTAACGAGAGTGATGGTCGACGAGGCGGAAGATGCACTCACTATATTTGCTGACGATCAGAACAGTACCGCATTCAAGTTATGCTGTGAATTGCACGAAGATCTAGTTATAGAAAAGTATTTAATACCGGAATATAATAGGATTAGTAACTTACTATTGTACGAAGAGTCAGGATCCGACAAAGCAATACAACTAAATACTCAAAATTACCGTGGCAAAATGGGTTGTCAGACTTGGTTAAAAGTCGATGGTAGTTTATCAGTCTATCTGAACGGTTGGACTTTCCGACCGATTAGCGAAGTGTCTAGATTTTATAGGTGTGCCGCTCATATAGATCAAAATATTGCGAAGCTCGAAATTCAAAGAAAAGATTATGAATTAACTATTCCTGGGACATACTGCACGGCGACTTTCGTAACGAAAGAGGATAAGAGCGAAGTAATGGAACAGGGCTCCCTCGTAATGTCGCTGCAAAATGGTGAGGTTCAATGTACAATTGAGGACATCTTAGATGTTGCCGCAATTACAGAGATAGAACGTTGGGTCAATAAGGTAAGGGTTCAGTCGAAAGAGTTGGTGCGAGAGCTTGAATGGGTGACAGGGGAAATGAATTTGGCACTTTGGAAGTTATTCGGGAACGGTAAAGCGGAAAAGCCAAAGCTACTACAGTTAGCTATTTCGCGATAAAAGGGGGACCAGCTTCTTTTATATATTTGGGTGTCGCGATACAGCGACACCTTCTTCATTCGGCGCCTAATCTGAAATACTAATGTAGCTGAAACGTATAAGCGCGTAAGCTCGTATCGAGGTTCCATAATTATGCTTATGCAATCGATGTGTATAACGGCAATATACAGATGCGACACATGGGCAATTTAGAGATGCGACAATTTTTGCCTCTCTTGCCCTTTTCAAATCGAACGCGGAAAGGAAGACTGGGCTTTCAGCAG